>QHXQ01000094.1 GCA_003223935.1 Acidobacteriota bacterium | reverse complement strand
TTTCGACTTCGGCGCAGACCCGAAGTTCTCGCGCGCCAGTCCCTCGGCGATAGCGCAACGACAGGCGCAAGCGGCCGGTCTCTGCGACGGCCAGATTCAGCCCGTGCCCACTGCCTGCTTCGGCTTCCTCGATCCGGGCGCGGGCAATCTTTGGAACATCTCTCTGTCGCTTGACTACAAGCTGAACAGCGCCTTGCACACTTCGCTCGATTACACGAAGCAGCAGCTTGTCCGCAACGACACGCACTTGGTTGCCTTCGACGACAACATCTACACTTGGCGCACCACGTACCAGTTCACGCGCTTTACGTTCGCGCGCGTGCGGTTTGATTACGACACGATCCCGTCGCAGTTGCGCATCAACGCGCTCGTCGGTTGGACGCCGAACCCGGGCACAGCTTTTTACGTCGGCTACAACGACGATTTGACGCGCAACGGCTTGAGTCCCTTCACAGGGCAACTCGAACCGGGCTTCCGGCGCAACGGGCGCACCTTCTTCATCAAAATGTCTTACCTGTTCCGACGCAGTTTCGGCGGGTAAGAGAATAGAGCCTCGCGGATCGTTTCAGGACAAAGGTCACAATTGATCATGAGCAGCCTGCATTCTTTCATCCGCGAATTAAAAGCAACGGTCGTGAGCGCGCTGCTTGCGCTCGTCGTCCTGTCGGCGTTGCTCTGCGCGCTCGTGCCCGTGCGTGCGCAACAGTTGGCCGCGCTGGCCGATTCAGGCGTGAACGCGAAACCGGCCGCGCCCGTCGAAGCGCCGCGCCCAAAACGCATCGCGCCTTTGCGCACGAGCGAACTACCCGACGGGGCGCGCATTATGATCACGGCCGACGCCGCGCTCGACGATTACTCGGCTTATCGTGAGGGCGACAACTTCTTCGTCCTGCTGCCGCGCGCAAACGCAAGTGCGGTGCAGCGTGACCTTGCGAGTGTGCGCAGACTTGTCGGCGTGCGCGTCGAACAACGCGGCGCGGACGCGCTCGTCTCATTCCAGCTTACGTCTGGCACAACCGCGCACGTCAAACAAAACTTCAATCGGCTCGATGTCATCCTCAGCGCGCAAGACCCGCAAGGGCAACCAACACCAACGCCCACGCCCCAACAGAACGGCGGCGCAAACGTCGAGACAAAAAATATAGACAAAAGCTCGCCGCCCTCAGCCGCGAAAGATTCGGTCGAAGCGCCGCCCGATAGATCGGCCGCGACACCGCCCGCGAGCGACAACCCGACCGGCACGACGAACACGCCTGTGCCGTCGGCATCTATGGTCGTCGGCGCGAAGGGTCGGCCCGCACTGCCGCCTGAAAAGGCCAACCCCGTGCGCATCCCGCGCTTCGAGACCGCGCCCGTGATTGATGGCAAACTCGATGACGCGGTCTGGAAAACGGCCGCCGTCTTCAAAGACTTCTATCAGATTCAGCCGGGCGACAACATCGCGCCCTCGAAGCCGACCGATGCCTACATCGGCTACGATGCGCATTACCTCTACTTCGCCTTCCATTGTTACGACGATCCGACGAAGGTGCGCGCGACCATCGCCAAGCGCGACAACGTCTTTGGCGAAGACAACGTGCGCGTCTTGCTCGACACGTTCAATGATCAGCGCAAGGCTTACGTGCTCGGTTGGAATCCGCTCGGCGTCCAGCAGGATGGCATTACGACTGCGGACGGGAACACGGATTACAGCGTGGACATCGTGATGGAGTCGAAGGGCATGCTCACCGACGACGGCTTCGTGGTTGAAGTCGCGATCCCTTTTAAGTCGCTGCGCTATGAGGCAGGCAAAAATAAACTTTGGGGCATACACATCTGGCGCAACATTGATCGCTTGAATGACGAGCTTGATTCATGGGTACCCATCTCGCGCGACATCTCCGGCAATCTCAATCAAGAAGGGCACATCACCGGCCTCGAAGGCATCTCGACCGAACGCACGCTTGAGTTGATCCCAAGCATCACTGTCTCTGAGACGGGCCGGCGCGTCCATGCTTTCCCGCCCGCACCGTTTCCGCAAATGAGCGCGCCGGTCGTTGATACCGGCCGCTTCGTCAATCGTCCGATCAAAGCCGATATCGGTTTGACGGCCAAATACAGTCTGACGCCGACCGTCACGCTCGACTTCGCTTACAACCCGGACTTCGCGCAGGTCGAAGCGGATGCCACAGTCGTCACGGCCAATCAACGCTTCCCCATTTTCTTCGAGGAGAAGCGCCCCTTCTTCCTCGAAGGCAAAGACATCTTCGACACGAACAACACGGTCGTCCACACGCGCGCCATCATTGACCCAGACTTCGCCGCGAAGCTGACAGGCAAACGCGGGCGCAACACCTTCGGTCTCATCCTCGCGTCCGACAACGCGCCCGGCAACTTCAGCGAAGACGAGTTGGACGAACGCCGCCGCGACATCATCAGTGAGCCTGACCCGGTTGTGCGCCAACAGAAACAGGCAGCGTTTCAAGACTTGCTCGATAACATCAACGGCCGGAACGCGCTCATCGGCGTCTTGCGGCTCAAGCACGACGTGGGGCGCGAATCAACCGTCGGCATGTTCGCCACGAGCTACAATTTCATCCAACATCATAATCAACTGATCGGCTTCGACGGTCGTTTCAAAACTAATCCGACCACCGTCGTCGGCTTCGAGGTCATCGGCACGACGTTGCGCGATTGCACGCGCGATTTCTCAACCGCCGCGCTCCAACTCGGCTGCTTCAACAAAAAAGGCTTCGCTTACTCTTACATCTATGACGTGACCAAACGCCATTACGGTTGGACTTTCAACGGCAACGGGCGCACGCGCGATTATCGCGCCGATGTAGGCTTCACCCAACGCACCAACACCAACAATGCGTTTCTCGCTGGGCGCATCAGCAATGATCCGAAACCGAAGGCCAAGTTTATCTCTTGGCGCTTGCAGGATTTCATGTACTCGGATTTCGATTGGCAGGGCCGCCAACAAGACTGGACGAACGGCACTAACTTCAACTTTACCTTCGCCGGCCAAACCTATCTCTTCATCGGCACGAACATCGGCTATGAACGCCTGTTCGCCCAAGAGTTCGGCGGCCAATTCGCCGGCCAAGATCAGGAACGGCAGGCCCGCCACAAAGCGATCCTGTTTGAACTCGACAAGACGTTCAGCAAAAAATACTCCGGCTTCATCTTCATGAACGACCGGCACGGCGCGTTCGACTTCGACTTCGGTGCCGGCCCGCGCTTCCCGCGCGTCAGCCTCGCCGCATTAGGCCAACGCGAAGTGCAAGCGGCCGGCTTCTGCGAAGGTGAACATCAACCCGCCGCTTGTCTCGGCCTCCAAGACCCCGGCCCCGGCACAGAGTTCGACATAGACGCAGGCTTCACCTATCAACCGACCAACGCCCTGCGCACCTCGCTCAACTACACTAAAGCGCGGCTGCGGCGCTACGACACGGGTCTCATTGCATTCGACGATAACATCTACGTCCTGCGCGCCACCTATCAGTTCACGCGCTTCACGTTCGCGCGCGCCCGCATTGATTACGACACGCTCGCGTCAAGCGTGCGTGGCCAGTTTCTCTTGGGCTACACGCCGAATCCCGGCACGGCTTTCTATATCGGCTATAACGACGACCTCAATCGCAACGGCTTCAACCCCTTCTCCGGTCGGCTCGAACCCGGCTTCCGGCGCAACGGTCGCGTCTTCTTCATCAAAGCCACATACCTGATCCGCCGCAGCTTCGGTGGCTAGTTAGATCGACATCTCCGGCCGTCTTGCTCCGCTACTCTAAGCTCCAGCAAGCGCGAACTGGCTCTTGACGCCGTATTGTTCAAGGAGTATTTTGCGCGCATGAAAACATGCCCTCAGTGTGGTGCGTCAGTCTCTGAGAAGAAAGCCTTTTGTGCGGAGTGTGGCGGCACCATAATGCCATCGCCAGCCAAGGCTCGTCGGCAGCAAGCTGCGAAAGGGGCGACGACAGTGCTCACACAAAGTTCAAAGCGGAAGCGTAAGCAGCGAGACGAAGCCAAGTCGGCAAAACGGCCGGGCGTGCTCACGATCTACTGGAAGAAACGTAAGCGGACAGACGAAGAGTGAGGCTTGAGTCTTAGCCAGAGTTCCTGCTCCTCACTGCCAGTCCCGTCACTTGCTATGGTCATCCCGACAGGTACAGCTTTAATCTGTGCCTGCCGACGAGCTATGGAGTGTCACCATGATGAAAACTATCGGGGATTTCGAGATTGTGCGAGAACTCGGCAGAGGCGGGATGGGAGTAGTCTATGAAGCTATCGAGAAGCGGCTGGCGCGAAAAGTTGCGCTCAAAGTGTTGCACCCAGAGGTGGCGGCCCGTGAAGACATAGCGCAGCGATTCGCTGACGAGGGACGGAAACTCGCCATGCTATCGCACTCGTCCATCGTCAAGGTCTATCACTTCGACTGCGCCAGAGGCCTCTACTATCTTGCGCTTGAATATGTCGAAGGACTGCCCTTAGACAACGTGCTAGCTCGCCAACGACTGCCATTTGCGAAAACGATCAGCATCTTGCGGGCTGTGGCGAGCGCGCTCGGCCACGCGCACGCGAAGGGCATCGTGCACCGCGATGTAAAACCCGGCAATGTCTTCCTGAGACACGACGAGAGTGTCGTGCTCGGTGATTTCGGTATCGCTAAAGATTTGAACCCCGGCGCGCTGAAGGTGACCGACACAGGTGATATCTTCGGCACGCCCGCCTACATGGCCCCGGAGCAGGCTGAAGGGCGGCAGATTACCTGCGCGACGGATATATACTCGCTCGGCGTGCTCGCTTACGAGATGGTCACAGGGCGCGTGCCGTTCACCGCCAATTCGGCCTACAAGATACTATCGAAACACATCCACGAGCCGCCGCCGCCGATCATTGACAGTGCGCCCGGTGTGTCGCGCTCGTTCGCAGACCTGATCGAGCGCATGCTGGCAAAAGACCCGGCCCGCCGGCCGCAGAACGGCACAGAATTCGAGCTAGCCTTGGCCGCATGCGAGCAGGAGATAAAAGGGGCGCGCGCCGAAATGGGAGCAGAGTCTGCGCCCGTGCGTCCTGCACCGGCGGCCAGTGAATCATTGCTTGAAGAATTGGAGGTCACGGTCGCCTGCTTCAAGCTCGTGGATTTCTCGGTCGATCTTTGTCAGACGCTGCTTCCGGGTCGCATCGCGTTCCTGCTTGAAAGCTGGTATCGGTTGGTGCGGCAGGCAGTCTATGAGCGCGGCGGCGTGGTGGATCGTTATGTCGGCGGCAAGGTCACGACATTGTTCGGCTATCCGCAACGACACACTGACCATGTGCAGCGCGCGTTGCAAGCGGCCACGGCCGTCAGTGAAGCGCTCGCTGCCTTCAACCGCGCACATGATCTTCAGTTGTGCATGAATGCTGGGATCGCATGTGGGCCGGCATTGGTCGGGCGGATCGTCGGAGATTGCGCGCAGACGAGTGTGCTAGGTGATTTAATGAGGGAGATGATGGTGATGGCTCGTGCGAAGAATGCGGCGGGTTGCATTCGGCTCAACCGCGCGGCCTATCGCCGGGTTAGCATGATGGGTGACTTCAAGCGGTGCGAGATCGCCAACGTGCCGGAAGCGTGGCTGTTCACGCCAGTAGTAAAAGTGCGCGGCCGGCGCGCACGGCCCGCCCGCCCATCGGCTCAGGCCCGACGGACGACCCGCCGCAACTCAGCGCAACAGGCAAATTCTCCTACCACACGGAAACGAAAGCGTTAGCGCAGGATTAACAAATTGCTCGCGGGCGGCGGCGCGGACTTGTGTCTGCGCACCTGTGCGGCTTTACGGGCCGCAGTCATACGGTGCATTCTCTTTGGCCCAATCTGCTTGTCTGAGTCCAATAGGCCGGAGGCATCAGATGTTTACCGATGGCGAGATCACGAAAATCTTTCGCGCCCTTTCATTCGCCGCCGACAAACATCGGCGGCAGCGTCGCAAAGACAGCGAGCAGACGCCATACATTAATCATCCGATCAAAGTCGTCGAAACGCTGTGGAGTCAAGGGGGCGTGCACGAATTGGACGTGATCTTGGCCTGCATCCTGCACGACACGGTCGAGGACACAGACGCTTCATTGGCGGAGATCGAGCGCGTCTTTGGCCGCGCGGTCAGCACGCTCGTGGCCGAGGTCACGGATGATAAGAGTTTACCGAAGCCTGAGCGGAAGCGCTTGCAGGTCGAGCGTGCTCCGCAACTGTCCCACGGGGCGAAACTGATCAGGCTGGCCGATAAGGCTTGGAACGTGTACGACGTAGCTTATGCGCCACCGGCGCACTGGCCCTTCGAGCGGCGGGTCGAATACCTCACTTGGACAGAGCGTGTGGTGGCTGGCCTGCGCGGATGCAATTCGAGTTTGGAAGATTTCTATGACGCGGCCTTGCGGGACGCAAAGATCAGGCTGGCAACAGACGCGCAGCGAGCGTAAAAGCGTAAGCACATTACCGCAGCGCCATTCGTTTGCGCACAAGCCTCAGCTTACTTTACAAAGATTTGACCCTCCCGGATAAACAAGCATTCGTCAGCAGACAAGGCTAAATAGTTTGCCAATCATTTGGTCGCCGCTCAGCCAAACACAAAACCGAGCAACAGCCGGAGCGCGCCTGCGCCGAGCAGGACCCAGAGGGCGTTGAGGCGAAAGCGCAAGAGCACGAGCGCAGCGATGATGGCGAGCGTCACACCCATCCAAGTGTGTATGCCTGCGCGCCCGATGCTCCATGCGGCGGCGACGAGCAGCCCCGTGACCGCAGGCGTGACACCGCGCAGGAACGCTTGCACTTGCCGGTTCGCGCGGAAGCGCCGCAGAGATGAACCGGCGGCAAGCGTCATCAAGAAGGCCGGCAAGAATACGCTGACGGTGGCGACGAGCGCGCCGAGTGTGCCGGCGACGCGATAGCCGATAAACGTCGCCGTGATGAGCACAGGGCCGGGCGTGACTTGTCCGAGCGCGGTCGCATCGGCAAACTCCTGCGATGTGAGCCAGTGATGATTGTCAACCACTTCGGCTTTGATGAGCGGCACCATCACGAAGCCGCCGCCGAACGTGACCGCGCCGATGCGCAAAAAGATCGCCGAGAGCGCGATGAGCAGACCGAGCTTCGCCAAGATCGGCATCGCTACGGCGAGCACACCGACCGCGCGCAGTTTCGGCCCGCGCGCGCCGCGTTCTATGGGTCTGACCGCTTCATCCGTCGCATCGGCCTCATCATCATCGAACAGCTCAGGCGCGGTCGTGTCGTGAATATCGGCCTCAAGCTGCGCGCGCTCCTGCGCCAAGCGCACGCGCTCATCGGCTAACGCGCGCGTCAAATAACCGCCGACGAAATTTTTGCTCTCGACCTCTGCGAGATACGCACGGCGCGCCGCCGCGCGGCGACGTATGCGTCGCCAACGCTGCCAGCGTCGTTCAGCAAACGAATCAATGTAGATGCCGATCAAACCTGCGCCGAGGATTATTTCGATGATCGTTGCGCTAAGGATGACGACGGCGAGACATGAGAGGATGGCGATGGCCCATTGCCAGCGTCTGTTGAGCGTGCGCTGGCCCATGCGCCAAGCGGTCACGACGATGAGCGCGACGACGGCGGCGTTAAGGCCGTGAAAGAGTCGTTCGGTGTCGGGCAACTGCCGCAGGTGGCGATAGAGAATCGCGAGCAAGACCATCAGCAGCGTCGAGGGTAGGATGAACGCGCCCAGCGCCACCGCCGCGCCGCGCCAACCACGCAGACGCAGACCGATATACGCGACGATATTGCCCGCGTTCGTGCCCGGCAGACTCTGCGCGAGCGCGAACGCTTCGGCGAACTCATGCTCGGTGAACCAATCGCGTTTGTGGACGGCGAGATGTCTGATCTGCGCGATGACGGCGAGGCCGCCGCCAAAACCGGTCGCACCGATTTTCAAGAATGAGAGAAAGATACCGCCGAGCGTCGCCGTGCGTGAGAGCCGTCTCAGACGGCGTTGCCCGTAGCGGACGCGCGTGCGTAGGTGGTGTGCTCGCTCTTCGACGTTGCCGATCACTGTTCGCGTTTTAGTCTAGCACAGCAGCCGAAGATTCAAAGGCGCTGGCTCGTGCTAACATAATTGCGCATGCTCGGCGCACGCTTCATTGGCCGATTGACTTAGAGCCGGCCGCGCAAGCAGAATAGCAGCCACTTCGCTGACCGATGTCGAATCAAACAGACACACAAACAAAGATCGTCGGCAAGCCCGTCCCACGCAAAGAAGGACGCGCGAAAGTCACAGGCGCGGCGCGCTACATAGACGACCTGCGCATGGACGGCATGCTCTACGGCGCGACCGTGCGCAGCGCTGTGCCGCGCGGGCGCATCCGTGAGATCAAGTTTGGCGCAGGGCTTCCTTGGGACGAGTTCGTCGTCGTCACGGCGGCGGACATTCCGGGCGAGAACTGTGTCGCGCTCATCCTGCTCGATCAACCTTATCTCGTCGCCAAGTTCATCAATCACGCCGAAGAACCGATTCTGCTGCTCGCGCACGCAGACAAACACCTGCTCGAAAAAGCCCGGCGCGCAGTCACGTTTGACGTTGAGCCGTTGTCGCCGATCTTCACGCTCGAAGAGTCGCTGGCGAAGAAGGAGATCATCTGGGGTGAGGATAATATCTTCAAGTCTTATCAGGTGAACAAAGGTAACGTTGACGAGGTGTGGGCGCAAGCAGACTTTATCATTGAAGGCGAGTATCGCACGGGCGCGCAGGAGCAACTCTACATCGAACCGAACGGCGTCATCGCGGTGGCGAACGCCGACGCGGGCGTCACGGTCTGGGGTTCGATGCAATGCCCTTACTACGTGCACAAGGCGCTCTTGAAACTGTTTGCGCTGCCCGAAGAGAAGATTCGCGTGATTCAGACGGAGACCGGCGGCGGCTTCGGTGGCAAGGAAGAGTATCCTTCGATGATCGCGGGCCACGCCGCGCTGCTCTCTTGGAAGGCGGGCGGGCGGCCCGTGAAGATCATCTACGACCGCGCCGAAGACATGGTCGCTACAACGAAGCGCCATCCGTCGCGCACACGCCATCGCACGGCCGTCAACAAGGACGGCAAACTGCTCGGCATGGAGATCGAGTTCGTGATTGACGGCGGCGCATACGCCACGCTCTCTTCGGTCGTCCTCTCGCGCGGCACGATCCACGCGGCGGGGCCATACAATTGCCCGAACGTGCGCATCAACGCGCACGCGGTTGCCACGAACGTGCCGCCGCACGGCGCGTTTCGCGGCTTCGGCGCACCGCAATCAATCTTCGCGCTTGAGCGACATCTGGACAAGGTCGCACAAGTTGTCGGTCTTAGCCCGGCGGAGTTTCGTCGGCGCAATTTCATTCACGAAGGCGAGACGACCGCGACCGGGCAAGTGATCCGCGAGCCGGTGGACATGGAAGGGTTGCTCGCGCGCGCCTTCGAATTAACTGATTATCAAGCCAAGCGCGAACGCTTCGCGCGCGCGAATGAAGGGCGAAGTTTGAAGCGCGGGATCGGCTTTGCCTCGTTCATGCACGGCGCAGGCTTCACGGGATCGGGCGAGGTCTATCTGCAATCAATCGTCGGCGCGGAGGCAGGCGCGGACGGGCGCGTGCGCCTGCTTGCTGCCAGCACGGAGATCGGACAGGGCACGAACACGATCTTCGCGCAGATCGCGGCCGACGCGTTGCAGATCGATTTCGATCTAATTGAAGTGGCGCAGCCCGACACGAGCAACGTGCCGAACAGCGGCCCGACGGTCGCTTCGCGCACGACGATGATCGTTGGCAAGTTGGTTGAATCGGCCGCGCTCGGTCTCAAGCAGACCTTGCAGAATAGCGGACTGCTCAAAGCAAACTACACGACGGACGATTGGCGCGCAGCCTGTCGGCGGCACGTGGAGCAGTTCGGGCTGTTGAAATCTTTCAGCCAGTACAAGCCGCCGCCCGGCATCAACTGGGACGAAGGCAAATATCAAGGCGACGCTTACGGCGCGTATGCTTGGGCGGTCTATGTCGCAGAAGTGACGGTTGACATGCTGACGTATGAAGCGCGCGTCGAAGATTTCGTCGCGCTGCAAGAGGTCGGCAAGGTTGTGCATCCCGTCTTAGCGGCCGGACAGATCGAGGGCGGCGTGGCGCAAGCCATCGGCTTCACGCTCTACGAGAATGTGGTCTGGTCTGAGGGGCGCATGCTCAATAATCAGATGACCAACTACATCATCCCGACCTCGGCCGACATTCCGCCCATTCGTGTTTACTTTGAGGAGCAGCCTTACGCTTATGGCCCGGCCGGCGCGAAAGGCATCGGCGAGTTGCCGATGGACGGCGGCGCGCCCGCGATCCTGAACGCGATTGAACATGCAACGGGCGTTGCCTTCAATCACGTGCCGTTGCTGCCAGAAGCATTGATGCAGGCACTCAATCAAACCGCATGAGCACAGAGACCACAAGCAAAGTTAACGTGACTTGCACGGTCAACGGCCAAAGCTGCATGCTTACGGCGCACCCATTGGCGCGGCTGCTCGACGTGTTGCGCGAGCAGTTGCGGTTGACCGGCACGAAGGAGGGTTGCGGCGAAGGCGAGTGCGGCGCTTGCTCTGTGCTCGTTGACGGCGTGTTGGTCAACAGTTGTCTCGTGCCTGTGCTGCAAGTCGCGGGCGCGGAGATCAAAACGATTGAAGGCATCGCTGACGGTGTGCAGCTTCATGCGGTGCAGCAGGCGTTCATCGAAACGGGCGGCGCGCAGTGCGGCATCTGCACGCCGGGCATGGTGCTGGCGGCGGTGAATCTGTTGGCACAGACGCCGCAGCCGACCGAAGCCGACATACGCAACGGTCTCGCGGGCAATCTCTGTCGCTGCACTGGCTACATGAAAATCTTCGACGCAGTCGTGCGCGCTTGCCAACGCGCGGACATTAAAAGTTGAGAGCCTATCTGCCAGATTATGAACTGCGTGCCCCGCGCAGTCTCACAGACGCGCTCGCACTGTTAGCGCGCGAGCCGGGCGGGTGGCGCGCGTTTGCGGGCGGCACAGATTTGATGGTGCTGCTTGAAGCGGGCCTACTCACGCACAGAAAATTCCTGAGCATCTGGCATCTGCCCGAACTCAAAGGCATCGAGGTCGCAAACGATCACGTCACGCTCGGCGCGCTCACGACCTACACAGAAGTGCAACGCGACGAGACGATGCGGCGCGAGTTCCCACTGCTCGGCGCGGCGGCGCGCGAGACCGGCGGCATCGCCATCCAGAATCGCGGCACGCTCGGCGGCAACATCGTCAACGCTTCGCCCGCCGCCGATTCGCCGCCCGCGCTGCTTGTTTACGACGCCGAACTCGAACTCGTCTCCACGCGCGGCACACGCCTGTTGCCTTATCGCGAGTTTCACACCGGCTACAAGCAGATGAACATGCAATCCGATGAACTGCTCACGCGCATACGTCTGCCGCGCACGACCGGCGATCTCAAAACCTACTATCGCAAGGTTGGTACACGCAAAGCACAGGCGATCTCGAAGGTCTGCTTCGCGGCCGGCGCGCGCATGAATGACGGCCGCATCGCCGACGTGCGCCTCGCGCTCGGCAGCGTCGCCCCAACCGTCGTGCGTTGCACGCAGACGGAAGAGTTGTTGCGCAATCAGACGATTGATGAAGCGACTACAAAAGCAGCGCGCGAAATGTTGATGACTGAGATCACACCGATTGATGACATGCGCTCGACTGCTGACTATCGGCTTAACGTTGCGGCCAACTTGCTGGCGGATTTCTTGCGACAACTAAAGCACACATGAACGCGCCTGAACTCGTCATACGCGCACGCCGCGTTGTTTTGCCAGATGTGGTCGCGTCGGCCTCCGTGCACGTCCATGATGGGCGCATCGTCGCCGTCGGTTCGTTCGATGATGTGCCGCGCGGTTGTGAGTTGATCGAAGCGGACGACGAGACGGTCGTCGCGCCGGGTGTGGTGGACACGCATGTGCACATCAACGAGCCGGGACGAACAGAGTGGGAAGGTTTTGCGACGGCGACGCGCGCGGCTGCGGCGGGCGGCGTGACGACGCTCGTCGAGATGCCGCTCAACAGTGTGCCCGCGACTACGACGCTCGAAGGGTTGAACACGAAGCTCGCGGCAGCGCGCGCGCAATGCTTCGTTGACGTAGGCTTTTGGGGCGGCGTCGTGCCGGGCAACACGGACGAACTCGCGCGCATGCACGCGGCTGGCGTCGTCGGCTTCAAATGTTTCCTCGTGCCGTCGGGCGTGGACGAGTTTCCGCACGTGACCGAAACGGACTTGCGCGCCGCGATGCCTGAGCTTGCGCGTTTGGGCGCGTTGCTCATCGTGCACGCCGAACTGCCCGCGCCGATTGATGCGGCGTTGGCGGCAGAGCAGCGAACGCAAGCTGATCCGCGTTGTTACGCGACGTTTCTCAACTCGCGGCCGAAAGCGGCCGAAGACGAAGCCGTCGCGTTGATGATCCGTCTGTGCCGCGCGACGGGCGCGCGTGTGCACATCGTGCATCATTCGTCTGCGACTTCGTTGAAGTTAATCCGCGCGGCAAAAGAGGAAGGCTTGCCGTTCACGGCTGAGACGTGTCCGCATTATCTCACGTTCGCGGCCGAGGATGTGCCAGACGGCGCGACCGAGTTTAAATGCTGCCCGCCAATCCGCGAGCGCGCGAACCGAGAAGAACTTTGGCGCGCGCTCAACGATGGCACGCTTGACATGATCGTCTCGGATCATTCGCCGTGTCCGCCGGAGATGAAGCGGCGCGAGGCGGGCGATTTTCTACAAGCATGGGGCGGGATCAGTTCATTGCAACTGCGTCTGCCGATCATCTGGTCGCAGGCACATGCGCGCAAGTTTGATCTACGACAGATGTTCGACTGGCTCGCGGCCCGACCTGCGCGGCTCGTCGGGCTGGAACAACAGAAGGGCGCGATCAAGGTCGGCTGCGATGCGGACATGGTGATCTTCAAACCTGAATCGTCGTTGCGTGTCGAAGCCCAGATGCTTTATCACAAGCACAAGCTGACGCCGTATGCCGGTCAAGTTTTACGTGGTGTAGTTGAGATGACATTTTTGCGCGGTGTGAAGATTTATGAGCGCGGCGAGTTTTTGACCGAAGCTACGGGTGCACTACTCATGCGAGGTGCTGCTTGATGGATTTCACAGAGTTAGTTGACCTTGCTGCTGAGCGACTCGGCGGTGCGGTGCTCTATGCGAACGATGAGTTCTTCGCACCGAAGGAGCATCTGTTGAAACCGGCCGCGCCCGTCTTCATCGAAGGCAAGTACACGGATCGCGGCAAGTGGATGGATGGTTGGGAGACGCGGCGGCGGCGCACGCCCGGTTTCGATTGGTGTCTCGTCCGTCTAGGGCTGTCGGGCATCATTCGCGGCGTGGTCGTTGACACGGCGCACTTCAAAGGCAACTATCCTGAGCAGTGCTCGATTGAAGCCTGCGCGGTTGCCGGTCAACCAGACGTCGAACAGTTGTTAAGCGCAGCGACCGAATGGATTGAGGTGTTGCCGCAAGCGCAACTCAAAGGCGACTCGCTCAATCCGTTCTCGGTGCAACACGACGAGCGCGTCACGCATCTGCGCTTCAAAATTTATCCCGATGGCGGTGTGGCGCGTCTGCGCGTCTATGGCGAGGTCGCGCCGGATTGGGCGCGCATCACGCACGGCGGTGGACTTGTCGATCTCGCTGCGGTCGAGCATGGCGGCCTTGTGCTCGCGTGCAGCGACATGTTCTTTGGTCATCGGCATAATTTGATCATGCCCGGTCGCGGTGTGAACATGAGCGACGGTTGGGAGACAAAGCGGCGACGCGGCCCCGGTTATGATTGGGTCGTCATCAAACTCGGTCGGCGCGGGCGCATCGAACAGATCGAAGTGGACACGTCGCACTTCAAAGGCAATTATCCAGACAGTTGTTCGCTCGAAGCTTGCGCCGCGCCCGATTGGACGGCGGACGCAGAGGCGCGCGCCGCCTGCGTTTGGACGGAACTGCTGCCGCGCACGAAGCTGCAAGCGCACACGCGCCACCTGTTCGGCGAAGAGTTGCAACATACGAGCGCGATCACGCACGTGCGCTTCAATATCTATCCGGATGGCGGCGTCAGTCGTCTGCGGCTTTACGGGAGCGTCGAAGATGGCGACGCATGAAGGGCTGGCCCGCTTGAACGCGCTCGATGCGGCGACAGCCGAGAGCGAACTGCTCAAGTGCTGCGGCGCGCGAGAATGGGCGCGGGAGATGGTGGCGCGCCGGCCGTTCGAGGATTTGGCAGAATTGATGTTGACGGCCGAGCAAGTGTGGTGGTCGCTCGGCACACGCGATTGGCACGAAGCGTTTGCAAGTCATCCGAAGATCGGTGAACGACGGGCGGCAAAGCCACAGAGCGAGCACGCCGCTGCTTGGTCGGAGCAAGAGCAAGCGGGCACGCGCGACGCGGAGCAAGCAACACTCAACGAACTGGCCGAGGCCAATCGCGTCTATGAAGAGAAGTTCGGTCACATCTTCATCGTCTGCGCGACAGGGAAGACGGCCGCGCAGATGCTAGTGCTCCTGCGCGCGCGCTTGCCCAACGACCCCGGCATCGAACTGCGCAACGCCGCCGACGAGCAACGCAAGATCATGCGCCTCAGATTGGAAAAACTGTTAACGATATGAGCGCGATTACAACGCACATTCTCGATACGTCACACGGCCGGCCGGCGGCCAATGTCGCGGTCACACTTGAGTTGCAATCCGATCAAGGCTGGCAAGTGTTGGGGCAGGGCACAACGGACGCGGCCGGGCGGCTCAAGGATTTGTTGCCGGATGATTTTGCGTTCGCGGCCGGAGTTTATCGTCTGACGTTCGAGACGGGCGCATACTTCGCCGCGCGCAACATCGAGAGCTTTTATCCGCAAGTCGTGATCAGTTTTATCGTCCGAGATGCGGCGCAGCATTATCACGTGCCGCTTTTGCTCAGCCCTTTCGGCTACTCCACCTATCGCGGGAGTTAATGATGCGC
This sequence comes from Acidobacteriota bacterium, assembly GCA_003223935.1. Classification (GTDB taxonomy): domain Bacteria; phylum Acidobacteriota; class Blastocatellia; order Pyrinomonadales; family Pyrinomonadaceae; genus QHXQ01. The sequence continues at coordinate 6,488 of QHXQ01000094.1, read as the reverse complement.
ATCCCCCCGAACGTAAGCGAATGGCTCAATCTCTGCGCGCGTTGGTTTCACGTCTTCGCCGGCATCTTGTGGATCGGCACGACCTACTATTTCACTTGGCTCGACGCGCGTCTGTCTGAGAGCGAACGGGCAGCGCGCGCGGGCGAACTGGCGCAGGTCTGGATGGTGCATAGCGGCGGCTTCTACGTCGTCGAGAAACAGAAGACGCCGGGCACGCACACGCTCCATTGGTTTCGTTGGGAGGCGGCGCTGACGTGGCTGAGCGGCGTTGTGCTGCTCGTGCTCGTTTACTATCTCGGCGGCGCGCTCATAGACCCGGACGTGCGCGACATCAGCCTGCCTTACGCCATCGCCTTCAGCACGGGGCTGCTCGTCCTCGCGTGGGTTGTCTATGATCTCTTGATGCTGTCGCCGCTCGGCAAGAATGAGATCGCGTTTGCGTGCCTCGGCTACGCGCTGCTTGTCGGCGTCGCGTATTTGACGACGCACGTCTTGAGCGGACGCGCGGCTTACATACAGATGGGCGCGCTCTTTGGCACGTTGATGGCCGCGAACGTCTGGATGCGTATCCTGCCAGCGCAACGCAAAATGATCGCTGCTACCAAAGTCGGTCAGCTGCCCGACGCTGCACTAGCCGCCCGCGCCAAGCTGCGCTCCAAGCAGAACACTTTCATGGTCGTGCCCGCAGTCTTCACCATGATCAGCAATCACTTTCCGACCGCGACCTACGGCAGTCGCTACAACTGGCTCATTCTCTCGGCGTTGATTCTCGTCGGCTGGCTCGCCGCAAAGTTCATCAGACGTGCGTGAGATACATAGAGCAGACGACGAGCGCGCCCGCCGCTGCAAACGGCGGGCGCGCTCGTCGGGTTGGCGCAAAGGTTAACGCCCCTTGCTGCGGAAGCCTTTGGTGGCTAGCTCCTCAAGTTGTTGCGAGAACTCTTCGCGCAGGCTGAGCGCGCGCTCATCGAGCGAAGTGACCAACTGTGCGAGTTCTGGTTGGAGCGCACGTATGCCGCGCAGATATTCTTCAGGCGGCAGCTTGATGTAGATCGGATAGAAGAGGCGATGGAAGATGTCGCACCACCACCACCACCACCAAATAACGAACTCCTGACCGAGCGTGATGTCGCCGCCCTCCTCAGAACTCTCGCTGAAGTTTGGCGTATCGCGTGGGTCTTTCACCGCGTCGGCGTAGGCGAAAGCTTCTTCGGCTTCGATCCGGCCGTCGCCGTCCGTATCCGCATCGAAGGCCAACGCGCCGCCGAAGGCTGTGTGCTCGGCTTGCGCGGCGATCCAGTCGCGGGCAAATGGATCCCAGTTGCCATCGGCCGTGACGTAAGAGTTATTCGGTTCGGTCGCGGCTGAAGCGACGCTCGTGGCGTCAGCCGGACTGTGGGCGATGATCGGGTTGTTGAAGCCGCCCGCGTGGCATTGCTCCATCATCACGATCAGCTTGTGGAACTTGGGCAACTCGCCCACCTTGCTGGCGAAGTCGTTCGCGTAGTACCCGTCCCAACTCGGATACGTGCAAAGATTGGCCGTGCCCGGCGTCCCATCGTAGCCGCCGTGGTTGTTGGTATGGATGAGCAGCAGGTCGTCGCGTTTGATCCGGCCTTTGAGGTTGTTGACGGCCGCCTCAAAGTCTGCGCGCGTGCCTGAGCCGGTGAGTTTGATGCGGTAGTTAGTTCCATCGCCGGGCCAGTGCACCTGCACGCCGTCCTGTGTATTGAGCGTGCCGTCGTAACTGAGCGCGTAGATGTTTTTCGGGTTGAAATCGTACAGGTCGATCAGCGTCCGGTAGAGAAACTCCATGTCGTTTAAGTGCCGCTTGTTCGACATGCCTGAATAGAGGATCGCGTACCGCTCGCCTCTGGGCAGAATGATCGGGCAGCGAAAAGGCGGCCAAGGTCTGACGCGGTAGATCGTAGTTTCGGTGAAACGCACCGGCTCGTGGAAGGCTTGCAGCGTCTTGGGCTGCGCTTTCACGAATGGCGGGAACTGCGCGGGCACTTCCCGATCAGGTTCGCCGGTCTCCGCGTCGTAGAGCAGATAACGGCATGGGTGCGCGAAGTTCGCCTGCGGATCGTCGTCGGCGAAGACGAGCACGCTCGGCCGCTCGGCCACGATGTTCTGTCGGCGCGGGCCGATCTGTTCGCCGGGTTTGTAAATTCGCTGATCGAGATAGAGATTGGTTGTCTGCAATCTCGACCACTGCATCTCATCGAAGGCGTGCGCTTGGATGCGCTGGAACAGTTCAGAGGTTTTCACCGTCGGCTGGCGTTCGCTCAGCGGGCCTCTGCTCACGCTTCGTTTACTTGAAGACTTTTTACTCGGCATTGTCTCACCTCCTTAGGGTGTGGCTAGCGAGGAAGCATTAACGTGGGCCGCGTTTCGTGTGCGCCCGCGCCGAAACGCAGATGGACGAGCGCAAACGAAGCATCGGCCCTGTTTGATCATCGAGGCGTCTCCCCTTGATCCTTGACCCCCAGACTCGTCTATTGCGGAACAGCTAAGAGCGCATCCGGCACTGCCGGCGCTTTGTAGGCGACGCGCCACGCGCCCGTCTGAGCTTGTTGGCCGAACGGCGGCAGTTGGGCCTCGAAGGAGCGCGTTGCGCCGGTGGCGCAGTTGATGAGCAGGTAGCGGCACGAGTGCGTCCAGTTGGCCGCCGGCTCGCGGTCAACGAAAGCGAGGAGCGAATCTGCTTCGACGTTAATCGTCAAGCGCGGCAACTTTATTTCAGTGCCAGCCGCTATCGGCTGCGCGGTGACATAGACGACGCCGTTGTTGGTCTCGTCGGGCGTCAACTCTGCCAGCAGTTGCTTGATCAGTTCTTCGTGCGCGCGCGGCATCCTTATCTCCCTTCGCACTCTTTCGCCAGCGGGCGAATCCGTGCGCGCGCGAACGGCTCGCGCAGCACGCCCTCCTGACTCTCAGGATAGCTCACGCGCACCGCGCCGCCATCCGCCGGCACGTTGAAGAAGTAACCGCGCAGACTGCGCTCGTCGCGCGAGATCGAGACGCGCCGCGCGCGCGCTTTGCCGACGTACAACTCCGGCTCGACCGCACGCTGCGGAAAGTTCGAGCCGAAGACCGTGACGCGCACAGCCTCGACGATCTTCTCGCCACGCTCCGAAGGCATCAGCACCTTCTCCGCTTCGTAATGGCTCAAAGCTAACTCGTGGATCGCCATAAACAATTCTCCGCGCCGCCGGGCAACTTAACTCTGTCGTCGGCTCAGGCGCTGAACTCGATGTCGTCAATCTCGATCTCGCCGGTCGAATCCGCATGGAACTCAAATGCGACCGATTGCAGGTTGGTCAAGTCAACATCGTCCACGCCGAGATTCGCGATCGCATAAGAGGCGAGCGGGATGCGCACAGACTTGAGCGCGGACTTGATCAAATCGGCTTCGCCGCGCACGTATGGATACGGAATATCCGTGAACGCGCTGACACGGATCGCGCGCGACTTACCGCCGCCGTCTGTCAGGCGCACAAAGAAATCCTGCGGTTGATCCGGCGGATTCTGCAAGCTGCCGAACTTTTGCGTGACGCGAAAAGAGAGGACATCGAAGCCCGACACATCTTTCGCCGCCGCCGGCACATGGCTTAAATAAATGCCCGCACTGCTCTGCCAGACGATCCGCCCGCCACTCGTCACGTGCGGCGAATGCACGTCAAGCGTGCGCAAAGCGTCTTCAGCCAGAGGTGCAAGCGCGGTCGTTGTCACCGCTCCGCCCGCAGTGTTCGATGACGGATCGTGCGGCGTCTGCTCGAAGTTGTCGAGCACGCGCGCGCCCGGCTCTTGGTGCGACGCATGGATTTTGATCGCGCTGACGAGGCTCGGCTTCAAGTTGGCGCTGAAGTATTCCAACTGTTCATCGCGGCCGAGCAGATGAGCTTGCATAAACGCTGTCGCATAACCTTTAGCAACGTTCTCATGATCCGTCAGAGAGATCAGATGCGGCAGATCGCTCTGCGTGATGTGCCACGTGAGTTCGGTCGTGTTTTCGATGGACGCCCATTCCGTGTTGAAGCGATCATGCGTCGCGCCATAGACGAAGATGAACGAACGCGGCCGGCCCGCCTCGTCGTAGATGTTGAAGCACGTGCGGTCGGGCCAAGTGCCCGCCACGTCGCCGTCGTTTGCGCCGTAGATGACAAGGAGCGGGATGCCGGGCGCGCCGTAGTGGTGATAGTCGGTCGGCGCGATGGAGATGCCAGCGCGTATGTGCCAGCCGAGCGCTTCCGTGGTGTTGATGCGGGCGGCGCGCACGACCGCTTCGCCGCCGCGCGAATGGCCCATGATGCCGATCTGTGTAAGGTCTATGTGATTATGAAACAGACCGGCTTGCGCGTTGTTCTGCGCCATGATGTTGAGATGCGCGAGGATGGCGCGCGCACGCGTCTCAATGCCCACACCGGCGGGCGCGTAGATGCTCATGGCGATGAAGCCATGACCGGCGAGATGTTCGAGCAGATAGTTGTAGCCGAGATACGACGTGTCCATGCTGGAGTTGCCGTGCATGATGACGATGAGCGGAAACGCGCCTGCGGCGCACGCGGCATCCGTGCCGCTCGCCTGCGCCGGATAGCGAATCGTCGCCGTGAGCGGCAGAGAGTCTGTGGGCGTGGGGCCAGCGTCTGTGTTGGGCACATCAATCGCGGCAAGCGCGTAGTCGTGTTGGCCTATGCTGCCGGCGAAGGGGCCGGGCAGAGATGGGTCTTCGGTCACGTAGAAGCCGACGCGCACGTAGCCGTCAATCATGTCGAGCGGCGCGTCGAGCGTGGCGTCGGAGACGAAGTTCGCAGGGTCGGGCGCGTTGTTGCCGAAGTCAATCACGATGTCGTAACGGCCCGTTGTCTGCGGATTGGGCCAGACCAAGGTCGTGTTCCAGTTGACGCAACCGGCGACGATGGGCACGGTCTTGACGGCCGGCGTCATGCCGGGGCCGGAGATGTCTGCGAGCGCGCTCGACGCCGCCCACTCGGTCGCGGTCTTGTGCTCGATCACGTAGATAGCGGCGCGCTGGCTCGTCAAGCCTTGCGGCAGCGCGTCCGGGTCGAGCGCAGCATAGACATCTGTGCCTTTCGGAAAGTTGTTGACGAAATAAAAATAGGGGCGATGAGCGAGCGGGCGGCCGGCGATCTGCGGCGTTAAGACGATGCCGTTGTCGAAGTCGAAACGCTCATCGAACAGGCGACGAACGACGAGCGAGGCGAAGCGTCGATCAGAGATCACATCGTCGCGCAGCAACGTCAACTCGTCCGCTTCGTACCAGCCGGGGCGGTAGGCGCGCGCGATGAACTGATAACTACCGGGCGCGAGTTCTGCGCTGCGCGCGAGATAGACGACGCGACTCGCCGCACCGTCGTGGCGGATGGTCGTGACGGCGCGCGCGCCGTTGCGCATGCGTGCAGGCTCTAAAGGATCGCCGACGCGCCAGCCGAACTGCCGCCGCACGATCAGGACGCGCACGCAGCCGGCGGGGAAGTTGCGCAGAGCGACCGCGACAGCGCCGTCGCCGTGTGGCACGCCCGTCTGAAGGCGGCCTTGTGCGTCGGATGAAAAGAGATGCGGCGCATCATCGCGGCGCGTGACGGCAAACTTAATCGAGTGCGCGTCACGCGCACGGCCGCGCCCAGTCGCAGACGCGCGCAAGGTGAATGTCTGTGCGCGGAATGATTCGCAGGTTTTGTCAATCGTCGGCGCGTTGTCGCCGTGATGCAGCAAGCCGACGTAAGGCCAGAGCGTGGCGCTCAGCGCACCGTGCCGGTCGCTCGTATAGCGGGCGAGCAACGTGTCATCTTTGCGCTCGCCTGCGCCCGCCAGCGCAAACTCGTAGAGCGTAGTCGGGCGCAAGCCGCGTCCGGCGACAAAGACCGTCTCGCCAATCGAGAAGGCTTCGCGCCGCGCGCCGCCATCGTCATGTAACCAAAATTCGCCGGACATCTCGTCGCACCTCCCGTGTAAGAGCGGCGGATGAACATCCCGCCGTCTGTCGAAAGCTCCTCCGGGTAAATGAGAGATGCCAAACACTCAACGTCGGCGGGATGCCAGCGAACTGGCAGTGACCGTGACGGCGTTTCGACCGCAAGGGACTTTGGGTGGTCGTCAGTGAGTGATCGGTGATCTTTCTCCAAGCATGGTCGCTTCGGTCTCGCGGGTGATGCTCAAGAGTTAAGACCCGCTTAAGGAGACCATGCAGATTGAAAAAACTGACGTGAGACTAACGGAGCTATTCGTTAGCAGCTTCCGCACGTAAAAGCGCCGCAAAGATATGCCCATCTCGCGGCGATGTCAATACCCACATCTCGGGCTGTTATTAGCACATCAAGTGTCCGCTCTTATTAACACATCAACTGTCCGCATTCAGCGGCGTAAGGTAGTAAGTCAGGAGGCCAGACCTGATGCACTACTCCGAAGCCGCCGTGGAGCGGGCTATGAACATTCAGGAAGTGAGGCTGCGCGCCATCGCCAAG
>QHXQ01000093.1 GCA_003223935.1 Acidobacteriota bacterium | reverse complement strand
ACCTTAAAAGGAACGGTCTCCGCCGAGGTTCTGATGAACATTCAGTCTTTGGAGTTTCACGAAATTGAAGGTGACGCGCCTGTGTTCACCTGCAACACCTGCGGCAAGTGTGGCGCGGCGAAGGGCTGGCGCATGGCTGATATTCCGATAGGCGATCAGGCGGACACAGTATCAATCGTTGTTTGCTCTGTGGCTTGTGAGCGTGCTTTCAAAGCACACCCAATGGCTACGGAGTATGTAAACGACCTGCTTGCGAGAGTGCATGGAATGCGGGGAGGAGTCTAGTTCATGAGAGCGCACGCACATCTCGGACGAAAACAGACGCGCACTGAGCGCGCGCTTCGTCGTGGTGTGCTGCGGCGCTGCGTGGTGTGCGGCTTTGAGAAGCCGGCGCGGGAGTTTCAGGCGCGCAAACGTTCGCGCGTGCTGAACATCTTCTGCAACCAGTGTGGGCAGGACAAGGCGCGGGTGAATGCTGTGTTGATGCCGGCCGGCTTGTCGCGCAGTCACCGTCGCCGGCTGCGCCGCGCGGCGTTTGAGTTTTTGTTACGCCTCGCACGGAGGCGATTTCTGAAGAAGGGAGAGAAGGGGATGGCTGCTGAAGAGTACGCGATGAAGGTGGCGAAGCTGCCTGATCGCGTCGCGGCCATCATCGGTAAGACCTACGCCGAGCAGGGCGATGCGGCAACGCTCGCCGATGACGAGGCGCTGATGATGGTGCGCGATCTGCTGTTGGAGATTGATGACACGCTCATTGATCGCAACAAAAACAAAAGGCTCAGCAGGCGTTAAAGGGACGCTTAGCAAAGCCTTTGGATCATTCACGGGCTGGCTCGGTTACGAGCCGAAACACTTCCGAGACTTTAGCCGCGCCAGCCTTTTACGTCAACTGCAAAAACGAAAGGTGAATTGCAATGAAGGTTATGGCGAAAGATGTCGGGCAGCGATTCAAGGTAACAGATCGACCCGGAGAGTTTGTTCTGGTCGCTCTGAGCAAGGACGGCAAAACAGCTTATCTCGATACAGAGCCAGAGACTTGGAACAGGAGAGGTTTTGATCGTTATAAGGTTCTGCCGGTTGAACGCCTCTATCGCAAAGTTCACGCCAAGTCAGTGAAGGGAGAGAAAGCGGCATGACCAAACAACATCCCAAGATCAAGCCGGTCGGAGCGCCGCCGCCCGGCGATGAACTGTTGCGGCGCTGGCTCGGAGATTACATCAAAGAGCACCCGCATCACACAACGCAGGTGCTGTCGCGTTCCGCCTACATCGGCGTCTCGCGCACCGCGCTCGATGCCTATCTGGAAGGCACGTACTACCTGCCGAAAGAGTCAGGCGGGATGGGCGTGAACCCGTCGTCGTCGTCAATCGAGAAGCGCATCCGCGCGTTTCGTGAACAGGTCGAGGGCACAGTCCGGCACGGCTTCGCCAACACGTTCGTGGAAACGCGGTCGTGGGTGCAGCTTCAGCACGCCTGCGCGACCGCGATCAGCGAAAACGTGATCGTGGTGGTCTATGGCAAGCCCGGCGTCGGCAAGTCGCGCGGTCTGAATGAATTTGCCGTGCGCAAGATGACGACCGCGCCGGTGCTGATTCTCTGCTCCGCGAATGTGACGACGCGCTACTTCGTGCAGCGCATCGCGCGCGAGCTTGGAATTGATGACCGACCGCCAACGGCGAAGCTCGAAGACCTGATCGCCGAGCGGCTGCGGCGCAACCCGCGCCCGCTCTTCATTGACCAAGCAAACTACCTGAACGAAAAGGCGCTCGGCTCGATCTGCCATCTGTGGGAGTTGGCGCGTGTGCCGATTGTGCTGTCCGGCACGAAAGACCTGTACGAACTCTTTAACACTTCGCGGCTGACCGAGGACGTGCGCGCGCAGCTTTCGTCGCGCGTGGCGATGCACTATCCGCTGGTCGAGTTGGGCACGGCGGAAGTGAAGGCAATCGTGCAGCGTGCGCTGGGCGACTCGGCGACGGATGAGGTTGTCGCGCTGATCGCAACCATCACAGGCGGCGTGCACCGGCATGTGGACATGATCATCCCGCGCATTCTCTATTTCAAAGACCGCTACGGAGTGAAGCTGGTGAGCGGCGAGGTGACGATGGTGGACATCGTGCAGACAGCCGGCAGTCGGCTGATGACGGGGTGACGCTATGCCAAGAACGCAAACCAACAATCGCACAACACAGCCCGCCATGATGCAGACGCACACGGCGCTAGTTGCCCTCGTCGTCTGTTGCCCGAAGTGCAAAAACACAATCGAGGGTGGCAAGTCTGACATCGGCTGGTCGCTGAAGAGAGTCAGGCAGGTCGGCATGTTCAAGGTCTTTGACTGCCCGTACTGCTTCACTGCTCTGCAACTGCCGCTCGCGCTGTTCACGCTCTACATCGAGGACGAAAGCAATGCTCGCACTTGAACCCGTTTCGAGAGCCGCCGCGCCGCGCACCGTCGTCACGACGATCTTGATCGTCTGCGGCGATTGCGCGGGCGACGCGCTTTTTCCACTCAAGACGTTGTTGACCAGCGATGGCACATGCTCCCGATGTGGCGGTCGCAGCTACGTCTTGGCAGCAAAACTATCCGGCGCGCTCGTGCGCCACTTACGAAAGGGAGACGCAGAATCATGAAACAACGCACGCTGACACTTAAACAACAGTCAATCGCCGAAGGGCTGGCGCACAGGTACGGGATTGACACAGAGAGCATTCACTTCCTGAACGCAGACAAACCTGAAGAGCCGTGGCTGACGGCTGAATCGCTGATCATCATTGCCCGGCAGTCGGCTGAGCTTCAGACGATTGACGAGGGCTTTGATCAGTTCATTGATCCTTTGCTTCAGATCGTTCATTACGCGACGGTGGTCACGAAGAGCGGGCAGACGTTCAGGCGCTCAGGCGTGGCAACTATCAATGAACGCGAAGACATGGACGCGCACCGGCTCGCTGCCGGTCGTGCGGTCAGCGCGGTGCTGACGGCTGCGGGTTTTCATCCGCTTCATCCCGGTGTCGTCGCCGATCTCGATCTCAATAAGCAGACAGCGACGGCGCAGCCGCTCGGCGTTGAACTGACCACGCGCCAACGCGACTTGAAGCGCATTCACGTCATCGCGCAGCGCAAAGGACTGCTGAAGCCATTGCAGGGCGGCGGCTACGACCGAAGCGGTTACAAGGAATTTCTGATCAAGAAATACGGCATCAACACGGCGATCAGCTTCGATGAAAAGGAGCGTGCCTCCCTCATCAACGCGCTGGAGCAGTTGCCCGACGCAGAGGATGACGAGTTTGCAGGGATCGAGCAGTTGGAACAGGTCGCTTAACGAACAAGGGGTTAGTGCCCGCGCTCTGCTGCGGTGGAGCGCGGGCTGTTCTTCTTCGACATGCAACAAGCGGGTTTCAATTTCGAGAAGCTGGAAGCGGAGATGATCTCGCCGCTCGCGGGGCACGCGCTGACAGAGATCGAAGAGTACATCGCGGGGCTGTTGTTGAGAGCGTCATCTGAGAAGCCTTTTCGCATCGCGGACATTATCAATTACGTGGGTTTGAATCTGCATACAACGATTGATGAACGGGCTGTCAAAGAGATTATTCGCAGCCTGCGGCGCGTGCACAAGTTTCCGATCCTCGCGCGCAGGTCAAAGCCGGCCGGTTATTGGTGGTGCACGTCGGCAACCGACATGGAGGAGTTCATTACGCTCTTCCGCTCGCAGGCGCTCGATGAACTGCACACGCTCTCGCAGATCGTGAGGCACAACTATCCCGACCTGATCGGGCAGCTTCGATTCGATGGGACGAATTAGGAGGTATGGTTTTGACACAGGAAGAACACGAACAAGAACTTGCTCGCTGGCAGGAGGCAATCAGGGAATTGCTGATTGAGACTTCCGGTGCGCCCGATCACCTCATTGATGGCAGCGGTTGTGATAGTGGCGATCCGCTTGATCTAACACTTACTGAGATACGGCAAGCCTTTGCCTTCCAACGCGATTACAAAAGAAAGGAAGTTACCTGAGATGCAAGCAGCACGTCGCGCAGCACGTCAGACGACGCCCGGTCGCACCAAGATGATCGCGGCGATTCAGATCACATGGCGCAAACTGCGTCCAGACCTACACGACGATCCAGACGAGTTGCGCGCTGAACGGCTCGCCTATATCAGCGAAGTCCTGAAGCTCAAGCACCCGCTCGTCTCTCTGACCACGCTCAGCACACCACAACTGGCGCGCGTCCTCGATGCGCTGCACGCGCTTCAGACGCAACCCAAACTCGCAGGCTACACGCCGCCCGTGAAACCGCAGCCTGCGAGCGCGGAGGTTATCCACTTCGCCAGTAGCGAGCAGGTCTTCACGATTAAGAAGCTATTTGATTTTCTCAACTGGTCGGCAGAGGCGCGGACAAGGTTCTTGCGCGATAGATTCAAGCGCGAGAATCCAGTGCATCTGCGCCCGCCCCAAGCGCATTCATTGATCCGTATCCTGCTGAACATCGCCTGCCAGCGCGAACTGAAGGCGCGCGGTTGCGAGCACGTCTCACGCCAGATGATTAGCGCGCATATTCCGCTGCTCAAAGCCCGACTAGAGATTGACCGCAAAGAAATCCCTGAAGAGGTCGAATTATGCCAAGACCCAACGATTACATCGGCAGGCACTTTGGATGCTTAGTCGTCATAGAGTGTACCGGCTCGCGCGAGTTATATGGCGAGAAGCAAAAATTCTGGCGCTGTATTTGCGACACAGATAGGGGCGGATGCGGCGGCGAGATTGAGTGTGCGACTATTCAGCTAACGTCCGGGCGGCGCTGGCACTGTGCGGCGTGCGAGCCGGAGCGCAGGGATTATCGCAAAGACTACCGGCGACACCTCTCGAAATTCACATCTGCGGAGACGGCGCTTTATCACGCGATTGTGCGCGGGCGCACGAGCGTGCAGGTTAAGGCTGAAGCGGTTGATTGGGTGATGCGTCTAACGCCGGACGCTCTACTACGCGACCTATACGACAAGACAGAGAGACGCGAGGCTGAACTCTCAACAGGCAGTGCGAATTGCTAGAGGTGCTTATGGCTTTTGAACTGTTCGATGGCAAAGAGGTCGGCGTGCGCGACGGCTGGCCGTGGTTCGTGCTGTGTTTCGTCTTTGGCGTGTTGGCTGCGATTGTGGGTGACAAATGAGTAGAAAACGAGAGATGCCGAGCGCGAACGGTCGAGCCGTGAACTTCTATCGCACGTCATACGAGGACGCGATGGTACAGGTCGAGCGCGAGCGCGGGCACATGTTCACCGCGATCCGGCGCGCGTGGGGTTCGCCTCCGGTCGAGATCGCGGCGGCGCGGATCGGCGCGTGCGCGCACGATTCGGGCAAGACGTTTGATGAGGTGCTGTTCTGGATTTACGAGCAGCTTTGCTGGCATGGGAGCGGTTCGATAGTCGAGTGGATGGAAAAGCCTTTAATCCTTAAAGCATAGCGAGGTTGAGATGGGTTGAGATGGGCGATAACACAAACATTCAATGGACAGAGGCGACGTGGAATCCGCTTGCCGCTTTCCATAAAGAGACAGGGGAGCGCGGCTGGATTTGCGTGCTGCATAGTACGGGCTGTCTGCATTGCTACGCTTGGGAGATGAATCTGTGGCGCGGCAATGGGTTGGATTACATCAAGGCGAGTCTCGACTTTCTGGACATTCGCCACGTCAATCTCGATCAGCCGCTACACTGGAAGCGACCGCGCATGATCTTCACCTGCTCGATGACAGACTTGTTTGGTGAGTTCCACGACTTTGAGCAACACATCGCGCCGGTCTTCGACGTGATGGCGCTCGCCAACTGGCACACCTATCAACTGCTGACGAAGCGCGCCGAACGGATGAAGAATTTCGTTGCATGGTATTGCTTCAAGCGCGGACTCACGCCTGAGCAGTTCCGCGAACGCTTCAAGCATGTTTGGTTCGGCGTCTCGGTCGAGAATCAGAAGGCTGCTAACGAGCGCATTCTTCATCTGTTGCAAGTGCCGGCCATTGTGCGTTGGATTAGTGCGGAGCCGTTACTTGAGAAGATTGATATTTCAATCTATCTCGCCAGTGGATTTGACGAACCGCCATTTGGTGACATTGTGAATTGGGTTGTGATCGGCGGCGAGTCGGGCACGAAAGAAGAAGCGCGCCGGTTCAATCTCATGCACGGTGCGAACCTGATCAAGCAATGCCGCGATGCCGACGTGCCTGCGTTCATGAAGCAGATTGGGAGTAATGCGGGCTGGCTCGATGCTGACGGCGACTGGCACGTATGGCAGACCAAAGATAAGAAGGGCGGCGATATGAGCGAGTGGCCTGATGAGGCCACGTATCCAGCGCAGCTTCGCGTCAGGCAGTATCCACAGCAAGCGCAGGAGAAAGCACATGCAACTCTCTGAAGCAATCTTGGCGGGGGCGGGATTACGTCCGCAAGCGTTTGGTTCTTACTTCACCGGCACGACGCGCAGCGACGCTTGCTCGTGCGTGATCGGCGGCATCTATGAGGTGAGTTTTCCGGGCGCGGCGTTGAGCCACGATGCAGTGGTCAACAGGTGCGAGAGCCTTTGTCTTCTTTACCCGCTCATTAAGAGCAAGGAATTGCTTTACTGTCCTGAGTGCGCTGGCGAGACGGTGAAGCACGACAACCTTCGCTGAATACGTGAAAGGACTTGAATGGTGAATGCTCCGCGCTGTGAACAGCGTGGCTTCTTATGAGTGTTCTAACGATCATTGAGGCAGATGCGAGAGACGCTTTGCAACGCATTGAGGCTGCGAGCGTCGATCTCATTCTTGCCGACCCGCCCTATCCTGAGATTGATCGGCCTTATGGCCGGCTCTCTGTGGCAGAGTGGTGGGATTTGATGCTGGCTGTTTGTGCAGAGTCTAAACGAGTGCTGCGGCCACACGGCTCGGCTGTGTTTATTCTACAACCCAACGCAGAAAAGATTGGGCAAATGCGCGGCTGGCTGTTTGAATTTCAAGCGTGGGCGTGTCGTGAGTGGAATATCGTGCAAGATGTTTATTGGTGGAATTATACGACCCTGCCGAGCGCCTTTGCTATGCCCCAACACGGCTTATTGCGCACCTCAGTCAAGCACTGTGTTTGGCTTGGTGCGCCTGACTGTTATCGCAACCAAGACGCTGTGTTGTGGACTGAGAGTGATCGTGCGAAGGCAGAGCGGCTTGCTAACCGCGCTAATCGCCGCGTCGGGTCTCCAAGTGGGCAAGGGGTTAATAAGCACACGGTTTCTAATGCTGCGTTGCGGCGCGGCGGGGTGACGCCGTTCAATTTAATTCCAACTTCAAACGGCGCGGGCAACGGCGAATCTGGCAGCTATGGCCATGGCGCGGGCACGCCTAAAGCATTGTGCGAGTGGTGGATTAAATATCTGTGTCCTGTCGGCGGCACTGTATTGGACATGTTTGCGGGCTTGGGCACAGTTGGCTATGTCGCGCAGCAATTGGAGCGCAATGCAATTTTGATTGAGCGTGACGCTCGCGCAGTTAAGCTGAGTCGCGAACGTTGTGGTGTGCCGTCGGGTGGGCGCTCCTCCGCGAGATAAATCATCGCGGTCTCCGCGCCATTGTGACGAAAGGTTTTCTGATGAAAACGACGATACAGATGAACCGAATCTTCGCATTAAAGTCGCAACTGGAAATCACGCAAAGGTCTGTTGCGCAAATGATTGCTCATCTCGATCTACGGATTAAGGCTGATGGACTGACTGATGAGGAATTCGATAAAGGGGCGCGGATGCTCGGCGGCGAGGTTGATACTTTGCTTGCGCTTGACGACGCCATTGAGAATTTTGCAATCGAGCGAAACTATTTTGTTCAAGATGTTGATTTGGGCGAACCCGTCAAAGAGACGGTGGTGAAGTTCAAAGAATAATGATCGAGATCGAGCAATTAACTGACGCCGATGTCGGGCGGCGCGTGGTCTGGACGGTTGCGCCGGGCGTGGAGAATCGCGGGCAGTTGGCGGCGTGGACTGAAGACCGGCTCGTGCTGGCGATAGAGGTTGCGGGTCAGGTCTATATGCACATTGCTTATGGCGTTGATCCGGCTGAGGTCTGTTGGCTTGAAGTTAATCGCAGAGGCGCGTCGGCGCGGCGGGCGTGAATTGATATGAGATGGCATACGCTTAATTGTCGGAAACGGCGCAGGCTCTCTATCGGCGCGACCGCTCGCACGATCATCCGGCGCAACGGCTTCTATGATTACTTGCAGATTCCCGTCATGCTCGCTTGCAATGACGACAACGGCATGTTCGATGGCAACATACGAATGATTGACATTCACGATTCAATGATGCTCGAAAGCTGCTTTATTGATGACGAGCATGGGTTTGATTTTGTTGGCGTCGAGTTCTCACTCGATAGCGGCACGCTCGTTAGTAACGGTCACAGGTTTCCTTACGTCCGCCGACTCGAATGGTGTGGCAATATGTGCTGGGATTTGTTTGTCATGTATGCGCTCGATTGCCAGCGTCTTTTGAATTATCTGCAAGGCGCGCAGATGCACGGACGGCGAATCTATACTTGCGTCGAAGGCGAGAGCCGATTGTTTGAACATTGGAACGCGGGCAGGCAGATCGGCGAGAAGCAGATGGGCTTGATCGCAAAGTTCTCGATTGATTTCAGGTTATAACACCCAACCTTGTTGATATACTCTAGCATTAGCTTACATCTGAAAGTGGAGGATGCGAAACAATGAGCGCGGAATACGAACTACGAAATGCCGAAATGATAAACCAGCACCTTGCAGCAATGATGCGAGCAGACCTCGAACTCTACGAGCGCGTTCTTGATACCGCAGGCTTCGCATACCATTTTAATCAACTGTTACTTCTCGCCAGACGAAGCAATATGCCGAAGCCCAACCGCGAAAATCTGACATGGACAGATCAGCAGCCCGCCGAGAGAGGGTATTACTGGTATCTGCACCCGACCTTCACATCTGGGATAATCGTTAGGGTCTTCCATGAAACAACGCAAGATTTGCTCGACAATAAATTGAAGGTTAGAGATGAAGGTCGAATCTACGAATTGTCAGAATACAATGGCAAGTGGGCTGGCCCGATTCCTGAGCCAGAGATGGGAGCCGTGGGTCATGGCTGATCTCGGAAAAACCTGCGAAGAGTGCGGCGGAAATTTCAGCAGGCATTATGCCGAATGTTCTCGCTTTGCTCAGTCGCTGCCCTATCATGGAATCTTCTTTGACGGGGCGTCTCACCCTGTGGATGCGTTTGTCTTAGAACAGGAAGCCGAGCGGCACGCGAAGAAGATTTCAGGTGGCGCACCTTATGAGATCAAGCCTGTGTTGATTTGGATTCAAAAGCCAGAATAGTTGTATCGAAAATAACATTTGTTTAGTTAAAGCCGCGCTGCTTATCCTCTCGCCGTCAAGCCCCCACAAACAACAACGCAAACCAAAGAGGGAGGTCTATCTTTATGAGTGACGCGAAGAAAGAAGGTCAACAAGAGAAGTCGGCCGGCAAGCTGGAAGAAGCTATCGGCGACGCCGCAGACAACGACAAGCTGCGGACGGAGGGGCGCGTGCGCCAAGCCACAGGCGAGATGAAAGAGGGCTTGAGCGAAGCTGATGATCGGGTCGGCGAAGCGTCCGACAGTGCACGCGATCATCTGCGCTGAGCGATGTTCGCACAAAACCGGAAGCGACGGCGGGAAACTCTCCTGCCGTCGCTTTCGCTTTGTTTAGTCCTCGCAGCTAGGCTACACTCCGCGACGCACAAACGAACCCCGCCAGAGGGTCTGACATCTTCTCTAAGAGGCTCACGAGAAGCCCGCCGCTCCGCTAAGGAGTTGGCGGGACTTTTCTTTTCTGAGGTCGTCACGATGCCGATTGATTTGAATCAGCAACTCTGAAGGGGAGATGCAGGCATGGCGAGATTCTTCAACGTAATTACACAACTGTGGCAAGGGCAGTTCATAACCAGAAAGGAGTTTGAAGAGCGCATGAGGATCACGCAGGAGCAGATTGACGAGAAGGTCGCGGCGCTGAATGAAGCAGTCGGCACGCTCTCGACCGAAGTGGATGCGGCAGATGGTCACGTTGCAGACCTTGAGAGCGAGATCGTGGCGTTGAAAGAGCAGCAAGCGTCGGGCGCGGAGATCGACCTGTCGGGTCTCGATAAGATCGTAGCGAATCTGCGCGGCGCGTCTGAGCGACTGAAGAGCGCGACCGGATCGTTGCAGGATGCGGTGCCGCCGCAGCCCGTCGCCGACGACGGGGTGACGAGCGCGCCGCCTGCGGACGGCACGTCCACGACTGACGAGACGGATGCGTCGGCAACAGTCGAGGCCGCGCCGGCCGCGAGCGATGAGACGGGCGCGACAGCGAGCGGCGAGTAATTCTTTAACTGCGGGGCTGGCTGATAACCAGCCTCGCAATCGAAGTTCACGAAAGGAAGAAGGAGGACAAGAGAAGCTGATGAGAAAAATTTTCGCGGCATTGATTACGTGCCTGATCGTGATCGTCTTTTCGTTCGTCTGCATGGCTCAGTCTGCATCGCCGGCCAGCGCGCCACGCGCCGCAGTGGTCAAGCAACGCGCCGAGAGCATCCATCTCGATACTGCGCACGTCGGGACGCTTGACCTGAAGCTGCGCTATGCGAGCGCGTTGCAGAATGAAGAGAACGACACGGCTGGCGCGGGTCTGCCACGCTTCATGCTGAACGGTCGAAGCGCATACAAGTACAGCCCGCAACGGCTCAAACAACGTGGGCACGGCGCGGTCTTCGAGAAGCCTGACGTGGACGGGTTGAGTTCCGATGCAGGGCTTTGGGGGCGTGTGGCGAGAGTGCCGCGCAACTAATTCGAGCGAGCATCTCCAGCCACACCAAGACACAAGAACGAACTAGGAGCCAGCAGGACTAAAGCTATTGAGCAGCATCGAGATCACACAAATCTTAACCTATGGGCCAACGGCAGTCCTGCTGGCTCTGTTACTTGCCACGATTCTGAAGCTCGCGCCGACGTGGAAGGAAGTCAGATTACGCGAGCTAGACATACGCGCCGGTGAGAGCGCAATCAGAGAGAAAGAGGCAGAGGCGCTCGGCCGGCTCGCAGAGGTACTCCAGTCAATCGCAGTCGAGCAGCGTCGGGCGACCGAGACGATTGAAATTCTGCAACGGGTGAACGCCGACGCAAGCGACAGTCTTAGCGGGAACGTTCGATTGCTGACGGATCGAATTGCGAGTATTGAAGACAGTGGCGGGACGACACTCGCGCATGTGGCGGTTGACATACACAAGCTCACCGAGAGAGTGATGGCCATAGAGAAATCAAAAAATGTGGAGACCGAAAGAACAGCAACGACAGCGTAACGAGCGTGTGCGTGGGTGGATCATCTGTTTTCTCTATCAGGCTCGCCCCCGACCCGTCGAACTGCCCGTCTTGATCCACCTGCTTGACAGTCGCAACTATCCGCTCACGCGGCGGCGGCTGGCGGAAGAGGTTGACTATCTGCGCTCCTTGCGGCTGATCCGGCTCTTCCCTTCCACTGCTGAAGAGGAACTGGACGAAGTGAAGCAGGCAAAGTTGATTCAGCGATATGCCGACTGTGACAGCGATGATGAGATGGGGGACGTGGTCTGCGCGCGCATTACGACGGCGGGCATCAATTTCCAAGACGGCATAGCGGATCATCCCGGCATCGCGCGAGTTGAGTAATGCCACGACGACATGTTGTCAGAGACCTCGCAGATGAGGAGTTCGAGTTTGTTATCTCCGGTATTCTAAACGGGGCGACAGACCGCGAACTCTCAACCGCATTTCAATCCACCTTCAATAAGAAACTAGCGAAGAGTTCATTGGCGCGTTGGCGCGAAGCAACGGGCAATGAACTGGCTGAGCGTTACCGGCTGGCACGCTTTCAGGCGAAGCAGTTGCTTGCAGACCTGAAGCAAGAAGACGGTGATAAATATCAGATCGTGATGCAGACGGTCGAGGATCGGCTGCTCACAGCCACGCGCGAGGTCATTACGCAAGACCCGATGAAGCTCCTGCGCGTCAGCCAACAGGAACAGAAGCGCAAGCTACAAGAGAAGCGTTTAGATTTACAGCGCGAGCAGCTTGAACTAGAGCGCGAGAAGTTGCGCGGCGCAGCTATTGACCGCGCCGCGCTTGGCGTCGAGTTCACTGCCGATTTGCTTGAGTATCTCGGCGCAGACGTTGAGGGCTTAGCCTTCTTCAAGCGCCACGCAAAGAAGTTCAACGACTTTTTGAAAGAGAAATATGCCACGTCGTAAGGTTGTTAAAAAGACTGGCGCTTCGCTAGATCAACTGCTGGCGCAGGCGGATCAGCGTGCGGCCTCGGCGGGCGTTGAGATTGAGCCGGAGATGTATTCGCTCGATTGGTATCGAGTAGGGTGGCCGGCGCGCAAGCGCATCTTTCTTGAGCGCGAAATTAAGATTCGTGACGCCTTCGACAGGAACAAACTGAAGTCGCTGAAGCTGAACGATGCACAGCAGGAATTGTTGGCTGCCAGTATCGAGGCGAGCGCGGATACAAGCCTTGAAGATTTCACTCTGAAATGTCGGCGGCTCGGCATCTCGACTTATTACACGGCTGACTATCTCTCCGACGCAATCATGGAGAGCGGGCATCACGTCCGCTTGGTCGCGCAAGACCCTGACACGCTTCGTGCTCTCTTCAAAGCGGTTAAGGAGATGTATGGAAACTTGCGTGATGAGATACGCCCGAACAAAAAATACTCGACCAAAGCCGAACTCGAATTTGATGACGAAGAAAAAGGCGTGACAGGTTCGCGCATTACAGTCTCTGCGGTCGTGCCCGGACAGGAAGAGAAGGGGCGCGGCGACACGATCACACGTCTGCACCTGACAGAAATTCCCTTCTGGCGCGGCGACCCGGAGACGGCCGCGACTGCGCTGTGCGACGCCACGAAAGGCGGAAAGATTTCCGGTGAGTCAACGGCGAAGGGCGTGGGCGATTGGTTTCATCGCAAGTACACGCAAGGGAAGTCAAGGCAGGGCGGCACGCGCGCGCATTTCTTCGAGTGGTGGTGGAATCGCAACTATCGGATCGAAGGCGCGAGGTTTGTGCAAAATGGCGATCTCAATTGGTTCTTACTGAGTCCGAAGCAGCAACTCGAAGAGTTGGACGACGCCGGCTTCAACGCCGCGCGGGTGACAAGCTATACGCGCGAAGAGCGAGAGCAGCAGAGCTTACCTTTGCAGTCTGAGCGTGATTGCGCGGAAGCGATCCTCGCGCATCTGAAGATCAATGGCTACGTACATGCCGATGCCGCGTGGCATTGTGATGAGGTCGCGGCTTGCCTCGCATGGCGACGACAGGAGATCGCTAAAAAGGGCGCGAAGAAGTTTCGCGTCGAATACCCTGAAAATGACGTTGACCCGTTCGCGCAGACGGGCGGCACTGTCTTCGATCAGTCATACACGATTGTGAAGTGCGACCCGCGCGCCGTTGTGCCGGGGCATCAATATGTCGTCTCACTCGATCCCTCGATGGGCATTGAGGGTGCAGACCCTGCCGCTATCGCTGTGATTGATCGCAACACCGGCGAGCACGTCCATCGTTGGAGCGGCTACGCCAAGCAAGATGCGCAGGCAAAGATGGTCTGCGAATGCTCTGATAGATACAACGATGCGGAGATCGTCATTGAGTCGAACATGGGCGAGGCTGCGATCCTCGAAGTAGAAAGACTCGGCTACGGCCATCGCCTGTACAAAGCGATTGACGTGCAGACTCAGCGCGACATTGATCAGGGTAAGACCAAGATTCAAGAGGCGCTACTGCGCGCGCGACCCGGCGTCGCCATGACGGATCGTTTGAAGCGCCTTGTGATCGGGCTGCTGGAGAAGGCTTGGCGCGAGGGTGAATTCAGAACGTGCTCACAGGAGCTATGCGAAGAAGCGCGGGTCTTCATCCAGAACGGCGACCGAATGGAGGCGAAGAGCGGTTATCACGACGACGAAATCATTGCCGTCGCGCTTGCTTGGTACGTGATCGTTACGAGTTATGTCGGCAAGATTGAATTCAAATCAACTGGCGTGAAGATGGGCAGCGCGCTCGCGGGTGCTTATTGAGTGATGCAGTAGGCAGCGTCTCGAATAAGTATTACCCGCGCAGCGTGCTGCGCTTTCCGAACACGCGCGACGGCAGATCGCTGCACCCGACGCAAAAGAATTTGGCATTGATCATGTGGTTGATGCGTACCTACTCGCGGCGCGGGCACTTGATCTATGACCCATTCGCCGGTTCGGGCACCACGCTCGTTGCGGCGAAACGATTGGGCCGGCGCGCGGTCGGCGTTGAGCTTGAAGAAAGTCATTGCGAGGTCGCAGCGAATCGGCTCTTGAAAGAGGGCTGAATGCTCGCACGAAACTATGACACCTAACGAAAAAGAGCTTCTGTCTGGCGAAATACTTTCCTCTGAGCGCGTCGGCAGCTACATGGCGTTTGCTTTTGGACTGGTGGGCGTCGGGCTGCCGGACAATCCGAGTTGGCTTTGGGAGCAGTTGCGGGGCAATCCGTGGCTGGCGCAGGCGATCTATGACGACATCGAAGAGAAGGACGATATGGTTGCGTCGTGCCTCGATGCGCGCAAGGAGAACGTGCTGTCGAAGTCGCGCCACGTCCGGCCGGCGAGCGAGAAGCGGCGCGATGGGAAGATCGCGGAGTTCATTGAAGAGACGCTCGAAGGATTCATGATCACGCCGGGCACGGATAAGTATTTCGGTTTTGATAACGTGCTGTGGGAGGCGCTTGATTTCATCGGGCGCGGTGTAACAGTCGGCGAGATCGTCTTCGGCAATGGAAATGATCGCGTCTTTATCGAAGACGTAAAATTCAAGCCGCAGCATCTCTTCACGTTCGGCGAAGGAATGCTCGCGCCCTATTCGACCGGCATCTATCCCTATCCGCAGACCGGCCCGTTACGCTTGAGACCCGGCATGTTGATTGATGGTTGGGATATAGAGAAGCCACTGCCGGAGCGAAAATTCTTCGTGCATAGCTACCGCCCGCGCTATGGCAATCGATGGGGATCGCCCCTGCTCAGAAAAGTCTTTTGGCTGAGTTGGTTCAAGCGCGCGAACGTGAAGAACTGGCTGCGCTACGGCGAGAAAGGGTCTGGCACTGTTAAGTCGCAGTATAACGATGGCGCGTCAGAGTCGGAAAAGCAATTAGCACTCGACGCCGCCCGCGCCGTCTTTGAGGAGAGCGTTGTTGCGGTACCTAAAAAGTTTGTGGTTGAGATAATGGAAGGCGTTCGCACGTCAATGGGGTCGAGCTTCAAAGAGTTCGCTGACGAGTTCTGCAACAACGGCATCGCGCGCGTGATACGCGGGCAGACGCTGACGAGCCGGGGCAGCGAGGGCGGCGGCTCGCGTGCGTTGGGGCAAGTGCATGAGCGCGTCGAGCAGACGAAGACGGAAGTTGATGCGAAGAATTTGATGCTCGCGGTCAACACGAAACTCGTGTGGCCGCTAACATTCTGGAATTTCGGGCCGGTCGAGCGCCCGCCGATGTGGATCATTAACTATGAGCCGGGCGCAGATTTGAAAAACCTGTCCAGTGTGCTGCAAACGCTGTGGCAAATGTACCTGCCGATCCCGCGCGCGTTCGTCTATAACGCGTTTCAGATTCCTGAGCCTGACGACGGCGAAGAGATGCTGCCCTTCCCACAGAAAGAAGCAGATACGCAGCCCGTTGATGATGCGCAACCGGAGGACGCGAGCGGAGGCGGGTTTAGTGAAAAAAAAACTCAGCCCGGCGCGTCGCGGAAGAGGCAGCCGGGCTTGAAGAAGGAACGCTTCGCAAAGCTGCGCCCGTCTATGATTCAATTCTCGGACGAATAATTGATGAGCTTGATCAGTCGCCGAAGCTCGCGCAACTGCGCGATAAATTCTCAGCCCAATTAAATCCGCTCTTCGCCGAACTCGCGCGCGTGCTTGGCGATGGGCTGCTCGCAGCCTACTTGCTGGCACTCGATCACGTCGCAGAGGAAGTGAGCTTCGCCGACCCGATTGACGTGCGCTTCGATGTGCCGCCAGAGGAGGCGATTGATTACTTCCGCCGCAAGCGCGTCGTGCCGCGCAAGACGTTCGATGATTTAGAGGGCGAAGCGCGCTCGGCTGCTTTTTCAGTTTCCCAAGTTTACCGGACAGATGTTTTGGAGGCGATGAAGGAAGAGATCGCGCAGGCGTTGGAGAGTGGCGCGACGCAGAGAGAAGTCGTCGCCGGCTTGAAAGAGATTCTCGCTGGCGCAGGGCATCGAGAGCTTGGCGATTTTCATTTAGAGACGATCACTAGAACCAATATGCAAATGGCGTATGGCGTGGGGCGTCGCCGTGCGCTCGAAGAGACGGTTGATGATCTGCCCTATTGGGAGTATCACGCCGTACTGGATGATCGGACGCGCCCATCACACGCTGCGTGTGATGGCTTGGTGCTGCCAGCTAATCATCCGTTTTGGGATGATCACTTTCCGCCTTGGGGATTTAACTGTCGCTGTAATGTGACTGCCACGACGGGCACGTCTGCCGGTTACAACAAAAAGAACCCGAGTGGTCAAGCCGAGCTTGCTTATGACAAGAGCGGTGTGCCGGTGAAGGCTGAGTACGGCACGGCTGTTTATGATCTCAGCGCGGGCAGATTTCAGGGCGTCCCCAAGCAAGGCGGCTTGAAGGAGACGATTGAGCAGGCGTCTGAGCGGTCGCAAAGATCGCGCGTTAAGACCCCTCAGTCGGTGTTGGACACGGAGCGAGAGATTAGAAACGAGCCGATTGAGCACCTGCATCTCTTCGACAGCGAAGGCGAGCCAGTCGCCAGCTTCACGGGTGATGAAGATGCGGTCGAATATGATCTCACTGATGAGGAGATCGCGCGGATGCGCGGCGGCTATGATGTGCACAATCATCCGGGCGAGGGTGCGTTCTCGCTGACGGACATCGCCGACGCTGCCGACTTAGAGGTCGCAGAGTCGCGGGTCGTCACGCCTACTCACAGCTATGTTATGCGCCCGCCGGCTGGGGGCTGGGATAACGAGACAGCTCAGAAGATCGCGCGCGAATTCAACCGGATTCGTGTTAAAGTTGTCGCCGAGCTTCAGCGTGCCGTGCGCAACGGCGCAATGGCGATTAAGGAGGCGAAGCTGGAAGAGCGACACCGCATCTGGCAACTCGTCGCGCGGGCGTTGGGTCTAAAATACAAGCGCAAGAAACTATGAGCCGTACAGTGAAGCGTGACTGCAATATGATCTCAGGCGTCAGTGAGGTTTGCACCTTCTGCAAGCACTTCGACGACGAGCAGCCGCTTGCCCGGCGTTGCGCCGCTTTCCCCAAAGGCATCCCGCTCCCGATCTGGAATGGCGAGAATGACCACCGCGAATCTTACAAAGGTGATCATGGGATTCAGTTTGAGCCGCTTCCTGATCAGACACCTGCGCTGGTCTAAAATCCTCAACAATACTAAGAAAGGGTTTGTTTAGTCGGAGCGTTATGTCTATGATGCGCGCCGAACAAGGGGGTTGGGCTGCTATGCTGTTCCAGCGATCCGTTGAATGTCTCAGGGCAGCTTGGCAGCCCATAATTGAAAGTCGCGTTTATTTGACCTGTGTTGTTGCCGGAGGCGGGAAAATCCAATTCCGCGAACAGACCCCCTGCCGCGCGTTTTGAACGAATTGTACGCCATTGAATGGCATCACAGGCGAGGTCGGCGACTTGGTTTAAGGATTCCCCTGATGTTGATTCCAGTAAGATGCAAAGTTTGCCGCCGTCGCGTGCTCTTCAAGGCCAGTCCTGATACGACCGGCACAATCGAAGCTCATTGCAAGACCTGCAATAATATCGTCACGTATAAGTTGCCTTTGCCGGCCAAGTCTGACGGGGGCACGAGCGGACGTGACTAAAGCACCTGTGGTGAAGTAGAGTAGTTTTGCATCGCGCCCCCATCGAGGGCCAACACGACAACAGCAAGAGGCTCATGAAGCCCGCCACTCTTCTTCAGAGTGGCGGGCTTCTTTTATTTCACATGACGCAAGCAGAAAAGAAAAAGGGGTTCGGCGGTCAGTGGGTGGATGTCTTCTCCACCGGCACGCACACGGACGACAAAGGCAACGTGCATGAGATTGACGCTGCCTTTCTCGATCAGGTCGCCGCGCATCTCGCGCCCGATCTGCACGAGCCGCCTGCGGTGATCGGTCATCCCAAGACGGACGCGCCCGCTCATGGATGGGTGTGTGGATTGCGCGTCGAAGGCGACATGCTGCAAGCGCAGTTCTGCGACGTTGACCCTGCGTTCGAGGAGATGGTGCGCAAGGGTAAATTCAAAAAGCGTTCAGCGTCATTTTATTTAGACGAGGCGAAAGCGCCCGGCGCTCGTGCGCCGCAGTTGCGGCATGTGGGCTTCTTGGGCGCACAGCCGCCGGCCGTGAAGGGCTTGCGCGCAATTCAATTCGGCGAAGGTGAAGCGGTCACTTTCGAGCCAGCAACTTTTAGTGAAGGAGAAGGCATGGATAAGGAAGAGATCAAAAAGACTGTTGGCGAACAGATCGCCGAGTGGTTCAAAGAGAAGTTCGGCGCGAAGAGCGATCAGGCACCGGCTTCGTTCAGCGAGGGCGACGTGAAGAAGCTGATCGCGGAGGCGGTCGGTGGCGTCGAGGCGAAATTCACCGAAGAGGTGAAGAAGCGCGACACGGAGATCGCAAAACTCAAGACGCAAGTGGACAAGCATTCCGGCTCGGCGGCGCGCGCGGAGATCGTCTCCTTCTGTGAACGCTTGGGCGCGGGCAAATTTCTGCCAGCATTCAAACGCATGGGCGTGATCGAGTTCATGGAAGTGCTCGCGGATTTGTCAGACGAGAAGATCAGCATCGCCAGCTTCACGGAAGAGAACGGTAAAGAGGTCGAGAAGCAAGTCGAGATCGCGCCGCTTGAGTTCTTCGAGAACTTCCTCGCCGCGCTGCCGCCGTTCGTCGAGTTCGGTGAAAAGTTCGGCGGTCTGAAGGTGACAACCACAGGCGCTGAGATCGTTGACCCGGCAGAGATGGAGAAGCTCCGCGCGGGCATGGGCATCAAGCCCAATGGCAACGGTAAAGGGAACGACAAATAAAAGCTAATTGCTGATAGCTGATCGCTAACAGCTTCTGAAGGAGAAACGTAAATGCCGCCGACTGAACTCGTAAAAACATTTCCAGCGCGCGATAACCTCGAAGCGGTGCGCGCAGACCTTGCCGTGCGCGTGCCCGCCGTGGTCGCGTCCGGCTTCATCGTCCTGCGCGGCGACGTGGCGGGCGTGATCAGCGCGTCGAGCAAGTTGCGCCGCCGCACGCGCGCCGTCGCTGCCGGCGAAGGCTTCGACACGGACGCAGCGACGGGCGAGGTGGACGACGCCTCGGTCTTCAAAGCTGGCGACGTGTTGAAGGACGGCACGGGCGCAACCATCGGCACAGTGCAGTCGGTGAACACGATGACGAACGTGATCACCCTGACCGGCAACGCGGCGGTCGCCGTCGCTGCTGATGCTGAGGTGCTCGGCTCGGATGGGTCGCAGGTCGCTGCGGCGATCTCGGATGACGAGACGGACGGCACGGCGGACGCGAACGTGAGTCCGATCATCAGCGCGTTGCTCGATGAAGCGAAGCTGCGCGGTCTGGACGCAACGGCGAAGACGCAACTCGGCGGCGTGAGTGTCGTCGGCGGCATCTTCAAGTTCTAGTCGAAAGTAGAGAGCGATAGTTCTAGCGAAGGAGAAAAATAAATGCCGCCCGGAATAGTTTACAGATTCCCCACTAACCTTTCGATGACAGAGGTGACGCAGGAGTACATGATCGAGCGCGAGAAGCTGCTCGGCATTCAGATCGCGCCGTTCGAGGAGTTCATGACGCAGGAAGTCGAGTGGGATGAACTCGACGCAGAGCGCGGCATGACAGCGCCGCATAACATGCGCTCCGATCCGAAGATTGACCGGCGTCCCGGCTCGAAGCTGCGGAAATACAGTGCCATTCCGTTCAAGGAGACGGACGTGGTGCAGGAGGAAGAACTCTTGCGCGCGCGGCAGTACGGCTCGCTGTACGGCGTGGTCGATCTGCACTGGATCATCGCCCGCATTATGAAAGCGCGCGTGGATAAGACTTTCCTCCGCGCGGAGTGGTGCATCTGGTCTATGTTTCGAGGGCTGCTCGACATAAACGAGAACGGCGTCCGCGTGCATGAGACGTTCCCCGTGCAGACCTTCGATTCTGCCGTTGATTGGGATCAATTCGTTACCGCGACGCCGCTCGCCGATGACATGGCGGTTGCGTTGAGGTTTGCCGGTACGGGTGCCTCGGCAAAGGGCGCGAAAGCTTACTGCAATCAAGCGACGCTCAATATGCGCCTGAAGAACCGGAACGAGGACGACCTGTACGGTCTCAGAAAGAATGCCACCTCGGTCGTGTTCGGCTTGAAAGAGATGAATGAACTTCTTGACGAGCGCGGGCTGGCAACCTACGAGGTTTACGACGAAGGGTTTAATGACGACGACGGGGATTTCGAGCGTTGGTTGGAAGACGACGAGGTGGTGGTGATCGGCAAGCGCCCGCAAGGTCAGAAGGTCGCGGGCTTCGCCATGACACCTTCGCTGCACCTGATCAAGAACGGCATGCAAGCGCCGGGTTTCTTCTCGATTCTTGAAGTGAATGGACATGGCAATTCCGGCATGACGGAAGTGAGCGCCGCCGATCTTGGTGCGGGCAAGAACCCAAAGCTGGAAATCACAGGCGGCGTCTATGGCGGCCCGCGCTTGCCCTACCCGCGCTCGGTTATCCACATGCAGGTCAAGCACTGACGTAAGAGCCGTGACGAGTGACGGGTGACAAGATTAGAACTTGTCTTTCCTGTCACCTGTCACCTGTCACCTGTCACCGTCTTTAGATGGCTTACATCACGAAACAAGATTTGCTGGATGAGTTGGGCGAGGGGCGGCTCATCCAGTTGACGGATAAGGATAAGACCGGGGCGGTGGATGATGCCGTGGTCAACAAGGCAATCGCGTATGGGTGCATGCTGTTTGAATCTTATTTGCGGACTCGTTACACGCTGCCTGTGCCCTCGACGGAGATGGTGCGCTCGACCTGTCTCGACCTTGCGAGATACAAGCTCGAACGGGATCGAGCCAAAACTACGGAAGTGATAGACAATCTGAAGAAGTCACTTTATGACCCGGCGATCAAGTTGTTGGAGGCGATTCAGAGCGGCAAGGCGGCGCTTGATGTGCCTGCGGCGCAGGAGACGGCTACTAATCCCCAAAGCCCTGACAGCGTGTTGAAGGGCAGCAAGCGTGCAACGTTCACTGATGAGAATTTGAAGTCGTACTGAGGAGATGATGCGATGAAGCGGAGACAATCATTATTACCCGTTATCTTTCTGGCGGTGTTCGCGGCTGTGGCTGCGGTTGGTTTCAGTATCACGACGGCGACGCCGGTTGAGATACGCCACGCGCGGCAGACATTGACGGGCGACACGCTGCCGACGGACATCTATCCGGGCGACACGTTCATCAAGACCAGCTCGGCGGCGGGCTTCTACTACAGCGTCGTGCGCGATGCGTGGACGGGGCCGTTGCCGATAGCGACACCGACGCCGTGGAGCGGCGGCACGGTTGCGAATGCTACGACGTTCAGCAGCACAACGACGCACAACGGCGCGGCAACGTTCGGCAGCACGACGCAATTTACAGGGGCGGAGACTTTTAACGGCGTATCAACTTTCAACAATAGCGCGCACTTTAGTTCCTCGCTGAACGCTGACGGCGGTATTCGGCTTGGCTATGGCAGTGCCATCGACAACCAGAACGGCGATATTCTGCTGTATTGGGACAACTTGACACGGGTCATCAAGCTCGGGCCTGTGCCCTCTGGTTCGCCGGCGCAGACCATTATAGTTCAGCCGAGAACAACCTTCGCGGCCAGCTCCGGTGATGGGATCACGGTTACAGCTAACGCCCAACTGAACGGCGGCTTGATAGTCGGTTCTACCGCTCTGCGCGCGCGGCTCGATGGGGGCATCGATCTCGCTGGTGGTGGTGGTGCAGGCGGCGTCGCCTTCGCCTCACTGCCCTCAGTCACTAACGGCGTAATCGTCTGGTGCAACAACTGCACGGAAGCCGATCCATGCGCGACGACCGGCGCGGGCGCATTCGCCAAGAAAATGAACTCACGTTGGAAGTGCAATTGAATGGCTGGCGAGATTGACGGACTGAGCCGCCTTGTCAGTCGCGTCCGGCAACTGGCGACTGACACGCGCCACGTCGAGCGGCCGATGCGCGCCGCAGGCGAGGTGCTGCGCCGCTCGATTGAACAGAACTTTCGCGCGCAGGGGCGACCGCAGAAGTGGCAGGGCCTAGCAACAAGCACGCTCGCACGTCGTCGGCGTGGTCGCGGTCGAGGCGGGCCGCAGATTTTGATTGACAGTGCAAGGCTGAAGAACTCGATCAGCTATCGCCTTGTGACTGAAGGCGTCGAGGTCGGAACGAATGTGAAATATGCGCCTCGCCAACACTTCGGTTATCCGGGCGGCGCTGGTCGCGGGCACGCGCACACGCCAGCGCGCCCGTTCATGATGGTGCAACCGGACGACGTTGAAATTATCGCCGGCATCTTCAAGCGGCATTTAAGCAGATGAGCATTGTGCGGCGCGGTTTCAGCTTTCACGTCGGCGGCATCGAGGACAGCATGGTCAAGGCGCTGAAAGATTATTGCACTGACTATAAGCCGGACATAGGGACGTACGGCGGCGAACTCGATGCGAAGAATTTGCGCGAGGCTCTTTCCCAACTTGAATCGCGCTTTCCGCTCTTCTTAGTGAGCTACGGCGAGGGCAAGAACGTACTACGCTCGCCGTTGGGGCCAGAGATAGATGCGCCGCGCGAGTACAAGCACGATTGCAGTTTCACCGTGATCTGCTGCCACGACAACGCGCGCGGCGAACAAGCGCGGCGGCGCGGCGATGGGCGCGAGATCGGCGTGTGGGACATGATCGAGGATGCGCTCACGGCGCTCTCGCGCAAGCGGTTCGTCGCCACCGTGGGCGATGAAAAGATCGTGCTCAATCAAGAGCCTTTGAATCCAGCGAGCGATCCTGAGAGTCGTGCCCCGGACATCGAGTACATCGCGCACCTGCCGGAGTTGACAGCGTATGCAGTGCACTTCGACACATGGTTTATTTGGGCAACGCCAGACCGACGCGAGGATGGAACTTCAGTGCAGGAGATAGAGATTGAAATCTTCCCGTCGAGCGGGCGCACTAATCATGATCGTCCGGGCGTGGTTATTGAGTAAGGAGCAAGATGAAGGTCATCAATTATCAAACGCAGCCGGTGGTGCTCGACGGTGGCGTCGTGCTCGCGGCGGCTGGCACAGATGGTTCAGTGCGTGAAGTCGAGAGTCTGACCGACCGTGATCGCAAGCTGGAGGCGAAGGGGCTGATCTCAGTGGAGACGCCCGCGCCGGCCGTGACTGCGGCGCACAATCCAGTGCCAGATGAGGCGCAAGCGAGCGCCAAAAAAGGAGCAAAGTAAGTGAGCCTTGCACTTGAAAACACGAAGCCCGGTGTAACCGTGCTCGTCAACACGTCGCAAGTCGGGACAAGCGTCAAGCGGCAGCCGACATCTACTGCTTTCGCCGTTGGCTATTCGGCGTGGGGGCCGGTTGATACACCGACCACTGTTACGAGTTGGTCAGATGCCGTGCGGCAGTTTGGCAGCTTCAACGCGAACAGCTACTTGATCCCCTTCCTGTACATCTTCTTCAACCTCTTCAAAGGCGCGCAGGCTGTCGTCTGTCGTGTGGTCGGTGCGGCGGCGGCGGTCGCTACGAAGACGCTGAACGACCGTGCGGTTGCGCCAGTGGCGACGCTAAAGGTGGACGCGAAGTATCCGTCCTCAACGGTGGACGTGCGGGTGACAGTCGAGGCGGGCACGGCGGCGAATACGGTGAAACTCACGTTCCGCAGCGCGGCGTTGGGCTTTAAAGAGCCTTACGACAATTTCGATCTGTCGGCTAACGCTATCAGCGAGATCAATCAGAAGTCGAAGCTGGTGAAGCTGACGAACCTCGCCTCGGCGACCGCCGCGCCGAACAACCTGCCGGCCTTGCTCGCAGAGGCGACGCTGCTCGGCGGCAACGATGATTTCGCGGCCATCAATGCCGCGCGCTACATCGGCACGGACGACGGCACGACGCGCACCGGCTTGCAGGCGTTCAATGACGAACTCTACGGTACGGGGCAAGTGGCGATCCCCGGCATCACCGCCGAGACAGTACATAGCAACCTAATTGCGCAGGCTGAAATCTATCATCGCCTCGCGCTACTCGATCCGCCGCTCGGCAGCGACAAGAACGACCTAATCACGATGCGCGAACTCTATGGGACGTGGTACGGCGCAATCGCTTGGCCGTGGTTTCAGGCGCTCGACTTCGCCGGTTCGGGCTTGCTCAAGTTCTATCCGCCGAGCGCGGCGATGGCGGGCGCGTGCGCCGAAGCGGATCGCACGGTCGGCACGCACAAAGCGCCAGCGAACTACGTGATCCCGACTGCGGTGGACGTGGAGCGCGCCAGCAACGGGCAGACGCAAGCAGACGACGGGGCGCTGGAGGCGTTGAACGGTCACGACATCAACGTGATCCTGCGCATCCCCGAAAGCGGCATTCGCGTCTATGGCGCGCGCGTGATGACGGCAGACCGGCGCGTGCAGATGATGCACGAGATTCGTCTGTTGAATCTCTTCTACTACAGCCTGAAGATCGCCTACCGCTACGCCGTGTTCTCGGTCGTGAATGATAGTCTCTTCCGCCAGTTGGCCTCGGTTGCGCGCACGTTCCTCCGTAGCTTCTATCGCGCGGGCGCGCTTTACGATGGCGGTAGCAAAAAGGAGTCGGATGCTTTCATTGCGATCTGCAACGAAAACAACAACCCGCCCGAAGACCTTGAGGCAGGGCGCGTCCACGTTGACATCGGCGTGAAGATCAGCCCAACCGCCGAGACGATCATTGTCAAGATTGACAACGTGCCGCTCTCGCAAGACCTGTCAGTTTTGCAGCAATAACAGAAGGGTTCCCATCTCGTGGTTATTTTTTATAACCACGAGATGGGAGCTAATAAGGAGAGACGATGCCGAGTTCGGACAACAGATTCATTTTGGAGTTGGACGGCTTCCCTGCCATCGCCGCGCTCGACGCGACGCTGCCATCAAAAGCGCATACGCCGTTCGAGCATCAGCCCGGCAATCAGGCGATGCCCGATCTAGGGCGCGGCAACTTCAAATGCGACGACTTGACCTTGAAGCACGCGCACAACGTCGGCGGCGTTGACGATTCGCTCGCACGTTATTTCGACCTCTACACAGAAGGCATCATCACGGACAAGCTGAACGGCAGATTCATGGTGATGGATGAGAGCGGACTCGTGCCGGTGAAGACATACGACATCATTGATGCCGTGCCGACGATGTTCAAGCCGGAGCAGCATACAGGCACGGGCACTAACGTCTCGTCTTTCTCCTTCGGTATGCGCCCAACAAACTTCCGTCTGATCTGATTATGAAGAGCATCGTTCTAGTCGTCGGCTACACCGACAAGCAGAACGTCACGCACCGCGATGTTGAGATCGGCAAGCGACTGCGCGGCGCAGACGTGTTTGCGATTGACGACGATCCGCAGAGTGCGCTACCAGCAAATTATCAGTCTCTTATTTTATCGCGTGCTATCACGAAGTTCGGCTTGCTGCGCATGCCGGTACCTCTGTCGGTGCTGCTCGCGCTCGACAGCATTGATCGTGACGATCTGATCGAGGCATACAACGCTCTGGATGCTGAAGGCAGCGACGGCCGCAAGTTTGAAGTGCTTGCAGACAACAAAGTCCGTCTGGCTAATGGACTTGATCTCGATGGCGTCGTGTACGACGTGGCAGAGTTCGGGCATCGCATCACGGGTTAGCAGTCGGACGGGCCGGCTGTGCTGGATGGGCCGCTCGACCTCGACACGCTTGAGCGGTTCTATGCGAGAGACCTTTATGCGCTGAGGCAGGGCGCGGAGTTGTTTCGCCAATCCTTTCGTCGCCCAAGAAAAGCTGTACCGGCAGCAGCAGGCAGCGACAGTGTTCGCGCTGATGAAAGCGACGGGGCGTAGCGAGGCTGAAATCCTCTCTTGGCCCGTCGAGCGATTCAACACTTACGTCGAATGTTTGAATGAAGACGAAGCATCTTTATTAACTGTGCTAAAGAAATTGCTCAGCAGATGATTCATGTCCAACGCAGTATTCGAGCTTGCAATCTTACTCAGCCTGAAGGACGCTGCGTCCCACGGGCTTGATAGTTTTGGGGAGAAGCTCCGCGCCAGAGGGAAAGACGCTCACCAGACCCTCGAAGAATTTGAATCCCTCCGTAAGCAAATCGGCAAAAACATAGCCATCGGTGGCATCGGACTCGCTACGCTCAAGATGCTGAAAGACGGCGCTGAGCAGGCAGGCGATTTTCAATCTTCGCTCACTGAACTGCGCCTTGCGATTGAGCAAGTGGGCAAAGACGGCTCGCTCGATCTGGCGAAGCTGAATGACCAGATGGAGCGCTTCTCGAAGCTCGGCGTCGAGTTGGGCAACGTGCTGCCCGGCAACACCCAAGACTTCATTGATATGTTTATTGCCTTAAAGCAGGGCGGACTGCAAGCTGAAACCATTCTCGGCGGCGCAGGCACAGCCGTCGCGCATCTCGCGGTTCTGACAGGCAGCAACCCCGCAGAACTGGCTAAGCAGTATGCTCAGGTCGGCGAACAATTCTCATTGAAGCCGGAAGAGTATGCACCCTCGTCAGAGATTTTCCTGAAGCTCTTTCGTGCGAAGGGACTGCGCCCTGAAGACCTGATTGAGGGTACGAAATTCGCGCAGTTGCGCGGCGGTCTGCCGCTCGGCATGCGGGGCTTGGCGGGCATGGAGACGATGACCACCATGCTCGGCATCTTGAAAGCGTCTGGACTTGAAGGCGGGATGGGCGGGCGCGAGATGGCCGGGCTGCTCATGCACTTGGCAGCGACCAGCAAGGAGCAAAGGAAAGCTGACGATGCCTTACGAGCTAAGGGGATCGATCTTCAGTTCTTCAATAAGCAGGGGGAATTTTCAGGAACTGAAAATGCCATCCAGCAGTTTGCCAAACTGAAGAAATTATCCTCTGAAGAGAAGATGGATTTGGTTAAGAAACGTTTCGGCAGCGCCGAAGCGATGGGGCCGGTTTCGATCTTGAGCGAACAGGGACTCGAAGGCTATGAAAAGCTCAAAGCTCAAATGGCTGCCGTCCCGCCGATGCAGGATCAGATCAATGAGAAGACGGCGAACTTCAATCAACAGATGGAAGCGTTGTCAGGCACGCTCGACAATCTAAAGGTGACAGTGTTTACACCACTACTCGCGCCCCTCTCTGATGCTGCGGGCAAGGCGAATACGCTGGTCGGCAATCTGCAGGAATTTGCTGAGGCAAATCCAACGATAATTAAGACGGGGTTATTTATAGCCGGTATCGGGGCTGCAACCGCTACCGCCTATGCTGGTATTAACCTGCTTACTACAAGCTGGAAGTGGCTTAAGATCGCTTTGGCAATCGGTCGCAATGAAGAAGGCATTATTCAGTTCCTCACGCAGTTGAAGACTCAGACTACAGCGACGACTACAGCCGTGCAGGTTGCTGTGGCAGAGACGCAGGCTGCGGCCGGTGCGACGCAGATGCAATTGCCGTGGGCTGACAACATGCTCGGCACAGGCTCAGCGCAGGGACAGTTGCCCTTTATGTATCAGACCCAAGCGGCAACTAGAGCAACGGCTGTTGAGATTGAAAGCGCGACGGCGAAGGCGGGTCTGTTTCGTCGCACGATGACCAACCTACCATCGCGGGTGACAACTACTGTGAGCCTCGCAGGTGAAAAGGCGCGCGAGGGGCTGACCAGAATCAAAGGTGGATTAGACAGCTTGGCGGCCAGCCCTGCCGTTGCGCTCACGGTCACGATGCTCACAGTCGGCTTTACGATTGATAAATTTTTGGAGTTCAAACAAGAGTACGACGATTTTCAGCAGCAGAATCGAGAGAGTCAAGCTACTGCCAAGCAGACCTATGACGAGGCGACCTTAACTACGCTTCGTGCAGGTGGTCGCATGTCGCCGGAGATGATCCACCAGCAAGCAGAGAGCGCATGGCAGTCCATGCTTGGTGGAGGGGAGCTAGAGCAAGCACTTGATCCAAGTAAGCGAAAGTTTTGGACGCGCTGGGTGATGGGGGATTTCAACCCTTACGGCTCAAAAGTAAACAGAAACTTCAGCGACCCTTATCATTACTTCGATCCGAGGACGGTGGGCGAGATATGGCGCAAGTCTCTGGTGCAGTTCTCCGATCCGCGCGTCCTCGCCGAACTCATCCGCAAAGTTAATCAGAGCGACATGCCGGTCGAGCAGCGCGAGCGGGTCAAGCAGGCGCTCGCCTCCGGCGCAGGACAGGACAAGTATCGTGAGGCGCAGGCGATTGCAAATCAGCAGGTCGCAGAGAGCCTGAAAGCGGTCGGGCAAGGCGCTGATGCCCTGCTCACTGGCATCAAGGAACTGCCGCCCGCGTTTCGACGGCTGGATGTTTCTGTGTCCACCCTAGCCAGTCGCTTCAGCCATGTCGAACCAACCGTCCCATCGTTCTCTGTTGATAACCAGCCCCCGCGCTTTCAGTTCGACGCGGGTGCGCAACCTCAGACCTTCAACCAACCGAGCTTTAGGTTTCCATCGAAAGCATCAGGTGGCATGGTCGAGCGCGGCGGGTTCGTCCACGTCCACGACCGCGAAGCGATTGTGCCCGCCCGTGTCACCGCGCGGTGGCGCGATGATGAGGGCGCACCTGCAACTGTCTCGCGCGCCAAGCGCGCGGTGCATATCACCTTTAATGCACCGCTCGTCTCTGTAGCTGCCGGCTCGCGCGCGGCTGATGATCCGGCTGCGCTCGCCGAGTTGGTGCGAGATCGGCTGCTGCATGAGATGGAGATCGCGGAGGAGCGAGCTTGATGTCAACGCCTGTGGGCAACTTCATGCTGACGAACCTCGAAGGCGCGGGGCACTTCGCCTTTCAACGCTTCCCTTCCGCCATCGAGACGACGGGGCGCGTGAACTGGCAGCCGCAGGACATAACTATCGGCATCAAGCCGATCTTTTATGCGAACCGCGAACCGCGCCAGACGAGGATTGATGACCTATGGCTTGACAATACGGAGAGTACAAATCTCAGCCAGTCGATCACCGATCAGATAGAGGCGCTGTACGGGTTGATGGGAGAGACGGAAAAGGGCCGGCCGCCAGTGCTGTTGGCGACGTGGGGCGACCGGCAGGAGCGATGCGTGTTGCAAGACCTGACGATTAACGAACAGATGTTCGATGCGGACGGCACACCGATCCGCGCGCGGGCGAGTATCACGCTGATTCAGTTTCAGGATGAACCAGCAACGCGGCCGAGACGGGTTGGCACGCCTGCGGATCATGTGAGCATTTGAAAGATGGACAGAAGCATCTCGCCTTATGAACGGCACGGCGAAGTCAGTCCTGTGACTGACGCTTTTCTGCTCGTGCATACGTTCGACGCGAGCGAGACGCTGACGGGGCTGGCGGATCGTTACTACGCAGACTGGCGGCGCTGGCGTTTGATTGCAGATAGGAATGGGATCGCAGACGTGCGACAGATCGCGCCGGGCACTGAGTTGCTAATCCCTGAACTGCCGCGCGAGCTTGGGAGTTTCGAGTCGAGATGAGCACTGACGCCATTCATGCAGTGGTAGAGGTCAACGGTCAGAATTTCGATTCGTGGAAGGATGAGAGTTTGTTTGCAGGTGTAGAAGTTGACCTGACAACGGATGAAGGATCGCAGGCTGTATGGCGCGTGTTCGATCGTGATTTTCAGTTCCTTGACAAGTGGCTTTCAGGCGAGGGGATCGCAGTGCTCAATGCGCGCGTGTGGCTCGGCTACGGCAACAACTTGGGCGAGCCGGTCTTCAAAGGTCTCTTGACGCGCGTTGAGCGGAGCGGCGCAACGTCGGTGTTTCGGTTCTATGACATGGGCTTCAAGATGCGGCAGGCGCAGAAGACGGAATATCACAAGGGGCTGGATGATGTCGGGATCATAGCGAAGCTGGCGAAGCGCAATGGGTTGATGTTCAACGGCCCGAATCCGCCGATCAAGCTCGACGTACACAAGTCGCTGCTCCAAGACGGGCAGAGCGATTGGGAGCAAGCGAAAGAGCGCGCTGACGAGGCAGGGCTGGTGCTCTTCGTGCGCGGCGATACGCTGTTTGCGCGCGAGGCTGCGAAGACTGGCAAGCCTGTCTTGACGCTCGCGTATAAGAAAGACTTCGTGCTGCTGAATGATTTCAGTCTGAATTTCAAAGTGCCTGAGAACGTCGAAGGGCGACCGAAGAAGGTGGAGACGCGCGGTCGAGGTCGGGGTGGTCGCAGATTGAAAGGCAAATCAGACGAGAGCGCGCGCGGCACACAGCAAGTTGAGATCAAGCGCGACCTCGCCGTCAAGACGAAGCGCCACGCAGACCGGCGCGCGGAGGCGAAGAAGGAATTGCAGCGTGAACATGCGTTCACGCTCTCGGTACGGATGCTGTCGTTGTTCAAGGGCACACGACCGGACGTGAGAGAAACCGTTGCCATGACTGACATTGGAAAATTGTTTAGTGGCAATTATCTCTGCGACCGTGTGCAGCACACATTAAGACCGGGCGAGTTGACTACATCGCTCGATCTCTATCGAGACATAAAAGGCTAAGCACACTTATTAGTAACTACCAATAGTAATTACTAATGGGTAATTAAGAATGAAAGCTCTGCGTCAAACCAAACCTCGCTCCCGCGACGACAGCCGCGACTGGATGGTCGCGGTCGAGGGAATTGTCGCCGACACGGGCGACCCCGAACAGATGCACCGCGTTCGCGTTGTTATCCCGTTGATTGACGAAAGCGAAGTGCATGACGAATGGATACCCGCGCTCGTGCCGTGGGTCGGGGCGAACCATTACGGGCCGGTGCATCTGCCGGAGATCGGTTCAGAGGTTTTGTTGTTTGGACGGCTCGGACAGAAGCATACGCTCTTCTATCTGTCGCGCTTCAACGAAGACTTCAACGTGCCGGGTGAGTTCGCAGACCGCTCGCGTGGTTTGAAGTGCGACACGCCGTATCGCCTGCTCTGCGATCTACTGATTCAAATTCTCAGTCAGACGCAAGTGCTCGTGCGCGGCGAGGAGCGCGTGGACGTGCAGAGCGGCAGCGTGGTGGACGTGGATGCGCCGGACGTGAGGTTGAAGAGCGACGGCGGTGTGAGCGTCCACGGACAAGGGGCGAAGGTCGGCTTCCTCGGCGCAGTGCCAATTGCTCGGCGTGCGCTGCCAGCGCCGGCAACTGATCTAGGTTCGTGCATCGCACTTGCCAACGCGATGCGCGCATTGTTGATTGATTACGGGTTAGCTCAATGAAACCGAGAGTCGCATTTATGAACCACAGTCCGCTCATGAAGGACGCGGACTTAGCGCGCATCGTGCGTGCGTTGCAGATACAGGTAACGCGCGACTTTGCGCCGATCTGGGGCGTGGACGCAGAGCTTCTCTTCAATCCGAAGTGGGCGCAAGCGCCGCCCGGCGCATGGCAGATCGTTCTGCTCGATACGAGCGATGTCGCCGATGATCTGGGCTATCACGATGAAACTGATGAGGGGCTACCGCTCGGCAAAGTATTTGTTAAGTCCGACCTCGATGCCGGCAGCTCAGTCTCTGCTACCGTGTCGCACGAGTTGTTGGAGATGCTCGCCGACCCCGATGTAAACGGTGTGCATTGGATTGAACGTCCGAAGGGCGAGCCAATTCTTTATGCTGTTGAAGTATGCGATCCCGTAGAGGCTGATCAGTATGGGTACGAGATCGATGGCGTGCTGGTGAGTGACTTCGTAACGCCCGCTTACTTCGAGACTTTTCATAAATACAACTCGGTGCAGTTTGATTTCCGCCGCCACCTCACTCGCCCGCTCGAAATCCTTGCAGACGGTTATATGTCTGTCTGCTCCGTGCGGACAGGGGCGCGCTGGCGTGAGGTGACAAGCTCTTTCAGGGACTTGCCCGCCGAGCGCGCCGGGCAGCGTGGCTCGCGGCGCGAGCGTCGCCGTAATCGCTCGCGGTTCGCTGGCTGTGAAGTTTGATTAAATGAACATTCAAGGTTCATGTCTGTCGTTTCCCTTCCGCGCTGACCTGCGCGGGACGCTCGCCACTGTCTCGGACAGAGATGCGATGATCCGCGAGTCCATCGCCGCGATCATTGAAACGCGCAAGGGCGAGCGCGTCATGCTGCCCGACTATGGGATCGCTGATTACGTGTTTAGCGTCGTGGACGGAGGCTTCGCGGCTCGGCTCGGCTATGAAGTGAAGATACAGATCGAGCGTTACGAACCGCTAGTCGCAAGCGTGCAGGTGCAGGCGGGCACGCAGGCTGAAGACGGACAGTTCATCTCTCGGCTGGTAGTTGACGAACAGCGCGTGGCGCTGCTGGTGACGTACACCGCGCGTGGGTCGAACATGCCGCGCAATCTCGTCTATCCGCTCTGGAGACTGAGCGATGCCTAACTTAATCCCACCGCCCGATCTCGACATCCGCGACGAAGAGTTGATCGCGGCGCAGGCAATTGCGCTCCGCACGATGGTCGAGAGCGGCACGTTGAGCGTCCCTGCTTGCCCGGAACTGACGAACGCAAATCCATCCTCGCCCCATACGGTGCTGCTGGAAGCGCAGGCGTGGCTGCTGGCGCAAGTTGCGTATCGCATCAATCTGCTGCCGGTGCGTGACGAGATCGAGTTCGCGCGACTGTTTCAGATTGAGTTGCGCGCGGCGACGAATCCAACGACAACGCTGCTCTTCACGGTCGCGCCGCCGCTCGGCGTTTCGGTGACTATTCCTATAGGAACGCAGGTTGCCGATGGGGACAGCACAGTCGTCTTTGAAACGACTGTGGAGCTTGTCATTGCTTCAGGCGAGACGACCGGCACAGTTGCCGCGCGGCGCACCGTGGCAGGCGCGACGCAGTTGCGCGCAGATGTTTTAACGAACCCCCTCGACTCGATTGCTTATGTGACGGACGTGACCAATCCGGCCGTGGTTGACTCCGGCTCGGATGCGGAGACAGTGGAGGAAGCTTTGGCACGAGCACGCAACTATCAGCGTCGAGCCGAGCGTTTGGTCTCAGCGCAAGATTTGGAAGATGCGATTCTTGAAGAGGTGCTGGCCGGCAACGGCATCGTGCGCGCGTTCCCGTTCGTTCGCGCGGGCGACTTCGCCACGAACGTGGCGGGGCATACGACCGTCGTTGTGATGAGCCGGAGCGGAGAGCCTGTCAGTGATGAGATCAAGCAGGCGATCAGCGCGCTCGCGGTGCAGATGGTCGGCAGCCAGTACGTTTATCTGCTCGATCCCGTGTACGTTAATTTCAACGTCGGCGCGAGCGTGCGCTTGAGCAGTTTCGTGCCGCAGAACGCGGTACTGGCAAGCATTGAGCGTGGGCTGCGCCTCTACTATGCGGCGCGCGCGGCAAACTTCGGACGCCCGATTACGCGCGCCGAGATCATCACTCTGATTGAGGGCACGAGCGGCGTGGATCGCATCGTCGCGCAGGAGTCGGGCGCTATTCTGGCTGCGCCGCTCGCGGACGTGAACCTTGCGCCTTATGAGTTGCCGCGCTTATTAGATGTGACACTCGATGTCGTTCCGTAATCTCGACTATCTATACGAGCATCTGCCCGCGCGCTGTCGGCGCGACGATGCTGATCTGTTCTTGAAGAGGTTTTTAAGTTTCTTTGGCGGCGAGTTGGATGACTTTGATCAGAAGCTGGACGACTTCTATCAGTTGATTAACCCGACGACAGCGACCGAAGATTTTACTGATTGGTGGCTGTGGTCGCTGTTCGGCTGGAGCTACTTCCCTGTCTGGTTCACCTTGCCGCGCAAGCGTGCCTTCTATGCGCAGATCGCGCGCTTGTATGCGCGGCGCGGGACGAAGCCCGGCATTGAAGAGTTGCTTGCTGCGTTCGGCATCACAGCGCGCGTCACGACCGAGCCGCGCTTTTGGGGCGAGGAAGATGCGACGTGGGGCGCAGGTGGATGGATGATCAACGGGCCGCTCGGTTTCGTCGTTGAGATTTACCCAGTAGCGGCTGCGCTCAATGAAGACGTGAGTGTCTGGGGCGAGACGGAATCAACTTGGGGTGAAGATTTTTGGGCGACGCCGGCAGCGACGCTCGGCAGGGTAGATGTTGATGCGCTGCTCCGGTTCGAGCAGCCACTGGCGCAAGTCATCATGATCGAAGAGAAGAGTTTTCAGTGAGGGAGTGAAAGCATGTCGAAGAAGGTGTTAGTTGAGCAGGTCACGCCGGTCGAGGACGGCCCGAATTTTGGGCGCGCGGAAGACCCTGCGGACTTCATGAACTCGCAGCACTACGCGCACGCGCACACCGAGCAGATCGTGAAGGATGCGATCATGGCCGGCGCAGCAGGCGCGCAAGTTGCAGGCTTCGCGCGCACATTGCCGGGCGGCTTGCACCTGAATGTCGCGGCAGGCACGGCGCTCAACGTTGCCGGCTTGAGCTTCGACGCCGAAGCCGCGACCGCCTTGACCTTCGCGGCGGCGCATATAACTCTCCCGCGCATTGATCTCGTCTATGCCACGCTAGTCGCTGACAGCGACGAAGATATTGAGTTCCGTCTGTTTCGTCGTTTGCGCACTCCGGCTGAGTTGGCTGCCGGTGTGCCGCCTTACACTGGCACTGACATCAACCACGCAACTATGCGCCGCACGAAGGCGGTCGTTGCTGTTAGGAACGGTATGCCGAACGCTGTCCCTGTCGCGCCCGCTGCTGGCGCAGGCGAAGTGGCGCTCTACACAGTTCGCATCAACGCGGGTGCGACCGAGGTAGCAGCCGATCTCGTCACGGACGTGCGCCCGCTCCTGCGCAGTCTGCACAGCGCATGGGCGCAGATTGACGATCTCAATGCAGCGACCGAGGCGCTCAGCGCGCCGGTCGTCGCGCAATACCTGCGCGGCAAAGTCGGCGGCGGGACGGAGTGGCATCCGCTCGGCTCGGCAGACATCACAGGCGCGCTCGACTTCACGCCGGTGAACAAAGCAGGCGATGACATGACAGGCCCGCTGACTGTTGCGCCGACCACACACCCGACAGTAGCGACACCGACCGAGCCGGTTAAGTTCTTCTCAGGCGCGACCGTCAATCTTGAGCCGCTCTTCCGCGTGCAAGGTATTGAGACCCATGCTGGCGGTGAGGCTGAGGGCGCGCGCGCGGGACTGAAGCTGTTCTTATATGGCGACAACGCTGGCAACGACCGACACGCGACGTTGGATTGGTTCACGCCGGCCGCCCAGACGTGGGGACGCTGGCTGATTCCGAACGGCTGGCATTTTCACGCAAACGAGCTTGTGGCTAACGGTCAGTTCATGGACGGCGGCGCAGCATTCAGATTTCGCTCGGTCAGTCGCGCGTCGTTCGGGCAGAATCTTGTCTTCGCCGTCGCCGATCCCAGCAACAACAACATCTTCACGGTGGACGAAAGCGGCGACGTGCATTGCAACGGCACGCTCTCAAAGGGGGCAGGCACGTTCCTGATTGACCACCCGCTCGACCCTAATAATCTGAACCTGCGTTATGGCTTTGTCGAAGCCCCGCGCTATGACTTAATTTATCGCGGTGTAATAGATGTGGCGGCAGGGATTCACGCAGTGGTGAACATAGATGCGCAATATGGCATGACGGCTGGCACCTTCGCAGCGCTTACACAGAACCAGCAGGTTTGGTTATATACTAATGACGACCTCCAGTTCTACATATACGATCCGTCCCACCTCGCAACCGGCCAATTCCGCATTGCCGAACGTGCGGGAGCGGCGGGTACGGTGCACTGGCTCGTTATTGGCGAGCGGGCTGACGATTACGTAAAGCATACACCTGAGTGCGACGGGGACGGGCATCTCATTGTTGAGTTTGGCAAGTCTGTGCCGACCGAAGAGCAGCTTGCGCTGCTAGAAGATGCTGCCCGGACTGAATACATCAACACACTCGAAGGCGGTGGCGGTGGTGAAGAAACCGTGACCGAGATCGTCCCCACGCTGGTCGGTCTGCAAGGCTATCGAATGCACGCCGCGCGTGTCGGGATCGGGACTGTGCCCACGCGCAATGTGACTGTCACTACGATTGACGAGGCTGGAGAATAAAGACTACGAGGGGAATAATGCCACTTGATAAAGAGACATTGCTGCGGCGGCGCGACACTCTAGCTCGGCAACACGAACAGCTAACAAGCAAGCGCTCGCTGCTTATCAGTGAATTGACGCAGGTTGAGTATCAGCTTGCCGCCACCTACGAGCGCGGGGGCGAGGTCGAGAGCCTACTGTCTCAATTCGATCAACAACAGCCCGATCCAGACGCAGAATCAAAGGGCGCCCAAGGAACATAAAATACGCTTCCAATACCTGCCGCGAGACACCTACGATGCGCACGTTTAGTAAATGATGTGCAAACGTCGAGAGGCTTCTCGTTTAGTAAACGATGTGCAAATGTTTAGTAAACGATCTGCAAAGCTACAGGCAGCGAAGCACAGCCGCAGCCGACAAGGCTTCAACAACTTTTCCACAGAAACTGTGGAAAAGCCTGTGGAAAACGTGCCTTTTGGCGTTACAAGTTTCTGAAAAGTTTAGACTTCTAGCATTTTGCACACGCGCGCGGCAAAATGTCGCAAACTTTTTTCAAGTCGCACTCAGGCCGTAATTTAGCGGCGATGAAAGCACACGCACTCACACTCTTACTCGTTGCCTTCTGCCACGCGCTCGCCGTCGTCAGCGTGTCCTGCGTCAAGTTGCCACGCCATGTGCAGACAATAACGGAGACAGCGAGTGCGACCACGCAACGCGAGCCGAACGCCGCGCCGCGCCTCGACATCAACACGGCGACGAGCGCGGAACTCGAACGACTGCCCGGCATCGGCCCCGGCTTCGCTACACGCATCATCGCGCACCGCGAACGCTACGGCCCGTTCCGCCGCGTCGAGCACCTGCTCATCGTCCCCGGCATCAGCGAACGTCGCTTCGCAGAGATCCGTCCATTCATTGAAGCAAAGTAGAAAATTCCACTCGATTATCTTCCATAGTCGTCGCTGACGCGCACGATGTCGTCTTCGCCGAGATAGTCGCCGCGTTGGATTTCGATGAAGATGAGCAGTTCGGGGCCGGGATTTTCGACGCGGTGCAGCGCGCCGATGGGAATGTCCGCCGTCTCGCCGACGTGCACGATGCGCTCTGCGCCGTCGAGCGTAAAGCGCGCCGCACCTTGCACGACCAGCCAGTGCTCGATGCGGCGCGCGTGTTTTTGATAGCTCAAGCGCCCGCCGGGCAGCACCTCGATCCGTTTGACCTTGTAGCCCGCGCCCTCGTCCAAGATAGTGAACGAACCCCAAGGCCGATAATCAATGAGCGGCGTAACATTCAACGTCTTCTCGTCTGACAACTATTGTGCCCTCTTAAGCTCTAATATCGCGAGCGGCGCGCAAACATTTCAGCCTCGCACGTGGCCGCCCACCCAACACTATATCCGTTCAAGCATCGGCGCTTCAATGCCGGCCGTGGCGACAAGTTAAAGCTGCGCTTGTCGGCGACAGAGGGCGCGACTGTCAATAACTGTGAACATGTGTGCGGTGCAAGTGATAACTGGAGTGGACACATCGCCTGTTCGGCAGCCACAGGGTTTGATGTTTTGGTATAGGATTTAAGCATATTTTGGTCAGCTTGTAAGCTGGCACAGACGTTGCTGCCATTTACGTCGGACGCAAACACTCTTGCTCGGCAGTTAAGCCTCTCGCTTCTCAGCGCCGGGCCGGCAACTCCCGCAGGTCGCGTTACCAAACGACCCGGGCAGCTTCCTGACTTCTCTATTCTCCACTTGCACGCGCACCTATTGCGTCCAACAGCAACGCTGCTGTTTCGGTCTCAGGCAAGGAGTCGGAACTTGCCCTTCTCGCTCCGTAATCTTCGGCGGAGCAAATAAGGAGCACGACATGAGTTATATCTTTAGAGGACGACTGTGCGGCTACATCTGTGCCGAATGCTTTGAGCCGCTCGCACAGGTCAAAGTGCGACTCTATCGCAGCGCGGTGGCAGAGGAAGTGACGGCCCGCGCAGTCGCCAGCC
This sequence comes from Acidobacteriota bacterium, assembly GCA_003223935.1. Classification (GTDB taxonomy): domain Bacteria; phylum Acidobacteriota; class Blastocatellia; order Pyrinomonadales; family Pyrinomonadaceae; genus QHXQ01. The sequence goes on along the minus strand of QHXQ01000093.1, from coordinate 19,888 downwards.
CCAAAGAAACCTTCGCGTTGCTCGACGACGAGCAGATCGCGGCCAAGAAATCTCTGCTCATCGCCGAGACCGACACGGACGAAGCCGGCAACTTCTCATTCGAGTTGGGCCAGAAACAGCAGTACGAGGGCGGAGCTTTTGAGGTTGACGTGTACTGCGGCACAGTGCCGCGCCCACGCCAGCCGCGCAAGCCGCCGCGCCCGCGCCAGTTCACCATCACCACGCTGCAACCGCGCTGGCGCGTCACAGCAGATGAGAACGCGCTCTACTATTGGGACTATTGCTTGCCCTATCGCTTCTGGTGCTACATCCTTGGGCTGCTCGGTCTGTGGACGATCTGCGGCCGCGTCACCACCTGTGATAAGCAGCACGTGCCCATCGTGGGCGTTAAAGTGCGTGCCTTCGACGCCGACTGGTGGCAAGACGACGAACTCGGCTCGGCCTTCACCGGCACAGACGGCAAATTCCGCATTGACTATTTCACCGAAGACTTCCTGCGCACGCCCTTCTCCCCACTCATCAACGTCGAGTTGACCGGTGGGCCCGATCTCTATTTCAAGATCGAAGATGCGGGCGGCACAGTGCTACTCAGCGAGCCGAGTTCGCGCGGGCGCGATGTTGATCGTGAGAACGTCGGGCCGTGCTTCTGCGTCGATCTCTGCGTGGACACGCAAATCCCGCCGCCCTTCAAGAACCCTTTGTTCACACACGTCGGCGATTTCCACATCCTCGCAGACATCAACGCGGGCACCGGCTTAACCAACAGTGCCGTGCTCGGTCACGGCGGCCCCAAGTACGCCTTCTTCGGTGGCATGAAGTTGAAAGGCTTTTGCCCGAAGACTTCGCCCATAGGCCCCGCGCAGCCGATGCGTTATCGCTTCCGCTACGCTACGCTCGCCGATCCCGCCAACTTGATCGCTATCACTGGCGACAAAGTTGTGCCCGTACTCGTCGGCAGTCGTCTGATCCAGTGGAAGCCCTTCAGCAATACTCTGGAATGGGTGTTCCAGTCGATCTACGTCCAAGGTTCCGGCGCGACGCCCGATCCGACGCCGACGCCGGGCGGCCCCGGCCCTTGGGGCTTCCCCCCCGCGCATGTCATCGTGCCCGACGCAAACGGCTGGATCAACGTCGATCAGAACGGCCTCGATGATGGCTTCTACGGCCCGCTCATACGCTTCGATTCTAACAAGGTCGTTGCGACAGCCGTCGCACCCGGCGATGGCGCGGGCAACGCGGTCAGCAGTCCGAAGAACGGCGTGCCCATCAGGATCGTCTTCGAGGCGGGGCCGGTCGGCGGCGTAGCGACGTTCAGCAACGAGCTAACGAACGTGTTCATCAATAACTGGATCGAGGTCAACTTGGTTGACCTGACAGAGTTCCACGGTGGCGGCGGCACGGACGCTTGCTCGCAGTTGTTGAATGCGCTCGACATTCTCTACACTGCCGACCACGAGCAGCTTGCTTCCTTTGCTGTGGGCATCTCATCGGCGGCGGCGATTCCCGGCGCACCGTTGACGCTGCCTTCCGGCACAGGCCCGCGCGGCGGCTCCGGCACAAAACACATAGACATCTCCACATGGCAGACGTGTTCGTACACAGTTTCGTTGACCACGTCCCGGAGACTAACCGACGGCGAAAACGACGACTCGGGCCGCACCAACTCGCTGACCTTCTGCAAGTGCAAGTAATCAGGTACGGCGCAACGGACGACGTGCAGTTTTAGTCAGCAACAGCTGCGCGCTACTTAACCGAACGGGCGCTGAGCAAATTGATCAGCGCCCGTTCTCATCATTAACTTGTTGCCACACTCAGTCGTGCGCGTAAGTCTCGACGCGCAGGTCGCGCCCGTCGGTGCTGACAGTAACAGTGCCGCGCCAACCTGTGACGAGCACCTGCGCGCCGTTCGCTTGCCAGCGCGCGACGACCGCTCGATCTGGATGACCAAAGGGCGATGTGCGGCCGACCGAGATGACGGCAAGCTGCGGATGCGCGGCCCGCACGAACCCTTCGGTTGAAGAGGTCTTGCTACCGTGATGCCCGACCTTGATTACGTCGCAGCGCAGGTCCTCCTGCGCGCGCAGCAATTCTGATTCGGCGCGGCTCTCTATATCGCCGGTGAATAAAAAGACGCGCGCGCCGAAGCGCAGGCGCAGCACGATTGACTCGTCGTTGCCCGAAGGCGCGTCGGTGCTCGTGTCGGGCGGCGGCCAGAGTACGTCGGCTATGACCGCACCGAAGCGTAGCTGTGCGCCGCGACCGAGCAGATAGATTGGCACACGGGCTTGCTTCGTGGTCGCGGACAGGCGCGCGTATTCGGGCCGGCGCGCTGGCGTGCGTGCGACGAAGACGGCGCGCACGGCGAAGTTGTGCGTCACATCGTTCAAGCCGTCTATGTGATCTACGTCTGCGTGTGTGGCCAACAAATAATCAACGCGATCGAGGCCGCGCCACCACAGATACTCCGAGACGACCGCGTCGCCGATGCTGCGCGCGTCGCGCTTGAAAGGTGGCGACTCTAGCTCATCAACGTTCGCCGACTCATCCGCTCTGTCTGCGTTCGGCGCGCCGTTTTTATCTGTACGCATCGGCGCAACCTGAACAGAGTCCGCCGCGCTTTCATCGTCGTCGGTTGGTGTCTGTTCGTCATGACTCGCAACGACGGGCGCGTTGCGCGCTGGGCGCGTCGGGCGCTTGCGCCCGTAGAATGTCGGCCGGCCGCCACCATCTATCAGCAACGTCGTGCCGTCCGGGAAGGTAATGAGCGCAGCATCGCCTTGACCCACGTCGAGAAAATCTATGCGCAGCCGGCCATCGGGCGGACTCGCGCTCAATGGGTGCGCGATGATGACGCACAACAACGCGGCGCACGCGAGACCCGCAAAGATCAAGCCGCGCGGCCTGATGCGCCAATGAACGATGAATGACGTTGGTTGCTCGTCCGTTGTTGTGGGCTTCTGTGTTTGTGTCGGCGCAAGCGGCTGCCAGCGCGCGAGCGCGAGGAGCAAGACGACGAGCGCGGCGTAATAGAGCACATAGACAGTCGCAGCCCAGCCGTGATACGCGGGCAGGCGCAAGCCTGCGATGTGCGCGCGCATGAATGGATCGACGCTGTGCGTCATCAGCCAGTTGAGTCGTTCGCCCAACCAGACGAGCGGCTGCGCGAGTTTCAGACTCAGAGACGACAGCAACGTGGCGGCGAGTGCGACGAGCGCGAGTGTCGCCATCAGCACGCCGACGAAGATGTTCAGCACGAGCGCGGCGGGCGTGACGCGATGAAAGTAGATGACGAGCAGCGGCAGCAGCGCGAGTTGCACGCTCGCGGAGATGACGATGGCGGCGCAAGCGTAACGCAACGGGCGCTGCACGTGCCAACGTTCGAGGGGCGCCGCCGCCGGGTGTTTGAACAGACGATATTGATAGACCGTGCGCGCCAGTTCGCGCTGCCATGCACGCTCGCGCCAATAGAGTATTTCGCCCAACGTGCGAAACCAACGTGGACACGCGGGCGGGTGCGGCGTCGCGCGCGTCGGTCGCCACGCACCGACTGTCTGAAGTCGTTCGAGCATGGGCCAGCCGAGCGCGACGATGCCGAGCACGGAGGCGTAGGTGAGTTGGAATGACGGATCGAACAGATCGCTTGGCCGCCAGATGAGCAGTGCGAGTGCTGCGCCGCCGAGCGCGTTCAGAGACGATGCGCGCCGGCCCAAGAGCGGCGCGAGCGCAATCAAGGTGAACATCAAAGCCGCGCGCACGACCGAAACGTTAGCGCCGACCGCGACTGTATAAGCCCACAACAACAAGATCGTGACGGCGAACTGTAACGCGCGTCTCTTGGTCACGAGGCGCAGCAACAGAAACGTGAGCCAACCGATAAAACTGATGTGCAGACCGCTAATGACGAGCACGTGAAACGTGCCGCCCGCGCGGAAGCGTTCGGCCGTGTCGCGCGATAGTCCATAACGATTGCCCAAGAGTGCAGCCTGCAATACGCCGGCCGTTTCGGCTGAAAACAGGTTCACAAAACGTGCGCGCAAAGCCTCGCGCCACACGTCGAGCCAGACGAGCGGCAGCAGCACACGCTCATCGTCCAGACGCTCGACGAGTAGCGGACTCTTGAGCGTGCCGGTCGCGTCGAAGCCGCGCCGCGCTAAAAACTCTGTCAACGAACTCGCGCCCGGATTGCGATACTCCTCTGCGCGCTCAAGCTGCACGAGCACACGCACACGCGCGCCGCGCCGCAACTCCAAAGCTTCATAGGCGGCCCGCGCTGCGTTGTCGCGTATCGGCGCGAACAACTCGACCGCGCCCGTCGCCTCTGTCTCGTCCGTCTTGTATCCGATGCGCTCGACGCGCAGTGCCAAATAGAGTCCGTCCGGCGCAACCTCCGGCGCGCGTGCGAGCACGCCCGTCAGTTCTACGGGCGCGCCCGCTTCGATCCGTGCGTCGTCGTAATAGCGCTGCAAACGATCCGCGCCGATGCTCTGTTGTTCGACGAACGCAAGCGCCATGCCCGCGCAGACGAAAGCGGCGCTCAAAGATAGCGTCGCGTATGACAACCTCCGGCGGGCGAACGCAATCAAAGCTGACACAGAACAGAGCGCGCCCCAAGCGAGCACCCAACGTATGTGCGGCGTGCCGGAGTGCGCCGCGACGATGCCGGCCGCGAAGAGTGCGGCCAAACAGAGTAGCGGGTGTGAGTTGAACGACGCGTGGTGAGAAGCAACTTGCATGATGTTCGCCTTCAAACTGTGCGCCAGTTTTTGCGAGGCCGATGTTGCCGGTTGCGACTTCCTTGTGAGACCGTCGCCAGTATATGCTCACACGCCGTTTGATAGAAGAGCGAGAACGAAAAAATTATTGCCGCGCTCGGCCAAGTCGGATGGATAAGTCGGCGCGCAGCAAAAGACGCTGCGGCGAACTCTCTTTTCACAGTGAGGCAAGAATGATGACTCGGCATAATTCTCTCAAGCTCTTTGCGGCCTGCGTCATGTTTATGTCGCTCGCATCTGCGGCACACGCGCAACAGCCAACGACGCAGCCACCGGACGCCTTTGCCGCGCAGCATGAGCAAGCGGCGGCGCAGAATCCTGAAGGGGTCATATTCATGCTGCGCCTTGCAGACGGCAAGACGCAGTTTCGCCAAGGCGAGATCATCCGGCTTGAGCTTGCCTTCAGCAGCAGCGCGCCCGGCAAGTACGTCTTGAATAATCGCTCTTATGATCGTAGCGGGCGGCTCGACATGGACAACTTTCATCTATCGCCCACAGACGGACTCGTCGATCCTTTGCACGACTATTTCTACGAGTCTGTCTTCGGCGGCTTCATAGGGGGCGGGTTGTTCTCGCCGCCGGAGTTGAAAGCGAAGCCGGTGATCATTACTGAAGAACTCAACGAATGGTATCGCTTCGACCGGCCCGGCAAGTACCAGCTCTATGTGACCTCGCCGCGCATCGGCAGAGGGTACTTTGACATTGACGCTCATCCGCTTGTTGCGACTTCCAACACAGTTGAGTTCGAGATCATGCCGGCGGAGCGTGCATGGTTAAAACAGAAGTTGACAGAGATCACGCAGGCGCTCGACGGGCAGGGCAAAGTCAAAGACCAAGCGCGGCGGGCGCGTTGTCGTGAGTTGCGCTTTCTTGGTTCTGAAGATGCGGCGCGCGCGATGGTCAGACATTATCAGGGCCGCGACAACGAGTGCGATTTTGAGTACGACTTCGGCCTGATCGGCTCGCCGCATCGCGCGCTCATCGTTGCGGAGATGGAGCGCCAACTCAGCGCGCCCGACTTTCCCGTCGCGTCCGGCTTTCTACAGACGCTCGCCTTGCTCTCGTTCTTCCAACAAAGGCCCGCGCCGTTGCCGCCTTATCCGGCCGGCAATGAAGCGCAGAGCACAGTTTGGCAGCAGGCTTATCAGGCGCGGCGCGAAGCGTTCAATCAAGTGACGCAGAGATACCTTGAGCGGCTGACGGCCGCTGTCTTTGCCAAAGATAAAGCGGCGCGTGCGGTCAGTCTCGACACGTTGCTCTCGAACGCGAGCGTGCCGCGCGGGCAAGCGCCGCCCGCCACCATCGCGCAGGAGAAGACCATGGCTGCGGCGCTTACGTCTATCTTCTCCGAGTTGCCGCCGGATAGTCAGTCTATGCTCTTGGAATATCGCTGGCGACAGATCGGCAGCCCCGACATGCTGCCCGTCTTGCGTCGCATCTTCCAACAGCCGCCACAGACAAACGAGCGCATCCGCGATGTGGCGCTGCGCCGAATTTATGAACTCGCGCCGGATGAAGGCCGCCAACTCATCCTCGCAGAGATACGTCGCCCACAACCGCGCGTCGGGATTGAGGCGCTCGGACTGCTGCCCGAACAGACTCTGCCAGAGGTTGACAGTCTCGTGGTCGAACGGCTCGCCAACGGCAAGGACAGCGCGCGGGCCGCGACGCCCGAAGAACTATTTGACGATGAACTCTTCGCCGCGTTGATCGAACGCTATGCGAGCGGCGCGGTGCAGCCGCAAGTGAGCGCCGCTTACGAAGATAAGATCGGTCGCGTCGCCTGTCGCACCCAGACGCCGCTCCTCGCCTATTTCTTGCGCGTCGCTCCAAGTTACGGCGCGAAGTTGGTCGAGCAAGCATTGACGGCGCGAACGGACACGAGATGCTACGAGAGCGAGTTCACTAACCTCGCGGGTTTGCACTTCGGTTCGGCGCTTGTTGAGACGGCGGCCGCACACTTAGACGATTCGGACACGGTCGTCGTGGCACAAGCGGCGAGTGTGTTGGGTGGCTATGGCGGGACGGACGCCGAACAGTTGTTGTGGGCGCGTCTGGCTCAGGGGCATGAGCGTTGGGCCGGGCGCGAGAAAGAGTTGAGTGCGCAGCAGGAGCGCGATCTCTGGACGGCGCAGACGCAGGTTGAGACGGCGCTCGTGCGCGCGCTCGGCATGGGCACGAGTTGGCTGACCGACGAAGCGAAATTGAACCGGCTGCGGCAGCTTTGTGTGACCAAGCAATGCCGGCAAGAGGTGGAAAACTTTCAGAGACAGTTGAACACGAGCATCAGCGTTAGCTTTGGCGAAGACGAACGCATTGACGACGCCTCGGTCGCACAGTATCACTTTCAAGCTTGGTCTGATCTGAAAGATAAAGTCGCACAGTTCCCGCGCGGCACAAGTTTCACGTGGCAAGCTTTTAACGCCGACGCGCCGACCGAAGCGCGCTTCTTCAACGAACTGAAGGCACATCTTGAAGCGCACGGGTTGAAGCTCGTCAAGCCGCCGCCGGACGATGCTCGTTAAGCTCTCTTTGCGCACGACTAAGGTGCGCGATGGTTTCGACGTGGTGCGTCTGCGGGAACATGTCGAAGGCGGCGATTGAGTCGAGTGTGTAACCGTCATCGTTCACTAGGGCGCGCAGGTCGCGCGCGAGCGTGGCCGGGTCGCAGGAGACATAGACGATGCGTTGCGGGCGCAAAGCGAGGATGGCGTTCGTCGTCTCTGCGTCCGCGCCTGTGCGCGGCGGATCGAGCAGGACTAGATCGACGGGCGCGAGTTTGCGCGCGTGGCGTGCGAGCCACTGACCTGTGGGCGCGGTTTCGATGCGTGCGTTTGTGAGTTGCGCGTCCATTAAGTTGCGCCGTGCGTATGCGCCGGCGCGTGCGTTCGCTTCGACGCCTGTGACGCGCTCGAAGCGCCGCGCGAGCGGCAAGGTGAAGAGACCGACGCCGCAGTAGAGGTCAACGGCCGTTGTGCCGTGCGCATCTCTGATCGCTGCGCGCACGAGCGGTTCGAGCAGCGCGTGGTTGATCTGAAAGAAGCAGGCTGCATCGAAGCGATAACGTTCGCCGCCGATAGTGCGGACGGTTTCGCGCACCTCGTCGGTCCAGACCGGCGGCGCGAGTGAGACCGCATCGTCAGCGCCTGCGACACCTTGAAAGTCGTGCGCGTCTTCGGGCAGCGAGCGGGCCGCGACTGCTGCGCGCAATTCACTCAAGAGCGTTTGTAAGGCGGGCACGACGACCGGACAGGCCGCGACATCGCAGACCGTGTGCGAGCCACGCTCGTAATAGCCGAGTCGCTTGCGCTCGCGGTCGTACTGCCACTGTGCGCGGGCGCGATAGTGCCAAGCATCGGGCGCGGGCGTGATGGGAATGTCGGCGGGCGGCGTGAGGCGCGCGATACGGCGCAGGCAGTCGCATATCATCTCGACTTTGGCTTCGAGTTGCGCTCCGTAAGTCAACTGTTGGAAATCGCAGCCACCACAGCGCCCGAAGTAAGGGCACGGCGGCTCGATGCGCGCGGGCGCGGGCGTGATGATCTCTGCAATCACAGCGAACGCCACACCGCCGCGCACACGTTCGATGCGCACGCGCACGTGATCACCGGGCGCAGCCAACGCGACAAACAGCGTGCGCCCGTGCGCGTGCGCCAACCCTGCGCCACCCGGCACAAGCCGCTCGACCTCAACCTCCACGACATCGCCGACACGCAAATCTTTCACCCTTAGCGCGGTTCATTGATCGTCGGCTCGTGGATCGGCTGATAGGCGTCCGCGTTCCATTGCTGCGGCGGGAGCGCGGGCGGCACGCCGAACGTTTCTGTGGCCGCGCCTTCGACTTGCAGTTCAAGGCCGCCGAGGAAACCAGATGCGGCGTTGAAGATGAGCGCGTAGATTGCGCCCATGACGAAGCCGAGCGCACCATAGAAGAGCGGGACGCCGATCATTACGAGCAGGCCGACGACGACGCCAGCGAAGGCCGGCGCGCCGCCCGCGTCGCCGCCGCGCGCTTGCGCTAGAAACGCCGAGCCGACCGCCATGATGACCAGCCCGTAGATGACGCCGATCACTAAGCCGATCACGAGCGTGATCAGGCCGAAGATTTTGGCGAGCGAGAGCACGCCGACACGTCTCACCGTCACGTTCATCATAAGGTTTCTCCTGCACGCCCACTTTCGGGGGCAGCGTTTCAGATCAGAGATAGAACAGACTGAGGCGCGGCACGCCGCAGTCTTCACGCAAAAGTTTCGCCAACAGATTGTCGCGCGTCTGCTCGAAAGTCGCACGTGCCATGCGCGCGCGATAAGGGCGCAACTGTTCTTCCGCTTGCTTGCGACGGGCGCGCACTTGCTCTGCGGGCAAGTGCGCCGTGATAGTGCGCTCAAGCAGCGCGTCCAAGTCGGTCAACGCGGCTTCGAGTTGCTCCGCGTTCGGGCGCACGCTTCGCGCGAAGTTCGCCTCCAATTCCGCGAGCCGCGCCGCCGCGCGTGCGAGCGCCTCGCATAACTCGTCGCTGCTCGTCGCGCATCTGCTCGCGTGCGCCTGCTTGAGTTGCGCATGACATTCCGCCAGGTGCGCTTGAATCGCGGCGCGCGGAAACGGCAGCCCCGCATTCTCATCCGACGAAACGCCTGCGCCATTTTGTCCGTTCGCTTCAACGCTTGCGCTGTGCTCCGCTTCAACCGCACGCGCGCCCTGTTGTCGCTCGCGCCACTCGGCGTACTGCGCCTCAACCTCCTCCTCGCAATAGAGCAGGGACTTGACGCTGCGCCGGCGCGGGCGGGCCTCGAACGAATCGAACGCCTGCTCGATGCCGCGCAACGCCACATGCAACGGCACGCCCTTCTGTTTCCAACTCTCAATCAACGCCCAATCCATCGGACTCAACAACAGATGCTTCCCGCGCCGCCGGATGAACGTGTCTTCGATTTCGGTGAAATAGTTGAAGTAGTTCAAGGTAACAGTTAATAGCTGATAGTCAGCAGCAGAGGCTCACTTGAATGCCCATTTTCTTAACGAGCGATCTCGACGACAAACTGACAATGGGCGCGCATGGGAACTTTCAATCTCGATCACTTCATGAGTTTCTCGATTGACTCGAAGCCGCAGACACGCGCATCCATAACCATAATGTACGTTCGTCTCCACCCATTGCTTTGCGCCAAAGTCCGGCCAGTCTCCTTTAGCTTGATACCCGCCCTGCACCCCGATGACCCACTCCGCATCACGGTCGAACAACGAAGCGTTCGCAGGCGTAGGATTACTGAACCAGCCGCAGCGTGTCTCAAACTGTTTGGCCGCAGATGCGTCAGATTTTCTAGGCTGCCCACTCACGAAGGCTACAGTAGCGAACAGCAAGCAACTAATGATCACTAATCGGAGTTTTTCTAGTCGCCTATTCATAATTTCTCCATGTTAACAGGCAAGTGCCTAATGGCTGCTCTTCTATTGACTAATCACTACTGCCTACTCTTTCATAAATGATTCTCAACCCTTCAAGCGTCAACGTGTCGTCCACCGTTTCGATCAATTCCGAGCCGGTGGCGATGAGTGGCGCGAGGCCGCCGGTGGCGACGATGCGCGTCCGTGCGCCAAGTTCTTCACGCATGCGGCGCAGGATGCCGTCCACGAGACCGACGTAACCGTAGAAGAGACCGGATTGGATCGAGCCGACGGTTGATGAGCCGATGACCTTGTGCGGGCGTTTGATCTCGACGCGCGGCAGGCGCGCGGCGCGGGCAAAGAGCGCGTCCGAAGAGATCGTAATGCCGGGCGTGATGACGCCGCCGAGATAGCGCCCATCGGCGTTGATGGCGTCGAAGGTTGTGGCTGTGCCGAAGTCCACGACGATGCAGGGCGTGCCGTAGCGCCTTATGGCGGCGACCGCGTCCACAATGCGGTCTGCGCCCACGTCCGACGGCGGCTCGTAATCAATCGGCATGCCTGTGTCGGTCGTGTGATCAATGAAGAGCGGTATGCGATGAAAATAGAGTTCCGCCATGCGCTTCAAAGTGAAGTTGAGCGGCGGCACGACTGAGGCGATAGCCACAGCCGTGATCGCTTGAAAGTCCAGCCCGGTGAGCGCGAAGAGGTTGCGCGCGTGGACACCGTACTCGTCCACCGTGCGCGCCCGCGCCGTCGTCAAACGCCAATGCGTCACCAGATGCTCGCCCTCGTACACGCCGAGCGAAGTGTTCGTGTTACCAACGTCAATCACTAAGAGCATGATAGTTCAAGGATGAAGGTTCAACGCGCTCACGTCAACTTTTGCGTTCTTTATCAGAGTCTATTCGTTCACCGTCGCTGATAGCAAAAGCTAAACCACGAACCCCCACGAAACAAAAACAACTAACACGAAATAAGACCGCAGGTTTCGTGTCTTGTTCGTGTGACTTCGTGGTTTATGTTCTGACTGCACATGAGAATCTTTGCACCTTAACTATTCGAGGACAAGACCTCTTCGATTGCATCACAGGCGGCGCGTGCGCCGTCTTCGCGCTGCACAATCTTGCCGATCTCTGCGGCGCGCTCGGTGTAGCTCGGCTCGTCCAACAGTTTGCTTAACTCCCGCGCCGCGTTCTTAGCGTTGTAATTGGGTCGGGGCAACGCACGCGCGCAACCAATGCGTTCGACGCGCGCGGCGTTATCAAACTGATCGTGCGCGTGCGGCACGACGAGCGTGGGGCGGCCCGAGCGCAAGCTTTGTCCCGTTGTGCCGACACCGCCTTGATGCACGATTGCACAAGCACGCGGCAGCACTTCGCTGTAAGGCGCGTACTCGAAGGCAGCGATGCCTTCGGGCAACGGTTCGGCGAGTCGGTTGCGTTCGTGACCGATGAGCAAGAGCGCGCGCCGACCGAGCGTGCGTGCAGCGGCGATTGAGTCGCGGTAGAAATCTTTAGCGACCCAGATGGCCGACGAGCCGAGCGTGAAGATTACGGGCGGCGGGCCGGCGTCTAAAAACTGCAACAACTCGCGCGGCGTCTCACGCTCGGCGAAGAAATCGCGGCGGTCGTAGAACGGAAAACCTGTGATGCGTGTATTGGCCGGCCAGTCCGGCTGCGTTTGCGCGAGCACTGTCGAGAAGAGCGCCAGCATCAACGTGGGCGAGTGCTGCCCGGCGAGAATCGGCTGCGCGCCGCGCGGCAGACCGAGTTCGGCGCGCAAGTCATAGACAGGCTTCATCAACGGATCAAGCTTCAACGTCGCCAGTCCCAACACGGCGCGCCCGACGAGCGGGCTGAGTTTCATCAGTTTGTAGAGCGCGGGCCATTGCGGCGGCACGATTGGGTCGTACACGGAGAGCAGAGAGGCCGGCGCGAGCACGCTTGAGACCCAACGCAACTTTTTCTTCTGCGCGACGATGGGGCCGACGAGCGGCAACGGATGTGTCAGGAGCAGATCGGCGTCAACGGTCGCGGCATCGAGATCGTCATAGATGTCGCGCATGTGCGGCAGGAACAGCTTAAGGACATTTTCGGGGCCGTCCTTCTGCCCCATCACCTGTTCGACCATCCTACCGACTTCATCCGGTTCGTCGGGCGACGGCATGACAGGGCGCACAGGACGCAACTCCAACCCCAGCGCGTCCATCTTCTCACGATAAACTTCGCTCGTCGCAATCACCGGCACATGCCCGCGCGCGCGCAACTCAAGCGCGATGGCGATGTACGGATGCACGTCGCCGAACGAGCCGAAGGTTGAGATAACGATGCGTTTGCCGTGCTCACTCATCATCAATCTGTCTGAGGGCATGCACGTCGCCGGCACGCACGATCTTGATCGCGCCCGCGCCGGTGGCTATGCGCAAAGCGCCATCGGGTTCAAGGCCGCGCGTCGTGCCGTCGAACTTTTCTGTATCGGTCTCGACGCGCACGCGCTGGCCATCGGCATAGGATGAAGATGCGCACCATGCCTTGATAATCGTTTCGGGGCCGTGCGGCTCGTGTAGTTGAGCGTAGTGTTTAGCTAATTGGCGCACGAGTGCAGACAGTAAAGCTTCGCGGTCGGGCGTGCGGCCGGTTGCGGCGGCGATGGACGTGGCGCGTGTGCGCAGGTCGGGCGGGAAGGCTTCGTCGGTGAGGTTGATGCCGATGCCGACGACGCAGGCGCGGCCCCTGTCGGTCTCGCAAACTTCCGCGAGGATGCCGCAGAGTTTGCGTCCGCCGACGAGCAGATCATTGGGCCACTTGATGTCGGGCGTGAGCGCGCACGTTTCTGTGAGTGCGGCGCGCACGGCAAGTGCGGCGGCGAGCGTCAATAGGGGCCAGAGTTGGGCGGCGAGGCGTGGGCGCAGGATGATGCTGAAGTAGAGGCCCGCGTCTTTGGGCGAGACCCAAGTGCGCGCGTGGCGGCCGCGCCCGGCGGTCTGTTCGCGCGCGACGATGCAGAGACCCGCTTGCGCGCCGCCTTGGGCTTGGCGCAGCGCTTCAGTGTTGGTCGAAGGGAGCGAATCGAAGCGCAGGAGTTGGATGTGCAGTTGTGTGTCGAGCATGCGCGCGTTTGTCCGTTGAACGACGCACTACGGAATAACAGATTGCGCGGGCGGAGACAACCACACGCGCCAGACACAACTTCGGCGCGGCTCCGATCCGAAGACCGAAACAGCGCCGAAGTTGTGGACAAGCCTGCTCTCAACGAAGAGAGCAGGCCACCTGCGAGGCCAGCGCACCAAAGTTAATCGGCGCGCTGGCCTCAAAGTTTTCACCGCGTCAGTTTGTTAACTTATGACTCGACGTTCACGCCGGATGTTAGACCGTGCGCCGGCCCGTGAGTAGGTTAATCACCAACACGACGAGCGCCACGACGAGCAGCAAGTGAATCAGACTGCCCACATGAAAGACCGCGAAGCCGAGCAGCCAGAGCACTAACAAGATCACAAGAATTGTCCACAACATAACTGTTCCCTCCTCCACTTCAGTTGACGTTTGCCCGAAACGCTGTACTGCCTAATGGAGCAACGCCTGTGCCAACTAGCACGCCGACCGGCTAAAGCACGCCTGCGCTTCATTTGCACCCAAAGCACAAGAATCACAAGCCACACATCGCGCACGCAAACAAAACGTGTCGTTGCGCCGGGCTGTGCTGTTTCAGTTCAAGCCGGTGCGTCCGGTTAAAGCTATTTGCAAGTGCCGCATGGATCGCGCGTTCGAGCAACAACGATTCTGCACGCGCGGGCTGTGAGCTTTGGGCCGGCGTGTGCAGCGCGTGAGGCTCTGCATATCTTCTCTTAACGGAGTGCAATCATGCGGCAATTAATTCGTCGGTTGGAATACCCGATCTTGTTGGCGTTGTTTCTGACGGGTGCGACCTACCTGTTGAAGATGGCTTATCTACCGCTCGTGCCTTGCACGTTGGCGGGTGCGGCTTGGCTGCTGGCGGTCTATCTCTATGTGCGCGGGCGTTACCAGATCAAACTGCCGCCCGTGCTCGTCGCGCTCGTCTTCTGTGCGGTCGAGGTGGATGCGCTCGGCAATCACTGGCAGATGTACGGGCGTGCGTTCGGCCCACTGCAATACGATGAGTTCGCGCACATGACGGTGCAGGCGTTCGTCGCGCCGATGCTCGTCTGGTTGCTCGCACGCGCGCTCGCGTATTTCGGGCTGCGCCTGCCGCTCGCGCTCGTCACCGTCTTTGCGCTGACGCTTAGCTTCAGTCTCTCAGCCTTCTACGAGATCATAGAACTCTGGGACGAGCTTTACTTCAACGGCCGACGCATCTGGGGCCCGCACGACACACCCAATGATCTGCAATGGGATTTGCTCGGCCTCGTCATCGGCTCGTGCTTGGCCTACGCGCTCTTGCGCCGAGCCGAACGGCGGGCGCTGCTGACTTAGTTATGACTACAGCTTTCGGTTTTCAGTTTTCAGAGATCAGCGAACGGTCTGTGCTGAAAACTGAAAACCGAAAACTGAAAACTATTAGGCTTTAGCGATCAAGCATATCGAGCATTGAGCTGCCGGCCGGTTGGGCTTCGGGTCGGGCGGGGCCGGCGTGGTCTGCGAGGCGCAGTTGCAGGTTGCCGGCGTTGGAGGCGTAGGCGAGGCCGTCCTCTTTGGTGACGACGCCGCGCCGGATCAGTTTTTCTAGTTGGCTGTCGAAGGTCTGCATGCCTTCGAGTTCGCCTTGATCCATCGCGTCCAAGAGCGACTTGCCTTCGGTCTCGCCATGTTCAATGTACTGGCGCGTGCGCGAAGTGGACTTCAAGATTTCGATGGCGGCGACGCGTCCCTGCCCGTCGGCGCGCGGCAACAGACGCTGCGAGACGATGAAGCGAAACGTGCTGGCGACGCGCGCACGAATCACATGCTCCTCGCTTTTGGGAAAGACACCGATGATGCGATCCACTGTCTTCGAGGCATCAATCGTGTGCAGCGTTGATAAGACAAGGTGGCCAGTTTCAGCAGCTTCCAAAGCGATCTCAATGGTCTCGCGGTCGCGCATCTCGCCGACGAGGATCACTTTCGGCGCTTGGCGGAGAGCCGCGCGCAGGGCGCGGGCGAAGTCAGGCGTGTCTGAGTGCAACTCGCGTTGGTGGATGGTCGAGTTCCTGTGCATGTGCAGAAACTCGATGGGGTCTTCGATGGTGATGATGTGGTAATACTTCGTCTCGTTGATCAGGTCTATGACGGCGGCGAGCGTCGAAGACTTGCCGCTCCCTGTGGGGCCTGTGACAAGGACGAGGCCGGTCTTTAGTTCCGCGATCTCTTTCAGTTGCTCCGGCAGGTTGAAGTCCGTCCACTGCGGCGGGCGCGGCGGAATCACGCGCATCACAATGGCGTGCGAGCCGCGCTGCATGAAGATGTTGACGCGAAAGCGCGACAGCCCCGGCGCGCCGAAGGAGATGTCGGCCGAGCCGTACTTTTCCAGACTCTCAGCCGCCGTCTGCTGATTACCGATCAACAGCTTGGCGATGCCCGCCGTATGGGCCGGCGTCAACTTCTCTAGCCCCGGCACCGGGACGCCTTGTAATTTGCCGAGCAACTCGATCTGCGGCGGCCGGCCCGGCGAGAAGATCAGATCGCTCACCTTGTCAGAGACGGCGAGCATCGTGCTCAGCACATCGAGAAAGTTCATCGGCGCGCCGGTGGTTTGCGTGTTTGGTGTCTGCGGTGTGCTCATAAGGAGGTTCGTTCAATGGACAACCTTTCGTGAAGCTTGCGATGAAATCGCTACGCCGAGCGCAAACCAACGCGCCACGTGCGGCGTACATCTCAGTGTAGGCAAGGCGCGGGGCACGCCGCAAGTTTTCATGAAACTTTGTGCGGCGGTCGGGCGTCAAAGAGGAAAGGAGGCGTTGGCACGATGGCGACATACAGAGACCCGATTCGGATGTTCGCGCCGCTTGAAGTGATCGAACGCCTGCTAGAAATTCGTGTTGAGGCAGGCTACGAGCCGACGATATTTTTGCCCGCCGAGAATGATCTGACAGCCTATTTCGACGCTTACGGCTTCGACGTATATGCCTTCTCCGAGCCGGAAGCCGCATTTCACTACGGCCGCTACCGCGCGGCGCTCGCGCCCGGCGGCGACTACGCGCACGAGCATCCGACGGCGCACTGAAGTTTTTCAGCCGACAAGACGGCGCAGCTAAAACCAAGCGGGGAGTTCGACCTTTGACGGGTCGCCCCCGCTTGAGTTTTTTTAGAGCGCTTTGACAATGACGAACGTCACGTCGTCGCCCGCGCCGCGCCCGTCCGTCCAGTCGAGCATATCCGAGTGGATGAACTTGATCAGTTGCTTCGCGCCTAAGTCGCGCCCCTCGCGCACCTTCTCGGCCAGACGTTCGCGCCCGTACTCGACGCCTACGTCGTTCGTCGCTTCGACGATGCCGTCCGTGTAGAGCACGAGCACCTGTCCAGACTCAATCGGCAAATAATACTCGTAATAGCGCGTATCGCGGAACATGCCTAAGGGCAAGCCGCCGCGTTCGATGAAGCGCGCGTTGCCGTCTGCGTCGAGCAAGAGCGGCGGGTTGTGGCCGGCGTTGGCGTAGGCGAGCGTCTTGTTGGTGGCATCAAGCACGCCGTAGAAGGCGGTGACGAACTGATGATTCTCAATAGACTCCCAGAGCAGATAGTTGACCTTCGCCATCGAGATGTTCGCTGCATAACCGATGTGTAGCGCTGCACGCAGACTGGCGCGCAGGAAAGCCATCAACAGTGCCGCCGGCACGCCCTTGCCGGACACGTCGGCGATGACGAGACCGAGATGATCGTCGTAGAGTTTGAGGAAATCGTAGTAGTCGCCTGACACCTCTTCGGTCGAGAAGTTGTAGGCACTGATGTCGAAGCCTGCAAGTTCCGGGTCGCGCGCGGGCAAGAGTTCCAACTGCACTTGCCGCGCGATCTCCAACTGCGCTTCGAGCCGCTTCTTCTCCAAACGCTGCTCGTGGAGCATCGCCTTCTCGATGATGATCGCGACCTGCGAGGCCAAGAGCAGCAGCATGTCCAAGTCGTCTTGCGTGTAAGCGTTCAACTGATCGCTTTCGAGATCGAAGACGCCGATCACCTCTTCGTTCGAGATAATCGGCGCGACCATCTCCGAGCAGGTCTCCGCGCGCGCGTTGATATAGCGCTCATCTTTACTCACGTCCGAGACGATGACCGGCTCGCCCGCCTGCGCGACGTAGCCGAGCAAACCCTCGCCGACCTTCAACTGCAATTCGGTCAACTCGTCTATGTCGTAACCGCGCACGGCTGTGGTCGAAAAGCCGCGCAACGCGCCCGGCTCGGTGTCGTGCCCTTCCTGCTTCGGCCCGCGCTCGACAATGTATATGCCCGCCGCATCGTAAGGGATCAACGAGCCGAGCGTGTCCATCACGAGGTTCAAGACCTCGTCCACGTCGAGCGAACGACTGATCTTCTTCGTAATGTCGAGCAACAGCCGCAGCTTCTCTTCAACGGTCAACTTCGCCGTCGGTTTGCTCGCCACAGTCTCTTGTAAGTGTTCTGCCATAACAGTTCAAACGAGAGATTATAAAGGAAAAGCCGTCCGTAGTCAGTTGCCCGTAGTCAGTTGTCTATAGTCAGTTGTTCGTTGTTCTTATCTCATTAGTTGAGAGTTTCACCTTCAACCTTCAACCTGCGTCACGAAAACAACGGACGAGAGACTACGGACAACTGACTACGGACGTTTTTCCAACGCGGTTTCTGTTAGCAATTGAAACTCGACGGCGGCTGCCGGGTGTTGGCGGAAGAAGTCGTTGACGTCTGTGGGGAGCGCGATGCGTGCGAGGCGTAAGCCCCGCGCGGCGAAGAGTTCTTCGTAGGCGACGGCGGCGCGCTGGCCGGCCGCATCCGGATCAAGCGCACTGACGACGCGGAAGCGCGCGAGCGGCGCGAGCCATTCCGGTTTGAGTCCGCCCGCGCCGACTAAACCGACGGCGGCGAACTCATGCGTCAAGAGCGTGAGCGTGTCGGTGAAGCCTTCGACGAGATAGACGACGTGGCCGGTCGGCAGTTCATTCAATGCGTCCACGTTGTAGAGCGAAGGCACGCCGCCGCGCATGTTGTGCCAGCGCGGTTCGATACCGGCGGCGGTGGTGCGCGCTTGCAAATAGATCGCTCGGCCCTCGACGCGAAACGGAAAGAGCAGCCGATGCCGATAGAACGTCAGATGCGCGCGCGTGTTGAAGAGACCGGAACGCTGCAACTCTGCGAGCGGAAACGAATCGAGCATGCGCCGCATCACGCGCCGGTAAGCGCGACGCGGAAAATATGCGATGCCTGCACGGCGAATCGTGCGCGCATCAATGCCGCGCCGCGCGAGATAGTTGATGCCTTCGGTCTGCTCTTCGGCGCGACAGGTCTTTAGAAAAGCCTCGCAGATCGCGGCGATGCGCGCGCGCGGCAGCGGCTCAGGTTCGGGTTGGCTCTCGTCCATCGGGTCGGGCGCAGCGCGTTGTGCGAGCGTGCGTGTGCTTCGTTTGTTATCGAGACCAAGGTCGCGCGCCAACGCGCACACGGCTTGGCTGTACGTTGCGCCGTGCATCAATTCATAAAACTTGATCGCGTCGCCGCCTTCGTCGCGCGAGAAGCAATGAAAGAGTCCGCGCGTGAGATCAATCGAAAGGCTCGGATGACCTTGGCCGCTATGTCTGTGCGTCGGGATTGGACAGAGCGTTTGGAGGCGGGCGCCGGATTGGTTGGCGTTGGGGCAGTAGCGCAGATAGAAGGAACGATAATCAATGACGCGCTTAATTTCGTCGCGCAGTTCACGCAAAGCCGTTAGTTGCGGCGCATCATCCGGCATGGCGTCTGTGGCCGTCGTTGTGTGTGTGCTCGCTCGTGCGCTCGTCGCGCGCTTTATCACCGAAACGTGCGGCGGCCGCCTGTCGTTGCGCGTAACGCGCGGCGACCTCAGCTTCGTGGCGCGCGCGATACTCGCCCCAGAGTCGCGAGACTTTCAGCCGATACTCGACCAACTCGCGGCTGACGTTGAAGCGACGCGCGATCTCGGTTGAAGTCTGGCCTTGCCGGACAAACCGGCGCAACGCCGCGTAGGGCACGAGCGCGGCTGCGCCGACGGCGTAAGCGGCCTCTTCGTCCTCATCGTTGTAATCGCGCGCGACCGTTTTGCCTTGCTTGTTCTGCGCGACGATGGCCAGCCGGTTCGCCTTGTGGCCGAGAAAGACGTGGCAGACCTCTTCCATCAAGGTCGCGTTGTTGCGCGCGCGCCCATGCTTCGGATTGAGGATGACCAGCCGCCAGCCGTTCGGCAGCGGGCGCGAGCAAGTGCCGCCCGACCAACAGTCCGCCCCGACGCCGAGCAGATGCTCGCGCGTCTCTTCCGACAGTCCTTCGATCTGCTCGAAGTCCACGACCATCAACTTGGCGAAATGCGCCAAGGCGAACGGGTCGAGCGGATCGTCGTCGCGCCGCAGCCCCGCGAAATCGCGCAAGCCCAGCGCCCGCAGTTCATACTGTCGGCCCTTGAATGTTGGCGGCCAAGTAGTCTCGTCCACGCGCTCGATTATACCTGTCCCCGCGCGTTGTTTCACCTTATTCTCGCCGCTTCGACTGCACCGACACAGGCGCACCACTTGTCAGATTTTTGCTGCACTGTGGAGTTATCGGGCGAACTCACGCAGCACAATTTGTCGCCGCCAACGC
>QHXQ01000092.1 GCA_003223935.1 Acidobacteriota bacterium | reverse complement strand
TCGCACTCGCCTCCAGCGCGTTCTCGTTCTCTGCCATAACGTCCCTCTCTCAACTCTGATTTAGTTTGTTTGAATGGCGCAGAATTGTGGCACAGCCGCGCGGCACGTGTCCAATACAGTAGGCGGAAAGCAGTAGGCAGTAGGCAGTGAAGACAGAAACCAATAGCGTTTTAAGTTTGAATATCTTTTGCTGTTACTGCCTTCTGCCTACTGTTCTTACTCGTCCAGTCGGCGCACGAGGTTGACATATTCGCCGCGTTCAAAACCTTGGGCGCGGAAGTAGTCAACGAGATCGCCGTCATTCCAGTTGACCATCGTGTTGGCGACTGCGACACCGGCGCGGCGGAAGCTCGTGAAGAGATCGCGCAGCAACATTTGACTGATGCCGCGCCCTTGATAGTTTGGGTCAACGCCGATCACTTCGAGCCAGCCGGCCAACTCGGACGCAAACTCCCAACCGCGCACGTCGCCCAGCACGAAGCCGACGACGTGATTGCGATGCTCGGCGACGAGGCATGTGTCGGGCGCGCGTTTGATGTAGGCGTCGCATTGCGACTCGAAGTAGGCGGCGTGCGGCCGGCCCGTAATCTTCTCGTCAAGGCGCAACACTTGGTCTATGTCGCGCACGGTCATCTTGCGCACCGTGATCTCTTTCATACGTCTGATCCTGTGCGCCCGGTGCGCGCGCCGGCCGCGCAAGAGACGCATGCCGACTTTGCGCACGAGGTGCGGTTTGAGTGAACGGCTGATGATGTTGCGATAGGAGTCGTGCCCGGAGACGGAATCGAAGAGCGCGTCGTACATCACGGGGTCGGTCTTGCCGATGTCAATCAATGGATCGAGAAAGACGCGCGCGCTCATGAGCATCAAGCGCCGCACGAGCACGCCGTAAGTATGATCGCCCAACAGGTCGGCGCACGATTTGCGATAGTGCGTGAACGCGCGGCGCGAGACGCCGTGTGCGAGCATCGCATCGGCGGCGCGCAGGCCCGTGACGAGCGCGGTGTTGATGCCTTTGCCTTTGAAGGGGCGCAGCCAGCCGGTCGCATCGCCGACGAGCGCGTAACGATGACCGTAAGGCGCGTGCGCGGGCGCGCTAGGGAAGCGACCTTCGTAGTAGTTGATCACCGTCGGATCAAACGGCGGCAAGAGTTTTTGCACGGCGGGCAGTTGGAGAAAGTCGTCGAGGTCTGTGGACGTGACGCGCGCGCCCGCGATGTTGACGAGGATGTGATCGCCTTTGGGCGTGACCGCGCCGAACTCTATGCGCGGGCAGGCGCGCGGCAACAAGAAGGCGTGGACGATGTGGCCGAGTCTCTCTGTCTGAAAGCGCGCGGGCGCGGGCAGCGTCGTCAGATAACTCTGCAACCATTTAGCGGGGCGGCGAAAACCGCGCCGGCCATCTCTGTTCGTCACCTCTTCAAAGACCGACAGCATCGCTTCGTCAAGCCCGAACGCGCCGACGACCACATCCGCGCGCACGTACTCCGACTCGCTATAGACGCGCACCTCATCCAAGCCATCCGCGCGGATGAACTCGATGCCCGTCACGCGCGAGTCAATCACTTGCGCGCCAAGCTCGCGCGCGTGATCGAGCAGGAAGCGATCAAAGTGTGCGCGCTCGACGGCGTAAGTGGCATGGCCGCGGCCGGGCATCGCCGCAGTTGCGCCGTGACCCGTCAGCAACAGATTCTCGCGTGTGCCGTGCAAGCGATAACCGAAAATCTGCCGCTTGATCAGACTCGACGGCAAACGCACGTCCAACTCGTCCGTCAGCACTTCTTCAATCGGCGGCGAGAGCACGCCGACGCATTGATTGGCATGGACGTTGAAATTCTTGCCTTCAAAGACGAGCACGCGCAAACGAAGCCCGCGCGCGTCCGCGCCGCGCAGCAGGCGGATCGCACAGGCCGCGCCGCCGGGGCCGCCGCCGATGATGACGACCGTTGAACCGTCGTGTAAGCGGCAATCATGCACAGTGGCTCGCTCCCGTGTGTGTGCGGCAACAGAAACCTTCTGACCGGTAGCGCTATTTTAGCGCGAGTGTGCGAGACCCGGCACGACAATTTAACGTTTTGCCATTGACATTTTTCCGCGCTCCTTTTACGTTCCGAGCCACACAAGGCTTATTCGGCTTGACGATTGATCCGGCGTCAACGGGCATCGTCACGTAGCGTGTCAACTTCTTCCGCGGCAACATCACGAACAGCAACAAGCTGACGCTCGGCAACGGCGGCGCAACGGTCGGCGTGCTCCAGTACGGACTGACGGGCGGAACTAACACCGCGGGCAACTTCGACGTTGCGCCCGTCTTCAACATCGGCACCGGCGGGCAGACCGTTCTCTACGCGCAGGAGCCGACGCCGCGCACAACGAGCGTCGAAATCCCGCCGTCGAGAACCATCAACAACGCCACCATCAACAACACCAACGGCGTCGTCATCGCGGGCGGCGACCTGACGCTCAACGGCACACTCACCTTCACGGTGGGCAACGTGACGACGAACGCCAACACGGTCATCATCGGCGGGACGGGCACGGTCAGCCGCACGAGCGGCCACGTCATCGGCAATTTGAAGAAGATTTACCCCGCCGCGGCCAGCAAGACCTTTAAGGTGGGCACGGCCAACGGCTTCTCGCCCGTCACCGTCAACATCACGTCGGCGACCTTCCCCACCGACTTCACCGTCAAGGCCGTGCAGGGCCAACTGCCGCAAATCTCCGGCGCGAACGCGCTGCAAAGATACTGGACGCTGTCGCCAAACATCAGCGGCATCGTCGCCAACCTGACGTTCAACTACCTTGCGACCGATGTGGTCGGCACAGCGGCCAACTACGACTTTTACAAGAACAACGGCGGCACGTTGACACAGGTCGCGCCTAGTGCGCCGCCGACAATCACACAAGCCACCGTCAACGGCGTCTCATCTTTCTCCGATTGGACGCTCGCCGAAGGACACGGACGACAACGCGACCGACTTCCTGTTCGTGGACACAAATGGCACGCCGACCGGCGCAGGTCAACGGCTCGGTGCACCGGGGCCGGAAAACCTGTCGAGTCCAGTCCAACGCAACTCCACGATCAAAACCAGTTTGATCGATCCGGGCTGTTCCGGCAGCGGGTCTGTAGACGGATTGGGACATCCAAGCGGTCTTCAGCCCAACGCCTGCGCCCGCCAACGCGACACCACATCCGGTTCAGGCAGTACCTCGACCTTCGGCACGCTCTCGATCCGGCGCAAGTTCACCAACACCACCGGGCTGTCGGTGACGCGCTTGCGCTTTCGCATCGTGGACATCACGACGTTCCCCGCGCCGTCGGGCACAGCCGATTTGCGCCCGATCACCTCTGCGACCTATACGGCGAACTTGGTGGGCGGCGGCACGGTTCAAGTCTTGGGGTTGACGCTTGAGCAGCCACCGAGTCAACTGAACGGCGGCGGCTTCAACTCGTCAATGTCGGCCGACACGATCACGCTCGGCACGTCGCTCGGCGCAGGCAACTCGATCAACATCCACTTCCTGTTGGGCGTGCAGCAGTCCGGCTCGTATCGCTTCTTCATCAACGTCGAAGCGTTGCCGAATCCGGGCGCAGGCGGCCCCTTCATTCGCAAAGGCAGCACCAAGTTAACTACGCCGACGCCGGATAAATTCTGACCGGCGAAGCGACCCTGCGAACTGACAAAGTCCCGACCAGCATAAGCATGTTGGTCGGGACTTTCGTTACAGACGTGCGAAACGTGTGTAAGCTATGGCTGCAACGGGCGCAAGGAGAGCGCGAACTCGACGGCGCGGCGTGGGCTGACGACGCCCCAGCCTTGCCGGTCAATCTCGACGCCCGGCAGACGGTCGGCCGTGTCTATCAAGATGCGTTTGACTTGCTGCGGCGTGAGGTGCGGATTGGCTTCGAGCATGCAGGCGATGATCGAGGAGACGATGGGCGCGGCGAACGATGTGCCGTCCACATACTTGTAATGTTCGCTAATCACGTCGCCCTCGCGCAGCTTGACGGTGATGAGATGACGCAGAAGCGGGATCGGCATGTCGCGCGCATCCGCCAGATCGCGATCAGTCTTAGCATGCTGCGCGATCAGTTCGCGCAGTTCGTTGTCGGGCGCGCGGTCGAGCGTGGCGTAGAGTTCGGCTTCGGCGGCGGTGGGTGTGTGCGGTAGGATCGGCGCGGGCACCCAGATGCCGGGCGCGATCACTTCGGGTTTTTGCAGACCGTCGAACGTCGGCCCGTAAGACGAGCGATACATGCCACGGCGCGCGCGGTCGAGTGAGTTCTGATCGTCAAGCCCGCCGACCGAGATAGACGCGGGCGAACTCGCGGGCGGCAAGACCGGATGCCCCGGCTCAAGGCCAGCGTTGCCGACCGCGCAGACCACGATCAGACCTTCGCGCACCGCGCGCTCAACCGTCCGGCAGAGTGCGTTGTCGAGATAAGACGATTGCTCGTCGCCGCCGGCAGAGATGTTGACAATGCGTATGTCGTATTCGGCGCGATGTTTTAAGACCCACTCAAGCCCGCGCCTGATCTTCTGCTCGGAGATGCGCCCGCTCTTGGCGAGCTTGACGAGCACGACCTGCGCATCGGACGCGATGCCGCGATAGAAACCTTGCGACAGCGTGCCGTTGCCGGCCGCGACGACCGAAGTCATCATGCCGTGCCAACTCGCCACGCTCGGCTCGTCGAGCGTCGTCGTGTCGTTTCTGATGATCGAGTGATAAGCGCGGATGCGGTTCTGTGGTTGCGTGAGATCGGGATGCGCGTAGAAGCCTGAATCGAGAAAGGCGATGGTCACGCCGCGCCCCGTAAAGCGCGGGTCTGCGCCGAGCCGCAAAGGTGTGGGCAGCACGCCCCCGTCCTGCTCAAAGACGGCCGCGTCTTGACGCAACTGCACGAGCGCGCGTTGAAACAGATTCACGCAGCGCGGGCAGAGCGTTGAGACGAGTGCACCGGGCGGCGCATTCGCCGCCACGATGCCGCGCAACTCCTCCGGCAGATCATTAAACGAGACGAGTCCGTCCGCCGCTTCGCGTCCGCAGACAGGGCAGGCGGGTTTACCAGCCGGCACATCCGTGTGCTGCACTGTTGGCTCAATCGAGATAGTTTCTGACATGGGGGCCTCGCAAGCCGAGACGGGCGGCCGGTTGACGTATGGAGGAGCAAAAGTTTTCGCGCCGGACGCGCTGTCAAGGCCGCTCGTCAGTTGTTCTAACGAGCGCCAACAATAACACAAAGCGGGCGCGTTGAAGGAATCGAGCAGCCGCGCGGCTCACTGTGGCTCAATCATCCACAGCAGCACGGATTTTTTGTCGCTGCTTCTGGTCGCAAGCAAGCGCGGGTCGGTTGGACTGAACACGCCGGGGCCGCGCGCCTCTGTGAGCAGCGCGAGCAGCGTGCCGTCGGCTGCGCGCCAGAGTTTGACCTTCTGTTTCTGCTTCAGAAACACGCGCCCGTCGGCGCTGAAGACGAAAGGCTCGCAGTCGTTGTCGCCGCAGAGCCAATCATTCGTGCAGCCGCCGTAAGGCAGCTTGGTGAGGATGCGGCCCGTACGTGCATCGAGCAGGCGCGCATTACTGCCGTAGCCCATCGCCACAATGCGCGCGCCATCGGGACTCCAGAAGAAACCGCCGAGACCTGCGGGCGTGTGCTCAACGTCCCAAAGTTTCTGTCCGGTCGTCGTATCCCACAAACTGATCGTAAACGGTGCCGTGGTGTACGTCAGCAGCACGCGCCCGTCGGGACTGAATGAGAGTGCCGCGCCGACACCTTTAAGCGCGCGTGCCGTGTCGCCCGTCGCTGCGTCGAGCAACTCAACGCCGTCGGGCGTCTTACGCACGATGAAGCGTCTGTCTGGACTGAGCAGCAGATCATAGACAGGCTTCGGCTCAAACGCCGTCACATCCATTTGCAGCGTGGCCTGAAGCGCGCCAGTCGTCGCGTCCCAGATTTTGGGCGGTTGCTCGATGCTGTAAGTGACGACCGCGCGCCCATCGGCCGCGAACGTGCCGAACGTGAAGCTGAAATCCAAGTTCTTAGTCGTGAATAGAGCTTTGAAGGGCGAGTTGGTCAACTTCTGCCGCAGCTTGTTCTGCGCGAGCGTCGCGCGCAGGCTTCCGGTCTCCGCATCCCACACACGCGCAGCACCGTCGTCGCACGTCGTCAACAACATGCGACTATCAGGACTCCATTCGACCGTGATGACGTTACCGCGATGACCTTCGAGCGTGGCTCGTAACCGGCCCGTGTCCGCATCCCAGATTTGTGTCTCGCCGAAATCCTCAAACGAGCGCCGACTGTATGTGGCGAGCCTGCGGCCATCGGGACTCCAGAAGACCTGTGGGTTGGTATGACGACCGGCGCGCACGTGCAGCACAACTTGCCCCGCGCCATCACGCACGCGCCACAGGCGCACCGTGCCATCCGCGCTCGAGGTGGCGAGCGTCGCACCGTCGGGGCTGAACGTGAGCGTACCGATGCTCTTGATGTGCCCGCGCAAGATGGTTTGCAGGCGCGCTGGATCGTTGGCGCGCACAACGGCACACGGCCAGATTGCGCAGATGAGCGCGAGCATTAAGTAACGTTGAGCGCACCTCTTGAGCGTGCATTGAGAGATGTCAGCGCAAAGGTTCATCGGCTCTGCTCCTTACGACGCATCGGCGGCGCTGTTAGAGATAGAGTGCAAGCATAAGCAAAGCTGACGACTGTTGCGCCGCATGTGTGACACTTCCTTGATTGTCACAGCGAGCCGAACGCCGCGCAGACTTCATCATTCGCTTCACCGTCTGTTGACCGCGCGCCGATCATTGCTCTCTCCATCGGCTTGCTTGGTTTTCGGTTGTGCTTCGTGCACAGTTGCGTGTAAGTTAAGGCAAACAATTTCATGGGTGGGCACAGAGAAAGATGGACGAGCGTGTGACGGTGTTGGCGCGCGTGCATGCGCGGGTGGGCAGAGAGGCAGAGGTGCGGGGCTTGTTGCTCACGCTGGTCGCGCCGTCGCGCGCCGAGGCGGGTTGCATCAATTATGACCTGCATCAATCGGCGGACGACCCGACCGAGTTTATGTTCTACGAAAACTGGACGCGCCGCGCCGCGCTCGACGCGCACCTCGACATGCCATACTTAAACGAGTTCGATGCGCTCGCAGAAGAACTGCTGGCTGAACCCGTCGAAATAACTTTCTGGCAGATGATCAGCGCAGCTTCAATAGAGAAAGCGACAAACCCCAATGGCTGAACAAGAGCAACCGACCGTAGCCGACATCTTCCGCCGCGCACAGGCGATCAGACGCGAGCGGCCCGACATAACGCTCAAAGATTTACGCGCGCAACTTGTGCGCGAGTATCGCGGTGCAGCGATGCCGCCGCTCGACCGTTTGGCAATCCCGGAACAGGACGCGCGCGCGCCCGAAGAGGATTGGTCGGCCGGTCTCTCGATCATCCGGCGCGGCATACAGAACGAAGACTGGGCGGAGATCGCCGCCGGTATCGCGCTCAGTCTCGAACAGACCGAACGCTACGAACGCGAGCGCGGGCCTCTCGGCGGGACGGACGACGACTGGCACGACCGCTCGGTCGGCATCCGCAGCCAGACCGAGAAGGGCGTCGGCAAGTGGATGCCGGAAGAATTGCTGCGACTAGCGGAGCGGGCGGGGAAAAAGAGTGAGCAGTAAAAGACAGACTTGTTCTGCTGCTTACTGCTCACTGCTCACTATCCTGTGGAGGTTTTCAACGTGAGTTTTCTAAGTGGGCTGTTCAACGATCCTGATTATCAAAAAGAGGAGCCGCGCCCGGCTGAGACGGTTGAAGGCGAGGACGTGATCATCAGCCCGGACACGCGCCGACAGAGTCGTGTGCCGCCCGGTCAGACGCGCACGCGCAAGTGGCCCGTGCTTGATGCACACGGCACGCCGGAGATCGATCTGGCGACGTGGCGCTTTGAAGTCGAAGGCTTGGTTGAGCGGCCGCAAGCGTGGTCGCTTGATGAGTTTTTGCAGTTGCCATCAGTCAAAGTCTATGCGGACTTTCATTGCGTGACGCGCTGGTCGCGTTTGGACAACGTGTGGGGCGGCGTCGCCACGAGAGAATTTGCGCGCATCGTCGGCATCAAACCGGAAGCGAAGTTTGTGCTTGCGCTCGCTTACGATTACGGTTGGACGACCAACCTGCCCATCGAAAACTTCCTCGCCGAAGACTCGCTCATCGCTTGGTCGCACGACGGCAAACCGATCCCGCCTGAACACGGCGGGCCAGTTCGTTTGATCGTCCCGCAACTCTACGCTTGGAAGTCCGCCAAATGGATCAAGGGCCTGCGCTTCCTCGCCGCAGACCAAGCTGGCTACTGGGAAGAGGGCGGCTATCACATGCGCGGCAACCCTTGGAACGGACAGGATGGGGAACGCTTTCGCTGGCAAGGATAGGTTCAAAGTTTAAGGTTCAAGGTTGCAGGTTCAACGGCTAATATTCTTAGGGCCGGTTTGATGCTAAGCAAGGCTATGAACCTTGAACCTGCAACCTTGAACCTTAAACTTTTTTATGCTGCAACAACCCGCACCGCAGACGTTGAGCGAGGTCTTTGCGCGCATGCGCGCAGGGTTGCTCGGCGCTTTGCCGCACTTGATCACAGGTATCGTGGTCTTTGTGATCTTTTGGGTCGTGGCGCGGATCGGTGAAACTGTCATCGCGTATGCTGCGCCGCGTGTGCGCGCGGATACGGGCGTTGTGCTGCTGTTGTCGCGCGTCTATTACTACAGCGTTTTGATCTTCGGGTTGGTGACGGCGCTCGGCGCGGCGGGTTTGAACGTGAGCGCACTCGTTGCAGGCTTGGGGCTGACAGGCTTTGCGTTAGGTTTCGCGCTCAAGGACGTGCTGTCGAACCTGCTCTCAGGGATCATGCTGCTGCTCTATCGCCCATTCAATATCGGCGACCGGATCAGGATGGGCGAGTTCGAGGGCACGATCCAGACCATTCGCATGCGCGACACGCTCCTGCGCGCAGACGACGGCCACTTGATCATCATCCCGAACACGAAACTGATCACCGAAGTGGTCGTCAACTATTACGACCGTCAGCCACCCGCGAGTGACAAAGATGCGCGGCAGGTCTGACCTAAAGAATCGCTCTACCAGTTCACAGCTTCGCCGGAGAATAGGTAATGATCATCACAACTGAATACGTTGACAGCCCCGTGGACGATAGTCCGATGCGCATGTTTGTCGCGCAGCCAAAGGCTGAAGGCAAGTATCCCGGCATCCTGTGCTACTCAGACATCTTCCAGTTGACGGGGCCGATGCTGCGCGCGTGTGCGCGGCTCGCGGGCTACGGCTTCGTCTGCGCCGCGCCGGAGATTTATCACCGCATCGAGCCGCCCGGCTCAGCCATTCCATTTGACGACGATGGGCGCACGAGAGGCTTGGCCGACGCATCTAAAACTACGGTCGCACAGTTTGACCGTGACGCCCGCGCCGTGCTCGATTATTTGGCGGCGCATCCGCGCGTCAGTTCGGGCCGACTCGGCGTCATGGGCTTCTGCATCGGCGGGCATCTGGCCTTCCGCGCGGCGTTCAACCGGGACGTGCAAGCAACCGTCTGCTGCTACGGCACGGGCATACACAACGGTAAGCTTGGCCAAGACGAAGACGCAGGCTCGCGCGCCCGCGCCGCAGACATCAGCGGTGAACTACTGCTCGTCTGGGGCACATGCGATCCGCACATACCGGAAGATGCGCGCGCGCTGATCGAGACCGAGTTGCAACGCGCGGGCACGAAGTTTGCAGTCAAACTGTACGACGCCGAACACGCCTTCATGCGCGATGAAGGGGCGCGCTACGACCCTGAAGCGACCGATGAAGCGTGGGGCGAAATGGTCGGCCTCTTCCGACGGGTGTGGCAGTAAAGTATTGCAATGATCTTGCGTCTCCCACCCGTTCGTATGAGAGCGCAATGTTACTTATGAACAGAGGTGGGAAATATGAGTTACGAAAGTTTTGCTAATCGTTATCTCCGCTTGCTGCGGAACAGTAGCGCGCGACTGGCCTTGGTGCTGGTTGCGTTGCTCGCGGTCATGGGTTGCAGTCACGTGCGTTCGACTGCGACCGAGATCGCGCCTTCAACATCTGCGTTGACGACGGCGAGTGCGCCCGCGAACACGGGCGCGCAGACTTCTTATGCGGACGTAGTAGCGCGGGTTGCGCCTGCGGTCGTGACCGTGCGCGCCGAGCAGCGCGTACGTGCACCACAGCAGCATCCGTTCATTGACGATCCATTCTTCCGCCAATTCTTCGGCGACCGTATGCCGCGCGAGCAACAGCCGCCGCAGATCGAACATGTGCTTGGCTCCGGCGTCATCGTCACGCCCGACGGCTACATCCTGACGAATCATCACGTCGTTGACGGCGCGGAGAATATTAAAGTTGATCTCTCCGACCGGCGCACATTCGACGCGAAAGTGGTCGGCTCCGATCCGCCGAGCGATCTGGCCGTCTTGAAGATCAACGCGAGCAACCTGCCCGTCTTAACTTTGGGCGATTCCGACCGCGCGCGCGTCGGCGACGTGGTGCTCGCCATCGGCAATCCGCTCGGTCTCGATCAGACCGTGACCGCAGGCATCGTCAGCGCGAAGGGGCGCGCCACGGGCGTCGGCGACGGCAACTTTGAGGACTTCATTCAGACGGACGCGCCGATCAATCAAGGCAACTCCGGCGGCGCACTCATCAACACGAACGGCGAACTCGTCGGCATCAACTCGCAAATCCTCTCGACTTCAGGCGGCTCAATCGGCATCGGTTTTGCCATCCCGTCGAACATGGCGCGCGGTGTCATGGATCAGTTGATCAAGACGGGCAAGGTGCGGCGCGGGCAACTCGGCGTCGGTGTGCAGACCGTGACTTCGGACATCGCGCAGACGCTCGACATGAAGAACGTGCAGGGCGTCATCGTCAGTTCGGTTGTGCCGGGCAGCGCGGGCGAACGCGCTGGACTCAAACAGGGCGACGTGATCACTGCGCTCAACGGTCAGCCCGTGAACGACAGCAACTCTCTGCGCAACCGCGTCGCCAGCGCGCCGCCGGGATCGGACGTGACGTTGAACATCGTGCGCGATGGCCGCGAGCAGCAGGTTAAGGCCACGCTTGGCGAGTTCAAACCGCCGACGCCGCGCGATGAAGAGGCCGCGGCCGGCGACGGCGCAGGCAACTCGAACGGCATGAGCAACGGCAAACTCGGCCTGCGCGTCGAGCCATTGACGCCGGACATCGCGCAGCAACTCGGTCTGCCCGCGAACCGGCAGGGCGTCGTCGTCGCAGACGTTGACCCGACCGGCCCGGCCGCCGACGCAGGGCTAGAACGCGGCGACGTGATCGAGCAAGTCAACCGCGTGCCCGTGCATGCGACCGCCGACGTGACCTCTGCGGTGGCGCGTTCCGGCGCGCGCCCCGTCCTGCTCCTCGTCACGCGCGTCTCACGCGGGCAAGCCAACACGATCTTCGTGACCGTGCGCCCGCGCGCCTAATAGGCGCAAACATAGTATTGAAACCAAGGCGCGGTGATAAGTACGCACTTGTCACCGCGCCTCAATTTTTATGTGCAGCTAATCTCTCTTGTCGTCGCACTCACGTGCTGGCATAATCCGCGCGCGCATTAATTTACTTGAATGACTCGCAACAAACTTTTCATCTTGCCATTGGTCTGTCTGTTGTGTCCGCTCCTGTGCGCGGCGCAGCAGCGCGTGAGCGGCACGGTCACGGACAAACGCACGCACGTGCCCGTCAAAGCGGCGACCGTGCAGCTTGAGAGCGAAGTGTTGTCCGTTGCCTTGACGACGACGACCGACGCGGCTGGTCGTTTCTCTTTCGCGTCCTTGAGTCCGAGCCGCTACGACGTGCGCGTCTCGGCCGCAGACTTTTATCCGCAGCAAGTCTCGCTCACGCTTGCGCCGCGCGCGTCTGAAGAACTTGAGTTCGAGTTGACGCCGCAAGCAAACATCAACGAGCAGGTGACTGTGCGCGCGCAGGCCAAACTGTTGGACGAGACCGAAGCCGCGACCATCAGAACGATTGACGTGCGCGAACTAGATGCGCTGCCCGCCGCGCGGCGCACGCAGTTGAGCGATACGATCACGCCGTTCGTCTCAAGCGCGGTCGCAGGCCATGACAACCTCGTGCACTTGCGCGGCAACGAGTTGTCCTTGAACACGTTCATCAACGGCGTGTCGTTCTACGACAACCCGCACCAGTTGTTCACGCCCGGTCTCGCGCCCGACGTGATTCAATCGGTCAACGTCATCACGGGCGGCTTTCCCGCAGAGTTTGGCAATCGCTTCGGCGGCATCCTCGACGTGGTCACGCGCTCCGGCTTCGACGCCGGTCAGCACGGCGATGTGCAACTCGGCGCGGGCACGTACTTACGCAACAATTTGTCGTTCGACTACGGCGGGCACATGAAAAAACTCGGCTATTTCTTTTACGCGCAGGGCTTCGAGACCGAGCGTTTCCTGAACACGCCTGAGCCGAAGCTCTTTCACGATCATGGGCGCGGCGCACGCAGCTTCGCGCAACTCGACTATCGCCCGCGTGCCGCCGATTCTTTCCGGCTCGTGCTCACCGGCGACGGCACCAACTTCGAGTTGCCGAACACGACCGAAGATGAACTGCGCCCACCGCGACTTCTTCCAACGCAACCGCGAGCAGACGGCGATCCTCTCTTGGGAACACACGTTCTCTGCCTCGTCGCTGTTGTCCACGTCGCTCTACGAGCGCACGGTGCGCGCGCGGCTCGTGCCAACGTCTGATTCTGTTTCAATTCAGGCAAGCGGTCTGCGCGACGACGTGACGCTCGGCGCAAAGAGCGACTACTCGCTTTTTCTCGGCGCGCGCCACGCCATCAAAGCGGGCGTTGATCTGACGCTGCTGCGTCTGCGCGAAGATTTCTCATTCGATCCGCGCGAGACGGAGAGCGAAGTCGCGCCGTTCAACTTTCGCGGGCGTGAGACGGGCGGGCAAGCGAGCGCGTACTTGCAAGATCAATATCGTCCGTTCAAAAACTTCACCGCCAATTTGGGTCTCCGCTACGACGAGTACAATCTCGTCACCAACGGCCACGCCTTCAGCCCGCGCCTCAATCTCGCTTACTCGCTGAACGGCGGGCGCACGGTGTTGCACTTCGCCTATAACCGTTTCTTTGCGCCGCCGCCAATTGAGAATCTGCTGCTCTCGGCGCAACTCGGCTTCAACAGACAGCCGCCGCGCATCGCGCGCAGCAACCATTTCGAGGCGGGCGTGCGCCGCGCGTTATTCGACACGTTAGTGCTGCGGCTCACCGGCTACTGGCGCGCAGACAAAAACTCTTTCGAGAATACGGAACTCGCCAACGTGCGCCTCTTCTTGCCGACCACGTTCGCGCGCGGCAAGGCTTACGGGCTTGAGTTCTCCGCGCAACTCGCGGAGATCAAGCCGCTCGGTCTATCAGGTTATCTGAGCTACACGGCGCAGCGCGCGTTTCAAACCGGCCCCGTCTCTGGCGGCTTCACGATTGAAGATTTGGGCGCAGGTGAACGCACCGTCGCCGCCTTCGATCAGATTCACACGGCGGTCGCAGGTCTTACTTGGCGCGAGCATCGCACAGGCTTCTGGACGAGTGCCGCGTTCGATTATGGCAGTGGCACGCCGGCCACTCTGCGCGAGACGGATGGCGAAGAGATGCTTGTGCGTCTGCCCGATCACTTCGTCGCCAACCTCTACTTCGGTCTTGACCTATTGCACCATGAACAGCGTAGCGTCGGCGTGCAGTTCAACATCGAGAACCTGACCAATCGAGTCTATCGCATCGCGAAAGAGAGCGAGTTTACGCCAGTGCAGTTCTCTGCGCCGCGCTTCTTCTCCGGCTCGATGCGCGTGCGCTTCTAGCATGAGTGGTCAGGTCAGAACCGCCTGCGGTAGCGGGCGGGTACTCGCTCTGATAGTGGTTGGCTTGATGTGACCAAGAACCGCCCGCTACCGCAGGCGGTTCTGACTCGCTCCGCTCAGACCCAGCGGCGGTGATGAAACCACCAGAAGGTGGCGACGGCGACGCAGCCCATGAAGAAGAGCCAGAACCAGAAACTCGTGCTGAACCAAGGCTGCACGGCGAAGTTCATGCCGAAGACGCCGGTGATGAAAGTGATCGGCAGAAAGACCGTGCCCACGACCGCCAAGCGTTGCATCACACGATTCATCTCATTGGAGACCTGCGAGAGATATGCGTCGAGCATGTTGGACATCAGGTCGCGGTAGCTGTCGAGCGTTTCGTAGATGCGGAACAGGTGGTCTGCGATGTCGCGAAAGTAGGGCAGCGTGCGCTCTTGTATGTTGGGGAACTCGCGCGTGGTGAGCGTCTGCAAGACTTCACGAAGCGGCGCGGTCAGCCGGCGCAGGCGCGTCAAGACGCGCTTCAGGCGAAAGATGATCTCAAGCGTCCCTTGCACGGGGCGGCCTACGATGCGGTCTTCCATGTTGTCCATGATCTCGTCGAGCGCATCGAGCAGGGGGAAATAACCATCCACGAGGCCGTCGAGCAGGGCGTAGAGCAGGAAGTCTGCGCCGCGCGTGAGCAGCCGACGATTATGATCGCAACGGTCGCGCAAAGTGGCCACAACCTTGACCGGCGCAATGTGGACTGTGACCAGATAGTTCGCGCCGAGGAACATACTGAGCTGCCGCGCTTGCGCGTCCTCAACGTTCGCATCCCTTGTCGGTTGCTCAAGGCTCGCCGCCGTCAGTTGTAAGCTGACCTCGTCCGCGACCAAGTAGAAGTAGCCTTCATATTCGTCCACTTTGGGCCGCTGATGCGGGCGCGTAGCATCCTCAACGGCCAACGGGTGGAACTGAAAGACATCGCGCAGCAGTTGAAACTCATCCGGCGTCGGTGCTTCCAGATCGAGCCAGAACAGATGCTCTTTGTCCGCGAGCAACGCGGGCAGTGCCGCCCCGTCTTGACTATGAATAGTGTTCTCACCCTCTTGACGCACAATCGTCAGCATGGCAATCGAGCACCTCCGCGCCAAGCATACATCAGAGGGTGGCTGATTACTTCAAGCTTTACAGATGCTCGTTGCGCGTTTAAGGGATAAACGTATCAACCGGAAGCTTCCAGTTGGGCAGGGCAGGTTCGGCTTCGGCTATCTCGCCTTTCCGATAGATGGTCGGCTGATCAGGATCGCTGGCGCGGTAAACGCGAACAAGTTTTTCTCGCAACGCATCAACGTCCCAAAAGACGAGTGTGCCGCACGCGAAATAGTCGGCCCGTTTCTGTGCTATCGCACGCTCCGCCTTTTCACCATAATCATTCTTGCTCCGCACTTCGACGGCGAAGACGGGCGCGCCTTCCAGAAACTCTCCGCCCTTCAACTCGCCCACATAAAACGCTGCGTCAGGGCTAAACGACTTGCGATGAGGCAGATTCACCGCGAACCCGACATTATCTGGAAACGCATAGCCGGACTTCGTGCTCTGCTCATAATCATCTAAGCTGCGGTAAATCTTACCGCCCGCGCGCCCAGACACACCGCCGGTAGGTGGCATCTCTACTATCTCTCCATTCACCAATTCTGCTTTACCGTTTTCCGGCACGCTGTACAAATCTTCAATCGTCGCTTCGGTTCTGGTGCTCATAAAGATGACCTCTTTCAGCCGCCAGCTTATTTTATGCCTGAGCAGATTGAACTAACAATGAAAGGGAGCAAGCGCCTAGCGCCCGAAATAACCCGCGCTGAGCGCAGGCATTCAATTAGTTGTTATGTTCGCCGCGATTTTTCAGCGTCAGCCTTTGCAAATAGCTGTATAGTTCTAGCGGTATCGTCCGTAAAATAGGTTTTATTATCGCGGTACGCAGAAGCAATCTCCTGAAGGAGATCACGAAAATCCCAAAGCTCAACCCCTTCTTTGTCTGCAACTTCTTTAGCTTCAGGTTTCCATCCCCAAGTTACGACTATTTTAGAATAATTTCCTTCGACGAAACCGTACTTTTTCAACTCAGCCTTAACTTCAGGCAGAGCAAATTTCCGATGAATAAAATACCCTATACTTCTTCGTTGACCAGCTTGCTTCACACGAATCTTCAAATCCTCTGGAGAAAAATCATTGGCGGTAAGCTTAGAA
Source organism: Acidobacteriota bacterium (assembly GCA_003223935.1). Classification (GTDB taxonomy): domain Bacteria; phylum Acidobacteriota; class Blastocatellia; order Pyrinomonadales; family Pyrinomonadaceae; genus QHXQ01. The sequence goes on along the minus strand of QHXQ01000092.1, from coordinate 6,008 downwards.
TAAGACCCTGAAATAGAGACACCGGATTCAATATGATAGCGCCTGAGTTCTTTAGGTGAAGTAGTATCAACTGCCAATAGATCAATTTCATACTGCCCCTTGCATTTAATATTCGGGATAGTAAACCACTGTCTCACATAGCGGCAGTAAGATTCAACGATTTTTTCAGTAGTTTCCATAAGCCACCAAGAAGAACATAACTACGTGTTGTACGGCGCGGCGCAGTATAACACGCTCCATAGGCGTGTTATCCGGCATAGCGCCGTATAATTCCGCTTTGACCTGCATGCTGCACCTCTAGCTCATCGGCTTGGCGTTAATGTTATACTGCCTGCACTCCCGAACGCAGCACCTTGACGCGCCCGAAACATTTTCGCGCCGCCGTGAGTCGAACATTCAACTTGCCGCCGCACGCTGGGCAGATGGTCGTGAACGAAACCAACACGCAAGACCGACCCGCGCCGCCGCGTAGCACAGATGCTGTGCCGAAAGACGCCGCCGCCGTCATTCTCATTCGTGCAGACGCGGATGACATCGCCGCGCCGCAAGTTTATTGGGCGCAGCGCAGCGAGCGCATGGCTTTTCTCGGCGGCTTCTACGCCTTTCCGGGCGGGCAGCGCGACGCGGAGGATGCGGAGACGCGCGTTGAAAATTGTCGTGATGCGGAGACGGCGGCGATGATCAGTTGCGCTGCCCGCGAACTGTTTGAAGAGACGGGCGTGCTGGTTGCGCACGGCGCAGATTCGTTGACCAAAGGGCAGCTTGACTCGCTCTTGGATGATCTGACTTCGGAGCGCATGACCTTTCCGCAAATGCTCGCGCATTACGGTCTCAACTTGGACGCGCGCGATTTCACGTTCGCCGGTCGTTGGGTCACGCCGCCGTTCAGTCCGCGCCGCTTCGATACTTGGTTCTTTCTCGTCCACTGTCCACGTAAACAAGAACCACGCATCCGCACGACCGAATTTGCGCATGGCGAATGGACGAACGCGCGTGCGGCTTACGCGCGCTGGACGCGCAGCGAAGTGTTAGTCGCGCCGCCCGTCTTGCATGCCGTCAAGACGCTCGCTGATGGCTTGACCGATGATCTCGTTGAGCGTTTCCTCAGTGTGCCGCAAGCACATGCGCAGCCCGTGCGCCGGATCGAATTCTTGCCCGGCTTCATCTGCTTCCCCGTCCGCACGCCGACCAAGCCGCCCGCGACGCACACGAACGCTTACATCGGCGGCACGAGCGAACTCGTCATCATCGATCCCGGCTCGCCCTACGAAGAGGAACAGATGGCACTCGCGGCTTGTGTTGACGAACTGATCAGCGAAGGGCGCAACGTGCGCGAGATCGTCCTGACGCATCATCATCCCGATCACGTCGCGGGCACGAACGCGCTGAAGGCTCAACTCGGCGCTCGCGTGCCTGTCGCCGCGCACCGTTTGACGGCTGAGATGATCGCCGACACGATTCGAGTTGAGCGCTTGATCGAAGATGGCGATGTGATCGAACTCGCAGGTGAGCCGCCCCTCTCTCTGCGCGCCATGCACACGCCGGGGCACACGCGCGGGCATCTCAGTTTCTACGAAGCCCGAACCGGCGCGCTCATCTGCGGCGACAACATCGTCGGTCTCGGCTCGGTGCTCATTGATCCGCCTGAAGGCAACATGCGCGCGTACCTCGCGACGCTGGCGCGCTACAAAACGCTGCTGCCCGACATCAAGGTGCTGTTCGGCGGGCACGGCCCTGCGGTTGGCAATGCGGCGGCCAAGATTGACGAGTACATCGCGCACCGGCTCGAACGCGAAGCGAACATCCTGCGCGCTATTCAAGCGGGCGCGAGCACGCCATCGGAAATCGTCGCGCAAGTTTACACAGACGTCCCTCCGAAGTTGCATACAATGGCCGAGCGCGCCGTCGCCGCGCACTTGCAGAAATTGATCGAAGATAATCTAATCGCGCATACGAACGACGGCCGCTACGTCGTCAACGACGTGAACGCCGCCGCGAGTTGAGCGCGGGCATGAGCCTTAGTTAAAGCGATCATCAATCGCAGCATTCATGACAAGGGACGGGTCAATAAGCAATGATACAAGCGAAAACACTGGGCGAGTTGAAGCGTAGCGACTATCGCGTGCGCTCGGTCAAAGACGAACTGCGCGCGAATCTGATCGAGAAGTTGCGTGACGGAGAACGCATCTTTCCGGGCATTGTCGGCTACGACGAGACGGTCGTGCCGCAGATCGTCAACGCGATTCTCGCGCGCCACAATCTGATCCTCTTGGGTCTGCGCGGGCAAGCCAAGAGCCGCATCATCCGGCAACTGACGAACTTGCTTGACGAAGAGATTCCGATCATCGCCGGTTCGGAGATCAACGACGATCCGTTCCATCCGATCAGCGCCTACGGGCGGCAGGTTGTAGAACAGTTGCATGATGAGACGCCCATCGCTTGGGTCGGGCGCGACTCGCGTTTCGTCGAAAAACTCGCCACGCCCGACGTGACCATCGCCGACATCATCGGCGACGTTGACCCGATCAAAGCGGCGAAGGGCGGGCATCTCTTGAGCGACGAGTTGACGATCCATTATGGTCTCTTGCCTCGCGCCAATCGCGGCATCTTCGCCATCAACGAACTGCCCGATCTCGCGGGCAAGATTCAGGTCGGTCTCTTCAACATCATGCAAGAGGGTGACGTGCAGATCAAAGGCTACCCCGTGCGCCTGCCGCTCGACGTGCTGCTCGTCTTTTCAGCAAACCCTGAAGACTACACGGCGCGCGGCAAGATCATCACGCCCTTGAAGGATCGCATCGGCGCTGAAGTCACGACACACTATCCGGCCGACCTGCAACTCGGCGTCGAGATCACGCGCCAAGAGGCTTGGCTCAAACGCGAAGGAATCGCAGGAACTTTACGTGTGCCCGATTTCATCCGCGAACTGGTCGAGCAGATCGCTTTTGAGGCGCGCGATGACAGTCGCGTTGATAAACGTTCGGGCGTCTCACAGCGTCTGCCGATCACGGTTATGGAATCGGTCGTCTCAAACGCAGAGCGGCGCGCACTGCTGACAGGCGAGACGGATGTTGTGCCGCGCATCTCAGACATCTACGCGGCTGTGCCTTCGATGACCGGCAAGCTGGAACTCGAATACGAAGGCGAGCAGATCGGTGCGACCAAGATCGCGAAAGATTTGATCAAACGCGCGGCCGGCGAAATCTTCGAGGGCTACTTCGTCGGCATAGACTTCACGCGCACCGTCCGCTGGTTCGACGAAGGCCACACCTTGCGCCTCGCTGACACAGCTTCGGCCGCCGAGTGCGTCACGCTCCTTGAAGCCGTGCCCGAACTCGTTGACACCGTCACCATCCCCTTCGACTTCAAACGCACGGACGACGCGCAACTCGTCTCAGCCTGCGAGTTCGTCCTCGAAGGTCTCTACGCGCAGAACAAGATCAGCCGCAATGAAGAAGGCGGCTACACGGCTGCCACGAAAGCAAAGAAGGATCGGCGCGGGATGATCTATGATGATCTGACGGAGACCGGGCGCTATAGTTGAGCTTGCCGCATGGAGGTGCACGTGATGGGCAGATTCTCGTCGCTCTTGATCGCAATTATGTTGTTGGTTATGCCGGCCGCCGTGGGCGCGCAAGATAGGCCGCTTAAGATCAAGAGCAAGAGCGGCACGACCAAAGTGGTTGATAAGTCGAAATCCGTGCGCAGAGAGTTAGAGGCTTTGTATGCCAAGCGTGCGCAAGCTGTGCGCGACAAGGATTGGCCGACGCTGCGTGCGCTCGTCACAGACGATTACACCGTCGTTCTGCCCGACGGCCAGACGATGCAACCGGAGCAAGCTATCGCTTACTTGCAGCGCGGGCTGGAGCAGTTCGTCTCAGTCATCAATCTCACCTTCACACTGGAGACGATCAATCTCAACGGCAACGAAGCGCAGGTTGATGCGCGGCAAAACTTCATCCGCACGCAAAAGTTGCGCGACGGTAAAGTGCACACGGTCACATCCGGCGTGATTCAGCGCGAGACTTGGAGCAAAACGCCGACAGGTTGGAAGCACAGACTGACCGACAACATCAGAGAACAACGAGTTACTGTTGATGGCGTGCCGGTCGATCCGAACAAGCCGTACAATCCGGGCGGGCGGCAACAGCAATAACTCATCGAGCATTGGGCGCAGGCATGCGCCGGGTTCTAGGTGTTATATGAAGTTCATTCGCTATTCCAGATTCAAAGGCTTCGACGTGTCGGGGGTTAATCTCGGCGACTTGATGGAGTCTTTGCAGGACTCGCTGTTGCAGTCGGGTTACGACGACGATTACTACTGGACGCGGCAACGCAGTCAAGCAGACACGTCGCTCGATGCGCTCAGGCAAGCGCTCTTGCAGGCGCTCATGGAAATGGGCGAGTTGGATGAGCAGGACGTGCGCGAGATGTTGGCGGAGAACGAGGGGCAGTTCAAGGGGTCGCAGCTTGAAGAGTTGCTGAATCAGTTGATCGAGCGTTTGGTCGAAGAGGGCTACTTGAAGCTGCGCGAGGAGCAGCCGACTGAGCAGCAGCAACGGCAACGACAGCAAGGCGGGCAAGGGCAATTCGATGAGCCTTTGCCGCGCAACGTCAAGTTTGAAGTTACGGAGAAGGGCTTGGATTTTCTCGGCTATAAGACTTTGCGCAATCTGCTCGGCAGTCTCGGCAAAAGCTCGGTCGGGCGACACGACACGCCGCACTTGGCGACGGGCATCGAGGCGGCGCAAGCGTCGAAGCTCTACGAGTTCGGCGACACGATCAATCTGGACGTGAACACGACGCTCCTGTCCGCGATCAAGCGCGAAGGTCTAGCTGTGCCGCTCAATCTCGAATACAAAGATTTGCACGTCCATCAATGCGACTATCAATCGTCGTGCGCGACCGTGGTGATGCTCGACTGCTCGCACTCGATGATCCTCTATGGCGAAGATCGTTTCACGCCCGCAAAGAAAGTGGCGCTCGCGCTCGCGCACTTGATTCGCACCCAGTATCCGGGCGACTCTTTGAAAGTCGTGCTCTTTCACGACGACGCGGAAGAGTTGCCGCTCGCTAAGCTCGCCACCACGCAGGTCGGGCCGTATCACACGAACACGGCCGAGGGCTTGAGATTAGCGCGTCGGCTCTTGCAAGCGCAGCGCAAAGAGATGAAGCAGATCGTGATGGTGACGGACGGTAAGCCGACCGCGTGTTTCGTTGACGGCGCGAGTTTGGTCCCACCCTGGCGCGGCGAGACGAAACGGACGGCAACATCTTCAAGGCAGCGACGGCTCTATAAAAATTCGATGGGTAACGATCCGCTCGTAATGGCCGAGACTTTCAAAGAGGTACAGGCGTGCCGCAAAGCGGGCGTGATGATTAACACATTCATGCTCGCGTCGGACTATTACCTCGTCGAATTCGTCAAACAGATGACGCAGATGACTAGCGGCAAGGCGTACTTCGCCACGCCGGGCAATCTCTCGCAGTTCGTGTTGATTGACTTTTTGAAGCGGAAGAAGAGTCGGGTTAAGTAAGCGGGCGCAAAGATTCGACGAGTGCCGGAGTCGCAACATAATGAAGCCCACGACGCGCGTCGTGGGCTTCATTATGTTGCGCGCTTGCGCGGGTTGTTTGCGCCTGACGAGTTATCAGTCTGTGGTGCGATGTGTCCGCCGGTGCGTTCTGCGTCTGTGCGCGTTCGTCGTCTTTGTGTTGGTGTTCGTGTTTGTGTTCGCGGACTTTTGCGTTGCGGCCGGCGTCGGCACGGGCGCGGGTTGGACAGTGGTCGTGGTCGCTACGGCCGGTTCGGTCGCGCCGCCGTCTGAGACCCAAGCGTTCCAGCCGCCGAGGAGTGCTTGCACCTGCGTGTAACCTTTGCTCATGAGTATCTGCGCCGCACGGGCGCTTGAATGTTCGTTCGGTCAAGAACAATAGGTGACGATGGCGCGGTCGCGCGGGATTTCATTTAAGCGCGCCTCGATCTCGCCGAGCGGGATGTGATGCGC
>QHXQ01000038.1 GCA_003223935.1 Acidobacteriota bacterium | reverse complement strand
CATCGCTCCGTTCTTGTGCATGTCGGGGAGCGTCAGGAAATAATCCCAGTTCGCGCGCCCCGCTTCGCGCAGAGGCAACTGCGGGGTCATGTTCAAAGCCTTGCGCTCAAGGTTCGTCTTGTCCTTCGCCGGGCAGACCTCGACGCAGAGCCGGCAGCCCGTGCAATCTTCGACGGCGACTTGGATCGTGTAACGCTGATCAGCCAACTCGCGCCACTTCGCGGGCATGTGTTTGAAACCGGCGGGCGCGTTCAGCAGTTGACTCTCTTCGCAGACCTTCGCGCGAATGGTCGAGTGTGGACAGACCATGATGCACTTGCCGCACGCGATACATAAGTCAGGTTCCCACACAGGCACGTCGAGCGCGATGTTGCGCTTCTCCCACTGCGCGGTGGCAAGGGGGTACGTGCCATCGGCAGGGAAGGCGCTCACGGGCAGCCGGTCGCCGTGCCCGGCTAGGATTTCGGCAGTCACTTGCTGCACGAACGCGGGCGCGTTAGGGGCAACGGCCGGCGGCCGCTCGAACTCGCTCGTGACCTGTGCGGGAACCTGAACCTCGTGCAAGTGTGCGAGCGCCGCATCAACCGCCGCATAGTTCTGTTGGACGACTTGCTCGCCGCGCTTGCCGTAGGTCTTCTTAATTGATTCTTTGATCTGCGCAATCGCCTCTGCGCGCGGCAGCACGCCGCTAATGGCGAAGAAACAAGTCTGCATGATCGTGTTAATGCGCGTGCCCATCCGGTTAGCGCGCGCCACGTCGTAGGCGTTAATACAGTAGAACTTGATCCGCTTGGCGATGATCTCCGCTTGCATCGTGCGCGGGAGCTTCGCCCAGACTTCGTCGGGCGCAAACGGACTGTTCAAAAGAAACGTCGCGCCCTCGGCCGCCGCTTCAAGCACGTCGTAGCGTTCGATGAAATTGAATTGATGGACGGCGATGAAGTTGGCCTGTCGGATCAAGTAGGTGCTCTTGATCGGGTGCGGGCCGAAGCGCAGGTGTGAGACGGTCATCGCGCCCGACTTTTTCGAGTCGTAAACGAAATAGCCTTGCGCGTAGTTGTCCGTCTCTTCGCCGATGATCTTGATCGTGTTCTTGTTCGCGCCGACCGTGCCGTCCGCGCCCAGACCCCAGAAGAGCGCGCGCACTTCGTCGTCCTTTTCAATCGAAAAATGTTCATCAAAGGCGAGACTCAGGAAAGTCACGTCGTCGTTGATGCCGACCGAGAAATGATTCTTCGGCGTCGCTTGCTTCAACTCATCAAAGACCGCTTTCGCCATCGCGGGCGTGAACTCTTTCGACGCTAACCCGTAGCGCCCGCCGATGACGCGCGGGATTGTGGCGAACGGCAAGTCGCCCACGATCACGCTCTCGCCAATCGCGGTCAGCACGTCCTGATAGAGCGGTTCGCCCGCGCCGCCCGGCTCTTTCGTGCGGTCGAGCACGGCGATGGCTTTGGTCGTCTGTGGCAACGCCGCGAGCAACGCTTCGGCGGAGAAGGGACGATAGAGCCGGACTTTCACGAGGCCGACTTTCTCGCCGCGCGCACAGAGTGCCGCGATAGTCTCTTCGGCCGTCTCGCAGCCCGAACCCATCATGATGATGATGCGCTCTGCTTCGGCTGCGCCGACGTAATCAAACAAGTGATACTGCCGGCCCGTCTGCGCCGCAAACTTGTCCATCAACTCCTGCACAATGCCGGGCGTCGCCGCATAGAACGGGTTGGCGCGCTCGCGCGATTGGAAGAACACATCGGGGTTCTGCGCCGTGCCGCGCATGACCGGATGGTCGGGACTGAGCGCGCGGCGGCGGTGTGCGTGAATCAAGTCTGCGGCGAGCAAGGCGCGCATGTCTTCGTCCGCGAGGCGCTCGATCTTCATCACCTCATGCGAGGTGCGGAAGCCGTCGAAGACGTGCAGGAAGGGAACGCGCGCGCGCAACGTCGCCGCTTGCGCGATGAGCGCGAAGTCCATCGTCTCTTGCACAGAGTTGGCGAAGAGCATGGCCCAACCGCAGGAGCGCGTGGCCATCACGTCGGAGTGATCGCCGAAGATCGAGAGCGCGTGCGTGGCGATGGCGCGGGCGGCGATGTGAAAGACGGTCGAAGTCTGCTCGCCCGCGATCTTGAACATGTTCGGGATCATCAGGAGCAGGCCCTGACTGGCCGTGAACGTCGTCGTCAATGATCCGGTTTGCAGTGTGCCGTGGACTGCGCCGGCCGCGCCGCCTTCGGATTGCATCTCGCGCACGCGCGGCACGACGCCCCAGATGTTTCGTTCACCCACAGCAGCCCAAGCGTCCGCGTTCTCGCCCATGTTCGACGAAGGCGTGATCGGGTAAATAGCGATCACTTCGTTCGTCTTGAAAGCGACGTAAGAGGCCGCTTCGTTCCCATCAATCGTGACCTGTTTGCGACTCATCGTTGTGTAATCTCACCCAAAGATTGATCTGCCGTTGTGTAATCTGCCCCAGCCGCAAGCCCTTTTACCGGTCAAACCGGAGGGGAAGACGGACGCACATGTACGAGTGCAAATCGTGGGCCGGTAGGGAAGGGATGAGGGTTGAGGGCTGAAGGCTGAATAAAAACAGTGGTCAGTAAAAAAGTGGCGCGCGAGCCTCGACGGTTATCGCGCGCCACTTTTGGAAGCAAGAGAGAACGAGCAAGTGCTCTTAGTCGCCAGCGTGTGCGGGTTTGTGCGTCGTCAGGCGCGGCGGCGCGGGCACAGCCGTTGCGATCTTGCTGCGCTTGTCGTAGGAGTGCCCGGTGATCAGGCCCAGCACGAAGTAGCCGAGCGCAAGCGAGCCGAGCGCGAAGGTTGTGTCGCCCAACATGCGCAGCCAGCGTAGGCGATCCATCAAACCCGTCTGCAAGAACTCGGCCGAGCGCGCGTACCAAGTGCCATACTCGACCGCCGCCCAAGTCTGCATCAAGCCGATGGGCAACAGTGAAAGCAAGACCATCAAGGTCAGCCCGCCGTTGATCGTCCAGAAGGCAAACTTCAAGGGGCGTTCCTTCCACGCCTGCTCATGCTTGAGCGCGCGCAGGCAAAAGAGCATTAGGCCGATGCCAAGCATGCCATAGACGCCGAACAGCGCTGTGTGCCCGTGTACAGGTGTCGTGTTCAAGCCCTGCATGTAGTAGAGCGCGACGGGCGGGTTGATCAGGAAGCCGAACAGGCCTGCGCCGACGAAGTTCCAGAACGCGACCGCGACGAAGAAGTAGATCGGCCAACGATAGGTCGCCATCCATTCTTTGGCGCGCGCGAGTCGGATGTTCTCCCAAGCCTCAAAGCCGATCAGCACGAGCGGCACGATCTCAAACGCCGAGAAGACTGCGCCGAGCGCGAGCACAGAGTTCGGCGTGCCCGTGAAGTAGAGATGGTGGAACGTGCCGATGATGCCGCCCGATAGGAAGATGACCGTCGAGAAGAGCACCGCGCGCGTCGCGGTTCTGACCGAGAGCAGTTCGAGGCGCGTGAACAGGAACGCGATCACGACCGTTGCAAAGACCTCGAAGAAACCTTCGACCCAGAGATGCACCACCCACCAACGCCAGTATTCAGCCGTGATGAGATGGCTGCGCTGCCCGTACATCAACCCTGCGCCGTAGAAGAGCGGAATGGCGATGGACGAGACGAGAAATAGCAAGAGCAGCGAGCGGCTCTCGTCTCTGCGTTTGAGCGCGGGCTTCAAAGCGCGATACATGAGACCAAGCCAGAAGGTCAGCCCCGCGAAGAGCAGGATTTGCCAGAAGCGGCCCAAGTCAACGTACTCGTAGCCTTGCGCGCCGAACCAGAACCAATACTTGCCCAAGAACTGCTTGATGCCGAGCCATTCGCCCGTCAGCGATCCGACGACCACGAGCAGCACGGCCGCGAATAACAGATTGACTCCGAGCCGTTGGCCCTTCGGCTCGTACCGGCTCACAGCCGGCGCGATGAAGAGACCCGTGGCGAGCCACGTCGTCGCGATCCAGAAGAGGCCGAGTTGCGTGTGCCAAGTGCGCGCGACCGAATAGGGCAGCCAACGGTCGAGCGGAATGCCGTAGAAGCCTGAACCTTCGACGCCGTAATGCGCAGTGATTGCGCCAAGTCCGACTTGCACGACGATGAGTGCGGCGGCGACGAAGAAGAACTTGAAAGTCGCGCGCATCGAAGGCGTCGGCTGCAAACCGATGAGCGGATCGGTCGGCGGCAGCGCGTCACCGTCAAGCTCTTGCTTCGGCTGCGAGCCGAAGTACCAGACCATGCCGCCGATGCCGGCCAACAAAAGCACAAAGCTGATGACGCTCCAGACCACCGCGTTGCCGGTGATGTTATTGCCCACGAGCGGCTCGTGCGGCCAGTTCTGCGTGTAAGAGACGTTTGTGCCCGGTCGCGTCGTCGTTGAGACCCACGAAGTCCACCAGAAGAAGGCGCTCATCTCGCGCGCCTTGCTTGCATCGGTCAGAGCGCCGCGCGGGATCGCATATTCGTTGCGCCCTTTGCCAAACACGTCGGCGTAGTAGTTGTTAAGCGCGTCAAAGGCGGCGGCGCGTTCATTGCTGACGGTGATGCGCCCCGTCGCGGCATCGTAAGTGTTCGCGCGCATCTCCTGTTCGAGCCGTGCGCGCAAGCCCGCTTGTTGTTCGATGGAGAGCGCGGCGTAACTTGTCGCGCCGGTGCTTTGCGCGCGGCGGTCGAGGATGAAAGTAGCTTCGCGGTGCAGATAGTCGGCCGTCCAATCGGGCGCAACATACGCGCCGTGCCCGAAGATCGAGCCGACCTCTTGCCCGCCGATTGATTGCCAGACGTTCTGGCCGTTTTGGATCGTGTCGGCGTCGAAGAGCACGCGCCCGTCGGTCGTCACGACCGCGCGCGGGATCGGCGGCGCATTGTGGAGCGCGCGATAACCGAAGCCACCGAGCACGGCGAACGAGGCCGCGACCACGACGGCGAGCGCAAGCCAGAGACGTTTATACTGACTCATAAAATGATGAACCCCTCCGAAAAGTTTTTTATAAGCAGAAATAGAGCGAGATATTCGCCCTTCGAGATCAACCTCAAAGGCAACGTGTGTGCCGCACACAAAACATGCCGTTTACTGTCCGGCGCACGCACCGGTTGCGAAATTTAACCAAGGTGTTGCGTGATATTCCCCGCGCGCGTTTGTTTCGACCGCTTCTCAGCGTCCAGCTAAAGCTCGCTCCTCTAGGGCCAATGCGCGCGGGAAGAGCAGGTTGTTTTCGAGATGGATGTGCTGGTGCAAATCTTGCTCGAATGCTTCGAATGCTTCGTAGAGCGTCTTGAAACTCAAGCAGGCGTCTGCGGGCACGCAGTAGTCTCGCGTCACGGCGCGCAGGTCGCGCAGCAGCGCGCCCGCCGTGTCGTGCTCATATCTCATTATGCGCACGGGATTGCCGACCGTGCCGAAAGGTGGGCGCGCGCATGTGCCGCCCGTTTGCACAGCTTGCTCCAAGCCTTCGATGTAAGGAAAGAGCACTATCTCTTCTTTGAACATGTGTGGCTGTAAGTCGGCGCAGAGGCGTTGCCAGAGCGCATTGACCTGTAACAATTCTGGATGGCGCTCGCCGTGCGCCGCCAATACTTTCGCCGACAACGTCGTCAAGCGCGCCATCTCTGTCTTGGTGTACACGTGGTGGCGTGTGAGGATGTGTCCGAGCAGTTCGGTGAGCGACGAAGACTGAAGATCATTTTGCGCGTCCTGCGGCATACACGCCTGCGTCTCCGCTAACTGGCGCAGCACCGTCTCGACATCCAACCCAGCATCGGCGCACGCGGCGCTCAAGGGGCGCGCGCCGCCGCAGCAATAATCAATTTTCAAACGCTCGAAGACGCGCGTCGCCTGCGGCATCTCCAACGTGAGTTCGCGCACAGTCGTGTCTGCGTTAAGTGTCATTGTTAACTAACCTCCAGCTACTTGGTGGGACAGCTTTGCTCGTGCAGTTTTGCTTGCGGGCGGCAAGGCATAGGGCTTGCACCTGCCTCAACGCGCCGCGTTGGGCACGTAAGGCAAGCCGCAAGCCGCGCCGGTCGCAGATTGAAAAAACGCGGCAAAGTCGGGCAATAACGGCACAAATCGTTATTGAGAGCGCAGCGCGAGTTGAACTGATGAGGCCGACGTTGGGGATTATTCCGCAACCGGCCACGAAAAATTCCCGGCGCAACCGGACGCGCGAAATTTTCCGCAAGCCTTAGGATGAAACAGATGATTGCGACGACGAACGAAACAGAGCTATTGAAGAAGTACGACGTGCCGGGGCCGCGCTACACGAGCTACCCGACCGTGCCCTACTGGGAGACTGCGCCGACGGCCGACGAGTGGTTTGCTGGTGTCGCGCGCAGACTTGACGAAGCCGAGCGCGCAGACGAAGGCGCGAGTCTTTACATACACATCCCTTTCTGTCGCTCGCTCTGCACCTACTGCGGTTGCAACTCGCGCATCACCTGCAACACTTCAGTCGGTCTGCCATACGTCCGCAACGTGCTCAGCGAATGGGCGCTCTATCGTAAGCGACTTGAGCGCACACGCCCGCTCCCCATCTCGGAGCTGCATCTCGGCGGCGGCACGCCCACGTTTCTCGCGCCCGCCGAATTGGCCGAACTGACGAGCGGCATACTCGTCGGCGCAGACCGCACGCCCGACGCTGAGTTCTCCATCGAATCCGATCCGCGCGTGACGACGCGCGAGCATCTCGTGACGCTCGCTCGCTTAGGCTTCACGCGCTTGAGTCTCGGCATACAGGATTTCGATTCGCGCGTACAGCAGGCGGTCAATCGCGTGCAGACCGAAGCGCAGGTGCGCGCCGTGACGGAAGAGGCGCGCACCGCAGGCTTCACCTCAATTAACTACGATCTCATCTACGGTCTGCCCTTCCAGACACGCACGAGCGTCGAGCAGACGGTCGAGTCGGTGCGCCGCTTGCGCCCCGACCGCATCGCGTTTTACGCCTACGCGCACGTGCCTTGGTTCAAACCCGGTCAACGCCACTTCACCGAAGCCGACTTACCCGGCGGCGATGAGAAGCGCGCGCTTTATGAACTGGGGCGCATGATGCTCGAAGCGGCCGGCTACGAAGAGATCGGCATGGATCACTTCGCGCTCAAAACGGATTCGCTCTGGCAATCGGCGCGCGATGGCAAGTTGCATCGCAACTTCATGGGCTACACGCCGCGCCACACGTCGCCGCTCATCGGACTTGGCGTCTCTTCGATCAGCGATTCGTGGGACATGTTCGCGCAGAACGAGAAGGTGGTCGAAGAGTATGCGGCGCGCATCGAGCGTGGTGAGTTGCCGACGCTACGCGGGCACGTGCTTGACCGCGAAGACCTCGTGTTGCGTCGGCACATTCTGAATTTGATGACACGCTTTACGACCGACTGGAGCGCGCCTGAGTTGTCCGTGCCTTATCTCGACACCGTGCACGAGCGACTCACGGAAATGAACAGCGACGGATTGGTGCGGCTTAACGAGCAAGCTTGCTCAATCACGGAAGCGGGCCGGCCGTTCCTGCGTAACATCTGCATGGCGTTCGACGCGCGCCTCGCGCGCAAGGACGCGGGGCTAAAACTCTTCAGCCGCACGATCTGACGTTTATGAAAACCGGCATCTTATTGCTCAACTTCGGCGGCCCTTGGACGTTGAAAGACGTGAAACCGTTCCTGTACCGGCTCTTCGTCAACCCATCGGTGCTCGTCGGCGTGCCCGCGCCTCTGCGGCAGGTGCTGGCCTTCACCATCGCGCAAGTGAAAGGCCCTTCGTCAATCCGCAGCTATGAACTGATCGGCGGCGGCTCGCCGCAACTCGGCTGGACACAGGCGCAGGCGGCGGGCCTGCGCCGCCTATTCACGAATGGGCGGAGCGAGCGCGTCCGCATAGAGATCGGGATGCGCAGCGCCGAGCCGACCATCGAGTCTGCGTTGCGCCGGCTGCAAGCGTGGGGCGCAGAGCAGTTGATACTGCTGCCGCTCTTTCCGCACTACTCGACGACGACTACAGGCACTTGCTTCCAAGAAGTGCGCGCTTCACTCCGGCGGATCAATTGGCAACCGGCGTTGTCTGAAGTAACGAACTGGCCAGACCATCCGGCTTATGCGGCGCTGCTCCGGCGCACAGTTGACGAAGCCATCCAACAAGCGGAGACGGAGCGCGACGGAGACGATCCGATCCACGTGCTCTTTTCCGCGCACTCGTTGCCGCTGAAGATCGTTCGACGGGGCGACCCTTATCCGTTGGATGTGCAACGGACGATTGCGGCGGTGACGAAAGATTTGCGCCCCGCTTGGTCGCTCAGTTTTCAATCGCGCAACGGCCGGCTGCCGTGGCTTGAGCCTTACACCGAAGACGAGATCAAGCGTCTGGCCGCAACGGGCGTGCGCCGTCTGGTCGTCGTGCCCTTGAGCTTCGTGAGCGATCACATCGAAACACTCTACGAACTCGATCAACTCTACGCAGGCTTAGCCCGCCGGCACGGCATCGAGCATTACTACCGCGCGCGCGCCTTTAACGGCGACCCGGAATTCGCGCAAGTGCTGCACTCAATTTTAACGGAGACGCAAACGTGTTAGGTACATTCGATCCAAATAGACGCGAAGCGACCATCGTCGGCGCTGGCATCGCGGGCCTGCTCGCGGCTTACGCGCTCGACAAAAAAGGTTACGAAGTCACGCTCTTGGAAGAACGCGCCCGCGCGGGTGGATTGATTCAGACGCAACGGACTGAGTACGGCATCGCTGAAGCGGCGGCGCACTCGCTTCTGGCCACGCCGACGGTCGTCGCGTTTTGTCGAGACTTAGGTGTCGAGCTGGCCGAAATCCGGCCCGACGCGCGCGCGCGCTTCATCCTGCGCGGCGGCCGGCTCAGCAAGTTTCCACTTCGTGCGGGCGAAGCGTTGCGCGCCTTCACGCATGCGGCGTTCATGCGTGCCGACCGCCACGCCGAGCCTTTGAACCTTGAGACATGGGGGCGCAAGCATCTGGGCGATGCCGCGCTCGAATATCTTTTGACGCCGTTCGTGCGCGGCATCTACGGTGTGCAACCTGCTGAGTTGGGCGTCGCCGCAGCCTTTCCCGAACTCGCTGTCGCGCCCGGCCAGACTTTACTCGGCACGATGCTGCACAAAGCTCTCCGACGCTCCGCACAGAACGGACACAATGGAAACGGCACGAACGGCGCACGCAAACAGACCAAGCAGCGCAAACGCATGGTCGCGCCGGCGCGCGGCATGGGCGACGTAACGGCGCAACTTGAGCAACAGCTTGAGCGACGTTTAGGCGCGCGTTTCCGACGCGGCGTGCGCGTGAGCGATCTGCCGGACGCACCAAACGTGCTCTTGGCGACGCCAGCTTATGCGGCTGCCGAGTTGTTGAAGACTGAAGCGCCCGAACTTAGTCGCAAGTTGCAAGCGGTCGAGTACACGCCGATAGTTTCGGTCACAGCGTTTGTCGAGCGCGCCAATTTCACGCGCCGGTTGCGCGGCGTCGGCGTGCTCGTGCCCGCGCCGGAAAAGCGCAGTTGCTTAGGCGTGCTCTTCAACTCAAGCGCGTTTGCCGGGCGCGTCTTTGATGAAGCGCGCCATGCGTCTTTCACTATCCTCTGCGGCGGTACGGCACAGCCCCGTTGGGTCGCGGCCACAGACGAAGAGATCGCCGCGGCCGTCCGCGCAGAGTTAATGGAACTACTTGGCATTCAAGGCGAGCCTCTGCAACTCGTCATCAACCGCTGGCCGCGCGCCATCCCGCAATACTCAGTCCAATTGCCCGACATTTGGCGGTGCGCGCAAGGCTCTTGGTGCGCCGCGCCGGGTCGTATTTTATTCGGAAACTATACAGGGCAGGTCAGCTTGAGAGGCATGATCGAACAGGCGATGAGTTGGTGATCTCAGACGCGCGCGAGCCAATTATTGGGCGCAAAATCACGGCAAATTGCGCCAAAAATAGGGGAATCTAAAGCACTTTTCAGCCCCGTGTGGATACAACCGGAATAGCCGCTCAGGAATCTTAATACCGGCTGATTGAGGCGCTGAAAAAAACCTTGACCAGTACCGCACGACGGTCGCTTCCATAACCCCTGAAGAAGAATCTATAATGACTTATTTAGGAGACACTGCAATGCGTCTGACTCGAAATACGTTCCGTTCCCTCGTCGCAACCTTGACGCTCATCTTTGCGCTGGCCGGGCTTTCAGCAGCCAAGACATCGAATAGCACGGCAAACGTCCACATCAAGAATTTTGGGCAAATGGATGACCGCTTTTATCGCGGCGCACAACCGAAGGAAGAGGATTTCCAAGACCTCAAGACGCTCGGCATCAAGACCGTGATTGACCTGCGTGATGATCCGGTCTCTTACGAGCGCCGCGACGTTGAAACGCTCGGCATGCGTTACGTCAATATCCCGATGAGCGACACGTCGTATCCGAAGGACGGACAGATCGCGGCCTTCCTGAAGCTCGTCAATGATCCGGCGACCGGCAAGTTCTATGTGCACTGCGCGGGCGGGCGGCATCGCACTGGCGTCATGGGCGCGGTCTATCGCTTCAACAACGATCACTGGAACTACGATCAGGTGTACGCTGAGATGAAGCAGTACGACTTCTACACGCGCTGGGGTCACGGCGACCTGAAGAAGTACGTGCAGGATTACTGGCAGCGCGTCCAGACACAGAACGCGACCACGAGCGTGACGGCCACACAAAATAGATAACAACGTCGCGTCAGCTTCAAGCAACAAAAAGACCGCTCCAACGAGAGCGGTCTTTTTGTTTAGCTCGTATCAAGTTGCAGCACGAAATAAGAGACGGAAAAAGCTAACCACGAAACCACACGAAGCAATACGAACCGAAAGCACACGAACATTCGTGTGCTTTCGTGGTTCATCTCGCCTCGCTGCTGCTTATTCTGTTTGGCAAGTCCGTGTCAGTGCTGTCCGGTTACTCTATGTCGGAGTTGCTTCCAACTCGTCAAGCGCCCCTTCTTTGCGAAACTGGATTTCATGAAGCTCTGCATAGAGACCGCCGCGCGCGAGTAGTTCCTGATGTGTGCCTTGCTCAACCACCCGGCCTTCGTCAATCACAAAGATCACGTCGGCCTGCATGATAGTCGCTAAACGGTGCGCGATGACGATGGAGGTCTTACCCGCCATCAAGCGCGTGAGGGCATCGAAGACGAGTTCTTCCGAAGCCGCGTCGAGACCCGTCGCCGGCTCGTCGAGGATGAGCAGCGGGGCGTTGCGTATGATCGCGCGCGCGATGGTGATGCGCTGTCGCTGCCCGCCTGAGAGCGTCTCGCCGCGTTCGCCGACCATTGTGTCGTAGCCTTCCGGCATCTGCACGATGAATTCGTGCGCGTTGGCTAGTTTGGCCGCGCGGATGATCTCGTCGCGCTTGGCTTCCGGTTTGCCGTAGGCGATGTTCTGCCAGACGGGCGCGCGAAAGAGTAAACTCTCTTGCAGCACAAAACTGATCTGCTGGCGCAGCGATTTGATCTTGAAGCGGCGCACGTCCGTGCCGTCAATCAGCACGCGGCCTGTGTGGGGATCGTAGAAGCGCGGAATGAGACTGATGATGGTCGTCTTGCCGGCACCGGTTGGGCCGACAAGCGCCGCCACCTGACCGGGTTCGATCCTGAGATTTATATCTTTGAGCACCGGCCGAGCTTTCTCATAGCCGAACGAGACATGCTCGAATTCGATCTGACCCTTGAAATGCGGTGCGGTGCGCGCGCCCCGCAGATTGTGCACCTGCCGCTCCGTCTCCAACACTTCGCGGATGCGCTCCCAGCCGACGATCGCCTTCGACACCGTATCGGTCATCTTTGAAAGCTGGCGCATCGGCTTGTACATCTTGCCGAGATAGAGAAAGAAGACGATGAGCGCGCCCGCGCTGAGTTCTCCCTGCAAGACCAGTCGCGTGCCATACCAAACCACCAGACAAGTGCCGACGGCGACGATGATTTCGACTAGCGGCGGCAGTATCGCTTTCAACTTGCGCGCGCGCAACGCAATCTCCACGCTCTCCAAGCTCTCATGTTCGAAGCGGCGTTGCTCGTAATCTTCGCGCGTGAACGCCTGCACGACGCGGATTGACGAGAGCACTTCTTGCAGCACGGAGACGACCGCGCCCTCTTGCTTCCTGACGGCGCGCGAAGCGCGTTTGATCCGGCGCGTAAAACTATAGACGACTAGAAAGAGCGCCGGCGCAACCGAGAGCGCGATCAGAGTGAACTGCCAGTTGAGATAAAACATCACGCCGATCATGCCGACGAGCGTGAGGATTTGGACGAGCATGCCGAGCAGCACAGACGAGATGAGGCTCTGAATGGCGTCAATGTCGCCCGTCACGCGGCTGATCAGATCGCCCGTGCGTTTCTGGTCGTGAAAAGCCAAAGAGAGTCTCTGGATGTGATAATAGAGCGTGCGGCGCAGGTCGTGCATGACCCATTGGCCGACGCTGGTGGTGAGATAGTCTTCAGTGTACGAACTGATCGCGCCGACGAGCGCAATGGCCAGCACGGCCAGCGCGGCGAAACTGAGCACGGCCAACTTGTCCGCGCCCAAAGTGGCCTGAATGAAACCGGCCAGCCACTCGGGCATGCGCTTTGAACCCAGCACGTAATCGAAGATGACTTTTAAGGGCCACGGCTCTAACAGGTCGGTCGCGCTCTCGCCGATGACTGCGATGAACGCGATGGCGAGAGCCTTCCAGTGTGGCCGTAGCAGATGAGTGATCTGAACCTGCATTCAAATGCTCAGCGAGGCTCCTCTCTTGAGAGCGTGCGCAACTCTTCAATCCTGCCGCCGACGGCTTCCGTCAATAGCTCTATCTCCTCCGGGCTATAGTTGGCCGCACGAAACGCATCTCTAAGCTGTCGGTCGCTCAACTGCGCGAGCCAACCAGCGATCCATCGGGCATCGGCCACAGTGATGTCGTCGAAGAGATCGTTGCGCTTGCCGTTGTAATGGAAAAAGACGTGGCCGTTTTTGACTTCGTCCAAGAACTTTGCTTTCGCATAGTCTTCCGGGTTATTGCGGTTGCGCGTGAACCGCCAGATGATCGGCAGACTGCCCGACTTGCCGAAAGTCGCGCCGAGATCGCTGATGATGTAGTGCAGTTCATTGCCGCCGCGCGCGCTATGCACGAGCAGAATCTCGTTGTTGCTATCCTTAATGTCCCAGTTGTTGAGCAAGGCCATCATCACCTTCAGCCCTTGAAACGCGCGTGTGCCGACGAACGGGTTCTTGGCCCACTTCCATTCTTCGAGCCGCTTGATCTGTTTGGGCCGCGCCTCGAAGCGGACGTTCGCAAACGTCCCTTTGCCCGGAATCGTCACACGCGGGACGAGATAATTGATCTCGGTCACGTAGCCGACGGCCCACAACAGACGCACGGCCGCCGTCTCCGACTGCGCCTCTTTGCCCACCTTCGCCACCCACTCGCGCCCCGCCCCGTCGCGCACGCGAAACTTCTTCGAGTAGCCGCCCTGCTCTTCTTTGATCAGTTTGAGCCGGTGCAGATCGGGGCGCATCTTTGCGCCGCCGGGGCCGAGATAGAGGTCGCGCGAAGCAATATCCACAGGCTCGCGCCACAAGACGGGCGGGCCCTTCGGGGATCCCTTCTTCTTTGATTTATCCTTCGCCGCGAGAGCAGGGAACGAAAGACTTAGGACGAGAACAAAGACGCAAGCGATTAACGCGCGCAGCCTGTCTTGTCGGAGCATGATCTTTCCTTCTCGCTGAAGAAGTCTAAACAAGCGCAACTGACGAGACGGCCTAGCCCGGCAGATTGGCCAACTCATCTATGCGCGCACGCAGACTCTGCGTCAGCATTTGAATCTCCTCAGGGCTATAGTTGGCCGCGCGAAATGCATCGCTCAGTTGTTGATCGCTTAACTGCGACAGCAGCGTCCCCAACCACTTGGCTTGCGTGACGGTCACGTTGCGCAGCATCTGATCATGCGTCGCGTGGAAATCGAAGACTATCTGATCGCCCTCGATGCGCTTAATCAATTTAGTTTTGACGTAGTCTTGCGGCTTGTTGCGATTGTGCGTGATGAAGTTGCCGGTCTTGCCAAGGGTCGCGCCCAGATCGCTGATGATGTAGCGCAACTCATTAGTGCCTGAAGCATCATCATGCACGAGCACCACGCGATTGTTGGCCGTCTTCAAGTCCCAGTTATTGAGCAACACCATCATCACCTTCAGCCCTTGCAATTCAGGTGTGCCGGTGAACGGGTTGTTGTCCCAGTCCCACTCATCGTCAAAACGTTTGACGTCTTTGGGCCGCGCCTCGAACCGGACATTCTTAACCATGCCCTTGCCTTCGATATTGACTTCCGGCACGTAGTAAGTGATGTCCGTGTAATAGCCTGCGGCCCAGACCAGCCGCGAGGCGACCGTCTCCGACTGTGCCTCGTTGCTCATCTTCAAGACCCACACACGTCCTTGCCCATCCTGCACGCGATACTTTATCGAGTGGCCCGTATGCTCTTCTTTGATGAAAGTGACCTTTGAGAGATCGGGTTTCATCTCTTCGCCGCCCGGCCCAAGAAAGAGGTCGCGCGAAGCGATGTCGGTCGGCTCGCGCCACAAGACGGCCGTGCCCTCAGGCAACGGTTCGTTCTTATCTTTCTTTTTCGCTTTCTTCTGCCCTGCGAGACCCGCAGGCAGAAGCAGGATTAAAGCGATTGTCAAAACGCTTATGGCTCGAAACCTTTTTTCTGCGAACATAACTTTAAGTCCTCCTTGAAAACTGCAACGCCCTCATGCGAACTGCGGCACACAGCTCCCACAGTTCTGCGCCCACAGATCAACTCAAAAACTCACGCCGCCACCATCGGCAAAATACAACTGGCTATCCAAGCGCTCGTCACCCGGCGCGGACGGCACACGTTGGTACGTGCCGTCGGGCTGCAACACGCGCGCCCGCGCGTTGTCGCACAAGTATGCCGCGAGCACGACATCTTTCAGGTAGCTCCGCAGTTGCGGCTCGTGTATCGGGATGACGACTTCGACGCGGCGGTTGAAGTTGCGCGGCATCCAGTCGGCGCTGCCGATGAAGACCTCTTCGTCGCCGCCGTTGGCGAAGTAGTAGATGCGGTGATGCTCAAGGAAACGACCGACGATGCTTCTGACGTTGATCGTCTCCGACAAACCGGGCACACCGGGGCGCAGCATGCAGATGCTGCGCACGATCAGATCAACGGGCACGCCCGCCTGCGAAGCCTCGTAGAGCGCACGGATGATCTGCGGGTCGGCCAGCCGGTTGAGCTTGACGATGATGCGCGCGTGCCGGCCGGCGCGCGCGTGCGCCGTCTCGCGCTCGATGAGTGCGAGCATGCGCTCGCGCAGGTTGATAGGCGCGACGATCAACTGCCGATACTTATTCTGCCGCGAGTAGCCAGTCAGGAAGTTGAACAGGTCGGTCGCGTCTGCGCCGATCTCTTCGTCCACAGTCAACAGCCCGAGGTCTGTGTAGGTGCACGAAGTCGTCGGGTTGTAGTTGCCGGTGGCGATGTGCATGTAACGGCGCAGACCCGAAGCCTCGCGCCGGACGATCAGCGTCAGCTTGCCATGCGTCTTTAAGCCCAAGATGCCATAGACGACATGCACGCCCGCTTCTTCGAGTCGCTTGGCCCATTCGATGTTGTGCGCTTCATCGAAGCGCGCTTTGAGTTCAATCAGCGCCGTGACCTGTTTGCCGCGCTCACTGGCTTCGATCAGCGCGGGCGGAATAGGCGAGTCGGGGCCGGTGCGATAGAGACAGATTTTGATGGCCAACACATCGGGGTCTGTGGCGGCCTGTGCAATGAAGTCCGTGACCGTCGAATAAGCAGCGTAAGGATGATGCAGCAACACATCCTGCCCTTTGATGACATCGAAGATGGACTTGCTCTGAACGAACGGTTGCGGCACGGTCGGTTTGAAGGGCTTGTCCTTCAGATCGGGCCGGTGCAGTTCGTAGAGCGACATCAAGTCGGGCACATTGAGCGGCCCGTTGACGACGTACACATCATCTGATGCGAGGCCCAGAGCTTCGGTCAAATAATGAACCATCTCGTCGGGCATCGTCGCCGCGACTTCGAGTCGCACCGGCGTGCCGAAGCGCCGCTTGCGCAACTGCTCCTCGATCAAGCGCAACAGATCGTTGGCTTCGTCTTCTCTGAGTTCCATGTCGGCGTCGCGCGTGACGCGAAACGGATAGCACGCGCCCGCGTGCATACGCGGGAACAGCGCGCTCGCGTTGGCCGCGATCAACTCTTCCAACCGCACGTATGTGCTCCTTGTGCCGCCGACCGGTACGAGGCGCGGCAACACCTGCGGAATCTTGATGCGGACAAATCTCGGCTCAAGCCGGCCGGTCAGAGACTTCGTGATGCCATGCTCCGGCCGGGCCTCGACCATCAGGCCAAGATTAAGACTGAGATTGGAGATGTAAGGGAACGGATGACTGGGATCGACCGCGAGCGGCGTCAAGACCGGGAAGACACTCGCCATGAAATATGCATCAAGCGCACGCCGTTCGCTGTCGGCGAGCGAATCGTAAGCGGCGACGACGATGCCGTGCGGCTTCAGTTGCGGCAACACTTCGTCCTGAAGGCAGTGCATCTGTGCCTCTATCAACGGGAGCAGAAGCTGTCGGCTCGCGCTCAGTTGCTCTGTCGGCGTCCGTCCGTCGGGCGACAGTTCCGTCACCTCGCCGGTCAACTGCTCTTTGAGCGCGGACACGCGGATCATAAAGAACTCGTCCACGTGCGACGAGAAGATCGAAAGGAATTTTAGTCGCTCCAACAAAGGCTGCGCGTCGTCCTGCGCCTCTTCGAGCACACGCCGGAAAAACTCCAACAAGCTTAGCTCGCGGTTGAACAGCAACTCTTTCGCGCCGCACAACACTGGCGGCAGCGCCATCTGTCGCGCCGCGCTGCACTCCTCTGTGATCATTGAACGTTCGCTTGCAACCATAATCAGATTATTAACTAAACTCGGTGTGTTGTTTTTGATCAGGAGAGTTAACGATTGTTGCTATCATCTGCGCGCCAACTGGCGTTGATACCTCCTCATCACTCATCCTAGTGCAACCTAGACGGAGAGAAGACTGCTTTAGTTTTCAGTTTAAGCAAGCCTTATTCCTAAAAAATAGATGCAGCAAAGTAGCGCCTAAAGAATCTGTTTTTCTGCCATTTTCATAACTTTTCCCAAACGAATGAGAGATAGACGGCTGCGTATCGGCAAGCGAAAATGTATGAATTTCGTGCTTATAATCTTTCTGATGCAGACAGATGGTTTGTAGCCTCGTGAGCAAACTGTGGCTTGCGTCCGCGCGTTGACGGTATGATTGGGCGGGAGACTTTGCCGATGCACTGGCCCCTGCGCACGCATCTCAGGCCGCAACCCTTTGTGCCACTGAGCGTCAGCTTCCGTCTGTTGGGGCTGCTGCCGCTCCTCTTCTTTCTCGCCCAAGCTTTTTACTATCTGCGGCGCGGCGAAGCGGGACACATTCTATGGCTGTGCAATATCGGCAATCTCTTGCTCGCCATCGGCCTCTTATTCGATCAGCCGGTCTTGATCCGCGTGGCCGCCGTCTGGTTGATTCCCGGACTCGGACTGTGGTTCTGGTTCGCGGTGTATCAGTGGGGGTTCATGTTCACTTCAACCTTAGCGCACGTCGGCGGTTTGGCGGTGGGCCTCGCGGCGCTTGCCAGAGTCCGCGTTGATCGGCGCACTTGGCTGCATGCGTTCATCTGGTATCTCTTCATGCAGCAGCTTTGTCACTTCATCACCCCGGCGGCACTGAACGTCAACATCTCGCACAAGGTCTATGAGGGTTGGGAAGGGCGCTTCGACTACGGGCAGTTCTGGTTGCTCACAACGTTCTTGGTGGCCTGCGCGCTATGGCTCATCGTCAAGCTCTGCGCTAAGCTGTGGCCGCCGCGAAAGTCGTTTGCGGCTGCGCCGGTTTGATCGCTTCAAGACCGTTGACGACGAGCAGCATTTTCAGTTGAGGGGCAACAGCGTCGGTAAAAGATATGTCTTCAATGACGTTCCCGCTCTGGCTCAAGATCGTCTGCACGCTCTACGTCTGCTTGCTCGTGCCCGTCTATTGGATGCAATACGGCCCGACCAATTTCCTGTGGTTCTCAGACATTGCATTACTGCTCATCGTGCCCGCGCTCTGGTTTGAGAGCGCGCTGCTGGCGAGCATGATGGCGCTATCGGTCGTGTTGCTGGAGTTGACTTGGAACGTTGATTTTTTCGGCCGGCTGTTGACGGGCAAAGAACTAATCGGACTGAGCAAGTACATGTTCGATGCGACGATTCCGCTCGGCGTGCGCGGGCTATCGTTGTTTCATATCGTCCTGCCGCCACTGCTGCTCTGGATGGTGCACCGGCTCGGCTACGACGGGCGCGCATTGCCAGCGCAGACGGTGCTCGCTTGGTTAGTGCTGCCGCTCAGCTATTGGCTCAGCAATCCGGTCGAGAATGCGAACTGGGTTTACGGCTTTGGCAGCAAGCCGCAAATATGGCTGCCCGCGCCGCTCTTCGTAGCCCTGTTGATGCTCGCGTTTCCGCTGCTCATTTATCTGCCGACGCATCTGCTGTTGAAAAAATTATTCGCGTGAAGCTGACGGATGGGAAGAGGGGACACGCGCACGTCGAAGCAGCTAAGGAAGCTAATCTGATCATTGCTCACCGGCACGCCCAAACTCTCACAGGCGCGCAAGCCGTCTGCGCTGCCTTGAGCCATCTGTGGCGATGAGGTGCGTGACGACCGGCGGGTCGTCGCCCAGATGAAACGCACGGACGCGCCCTTGTATCGCCCGATCTTCATTCGTCACGCGCGCATGCTGGCGCAAGTGCTCGGCCCAAGACTCGACCAAAAAAGTTTCAAGGTAACGACCCGGCTCAGCCGGATCGGCGAACAAGCCCCAACGCATCGCGCCGTCGCGTCGCAGGATGCGCTCCAAAGCTTTCATCGCCTGCGCAAACTCGTCTGCGCGTGCCGGGTCAATCCTGTATTCGACCGTGACCAGCACAGGCCCCTGCTCCATCCGTACCTCGCTCACCACATTCGGCTCTGACCAGTGCAACGAAGGACTAAG
The DNA here is from genome assembly GCA_003223935.1 of Acidobacteriota bacterium. Lineage (GTDB taxonomy): Bacteria > Acidobacteriota > Blastocatellia > Pyrinomonadales > Pyrinomonadaceae > QHXQ01. Next base: position 61,013 of record QHXQ01000038.1, on the reverse strand, counting down.
GTCAAGCTCTTCGTTGACCCAGAGTGGATAGAAGAACGTCGCCAAGAGGCCCACGACCAAACCGATAGCCGCGCAGAGCAGGGTCAGTGGAATGCCGACGCGCTCGGCGACTGCGCCCCAGAGCGCACTGCCGCCGGCCATCGTGCCGAAGAAGGCGAGCAAGTAGATGGCCAACGTGCGCGCGCGCACCCATTCCGGCACAACCGTCTGCACGCCGATATTGAAACTCGACATCGTCGTCATCCAAGCGCCGCCGCCGCAGATCATCGCCACACATAACAAGGTGAAGATGTGAACGTAAGCGAGCGCCACAGTCACAGCAGCAAAGAGCACAGTGCCGCAGACGACGAGCAGGTTGGTCGAAAGCCTGCGCCGCGCACGCGGCAAGACGATTGCGCCGAGGATCGCGCCCGCGCCAAGTCCGCCGAGCAGGACGCCATAGCCGAGCGCACCAAGTCCCAACTCTTGCCGCGCGATTAATGGCAGCATGGCCCACAGTGCGCTCGCGCAACTGACAAACGTGATGGTGCGCACGAGCACGGCACGCAACTCCGGCGCGTGACGCATGTAGCGCAGGCCCGCGCGCATTGCACCCACGACGCGCTCGGTCGGCGAGATGCTCTCGATGGGTTCGCGCTGCCAACGATAGAGCACGAAGATCACGCCGACGAACGAGAGCGAGTTTAAGAAGAAGACGGCCCACGTGCCGATGGCGGCGACGAGAAAACCGCCGAGCGCCGGCCCCACGGCGCGCGCGATGTTAAAGGCGACGCTGTTGAGCGAGATGGCGTGCGGCAACTCGGCGCGCGGCACAAGCTCCGGCACAATCGCCTGCCACGCGGGCGCGTTCAAGGCTGCGCCGAGACCGAGCATGAAAGTGAGCAGGAGCAAGACCCAAGGCGTGGTCAAGCCGAAGAGCGTGAGAAAACCGAGCGCGACGGCTGCAACCAGCATCCAGCTTTGGGAGACGAGCAAGAGTCGCCGCCGGTCAACGATGTCTGCGAGCGCGCCGGCCGGCAGCGCCAACAGAAAGGTCGGCGCGTTCTCCGCCGTCTGCATCAACGCGACCATGAGCGGCGTCGGCGCGAGCGTAGTCATCAACCATTCGCCGCCGACGTTGTGCATCCACGTGCCGACGTTCGACGCCACAGCCGCCGTCCACAGCGCGCGAAAGAGCGCGAGCCGCAACGGACTCCAAGGAGAAGACGCTTGCTTACCCATCGTTCGCTCGGACGCAAAAAAGATCAAAGCCACGCACACAGAGACAACCTCAGCCGACGAGTGTGCGCCGCCGCGCTGTCGTCGGCGCGAGTTGCTTAAGGCGCGGGCGAGCGGGTACCTCGCGCATCTCTCGTCGTCCATTTATTGGCCGGTCGGTTGATCTTAAGTTGCGGCCAAGCGTCGCACTCATAGTGCGCGCGGTCAAGTCGTGTCGGCGCGAGAAAAAGTCAATTCAGCGCAGGAGCGCTTTGCTCCTGCGCGCCCCTTCTCATTTTCGTCACAAAATAGCGACAGCCTTTGGACAGTATTCCTGTAACACCGAACAAAACCCGACAGCAGGTTTCAGTTCTTTACCGACACGGGCCTAAGCCCAACGACCGGCCTTGTGCGCTCGTTGGGCTTAAAGACACGAGGGAGTTGTCATGAAGCGGAAAAAAGATCGCGGCGCAAAGGGGAACGCGCCTGATGCGGCTGAACGCGAATCGTCGGCAGCCGAGCACGAAAGTTGCGCAGACGAATTGATCCAGCTTTTATCCGAAGACGGCGCAGCGCGCCGCCGTTTCTTAAAACAGACCTTGCTCGCAGGCGGCGGCCTCGCAGCCGCAAACCTACTCTTCAGTTATCACGCGCGGGCGTCCGCCCATACAAGCGCAGCCGCCGACGCAGCCGCCGCACCGTCAAACAAGCTAAGTACGATCCCGGTCACCTTGCGCGTCAATGGCCGTGATTATCCATTACAACTAGAGCCGCAGGTGATGTTGCTCGATGCGTTGCGCGAACGGATCGGATTGACCGGCTCGAAGAAGGGCTGCGACCGTGGGCAGTGCGGCGCATGCACGGTGCTGGCCGACGGCCATCGCATCAACTCGTGTCTCGCGCTCGCCGCTTCATACGACGGCGCGGAGATCACGACCATCGAGGGCTTGGCGCGCGGCGACGAGTTGCATCCGTTGCAAGCGGCCTTCATCAAGCACGACGGCTTCCAGTGCGGCTACTGCACGCCGGGACAGATCATGTCGGCCGCAGGGCTGTTGCGCGAGGGCTGTCCCACAGGCATGACCGTGCGCGAGTGCATGAGCGGCAACATCTGTCGCTGCGGCGCGTACAACGGCATCCTTGCCGCCATTGAAGAAGTGCGCGGGTCGAAGGCCTGAACGCACCGCCGCGCGGATCAATGTAGAACTCATTGCTGCCAAGTTGCAGCGGAAGGCGAGAGGAGTCAATGAACCCGTTCACGTACAAGCGCGCAACCGACGAGGCGGATGCCGTGCGCGAGGTTGCGAATGGTAAGAACGCAAAATTTTTAGGCGGCGGCACGAATCTGGTTGACTTGATGAAGATGGGCGTGGAGACGCCCGACGAGTTGGTTGACATCAATCGGTTGGCGCTCAAGCGCATCGAGCAGACGCCGCAGGGCTTGCGCATCGGCGCGCTCGCCAGCAATAGCGAGGTGGCGAATCACAGGCTCGTCCGCGAGCAGTTTCCCGTCTTGTCGGAAGCGATCTTAGCGGGCGCGTCGCCGCAGTTGCGCAACATGGCGACGGTCGGCGGCAATCTCTTGCAGCGCACGCGCTGCTACTATTTCATGGACACGTCTTTCCCCTGCAACAAGCGCGTGCCCGGTTCAGGCTGTTCCGCGATTCCGGGCTTCAATCGCATCCACGCGATCTTAGGCGCGAGCGATAAATGTATCGCCGTGCATCCGTCGGATATGTGCGTGGCGCTCGCGGCGCTCGATGCAATCGTGCGTGTCGCAGGCCCCGCAGGCGCGCGCCAAATCCCTCTGGTTGATTTTCATCGGCTGCCGGGCGACACGCCACAAATTGAGACCAACCTGCGACCCGACGAGTTGATCGTCGCCGTTGACTTGCCCAACTCTCCGTTCGCCCGCCGCTCGCGTTATCTGAAGATCAGAGACCGCGCGCAATACGCCTTCGCGCTCGTCTCTGTCGCGGCGGCGCTCGACGTTCAACAAGGTCGCATCAATGCCGCGCGGCTCGCCCTGGGCGGCGTCGCGCATAAACCTTGGCGCGCGCTCGACGCCGAAAAAGTTCTGACCGGCGCGCGCGCCGATGCGCAGACATTCAGAGCAGCAGCCGAGGCCGCGCTCAAAGGCGCGCAGCCGCAGCAGCACAACGCTTTCAAAGTTGAACTGGCACGGCGGGCGATTGTGCGCCTCTTGACTGAAGTGGCGCATGAGACGAAAGGAGGTGCGGCATGAGCGCGAAGCAGAATCAGCGGCCAGCGTCGAAGCAGGGCAGTGGCGTGGTCGGGCAACCGCTCAATCGCGTTGACGGGCGTTTGAAGGTGACGGGCGGCGCGCGTTTCGCGGCCGAGTTTCCGCACGACCAAATGGCGTACGCGGTGCTCATCGGCAGTACCATCGCCAACGGGCGCATCAAGGGCTTTGACACGAGCGCAGCCAAACGTGTGCCGGGTGTGCTCGCAATCATCACGCACGAGAACGCGCCGAAGCTTCGGCCGGTCGCCACGAATCCGGCCGAAGGTGATGCCGCCGGCCGGCGCGTCCCCTTGCAAAGTCCGGTCATCTATTATCACGGGCAATACATCGCCGTCGTCGTCGCAGAGACTTTGGAGCAAACGCAGCAAGCCGCCGCACTCGTGCGCGTCTCTTACGACGAGCAGCCGCCGGCCGCCGACATGGAGCGCGAACGCGGCAAGGCGTATCCGCCGAAGGGCAAGGTCGCGGGCAAGCCGGCCGACACGATGCGCGGCAACACCGATACGGGCCTCGCAGCCGCCAACGTGCGCGTGGACGAGATTTATCGCACGCCGACCGAGCATCACAACCCGATGGAGCCGCACGCAACGATTGCCGTGTGGGACGGCGACAAGCTGACGATTTACGATGCGACGCAATACACCTACGGCGTGCGCCACGCGATGGCGACGACCTTTGGCGTCCCCGAAGAGAACGTGCGCTGCATCTGCAAATTCACGGGCGGCGCGTTCGGCTGCAAAGGCACGGTCTGGTCACACGTCTCGCTGGCGGCGGCCGCCGCGCGAGTTGCGCGCCGACCCGTCAAACTCGTCACCACGCGCCAACAGATGTTCTCGAACATGGGCCATCGCGCCGAGACCGAACAGCACGTCGTGCTCGGCGCAACGCGCGCCGGCAAACTCACAGCCATCGTCCACGAAGGACTCTCGCACACTTCCACGTTTGATGAGTACGTCGAGCCGTTCAGCAAGGCGACGCACATGTTGTACGCCTGCGATAATTTCAAAGCATCGCAGCGGCTCGTCGCGCTCAACGTCGGGACGCCCACTTACATGCGTGCGCCCGGCGAAACCTCCGGCATGTTCGCGCTCGAATCGGCGCTCGACGAACTCGCTTACAAACTTAACCTTGATCCAATTCAACTGCGCCTCGTCAATTACGCAGACACAGACCCGGACACCAAACTCCCTTGGTCAACCAAGCTGCTGAAGGAGTGTTACCGGACGGGCGCAGAGCATTTCGGTTGGGCGCGGCGCAAGCCCGCGCCGCGTTCGATGCGCGATGGCCGTTATCTCTTGGGACTGGGCATGGCCACGGCCGTCTATCCGGTCAATCATTTTCCGTCGAGCGCGCGCGTGCGTATTCAGTCGGACGGCAGCGCCATCGTCGAGAGCAGCACGCACGATCTGGGCACGGGCACTTACACGGTGCTCACGCAGATCGCATGCGAGACACTGGGATTGCCGCCTGAGCGCGTCGAGGTCATCATCGGCGACACCAATCTGCCGAAGGCGATGGTCTCCGGCGGCTCTTCGACCGTGATGTCGGTCGGCAGTTCCGTGCAGGGTGCAGCGCGCGCGGCGCTTGCGAAGCTCGTCGAGACGGCGCGCGCAGACACACGCTCGCCGCTCTACGGCGCGAGCGCCGATCAGATCGTCGCCAGCGATGGGCGGCTCGCGCTCAAGAGCAACGACGCGCGGGGCGAAACGTACCGAGACACTCTCGCGCGCGCTGGCATGAAAGAGGTCGAAGGGAGCTACGACACGGAGTTCAACGATAAAGAGAAGAAGTTTTCATCGCACGCTTTCGGCGCGCAGTTCGCGGAGGTGCGCGTCGATCCTGATTTTGGCGAAGTGCGTGTCACGCGCTTTACGGGCGTCTTCGACATCGGGCGCGTGATGAACATGAAGACGGGGCAGTCACAGATGAAGGGCGGCATCATCATGGGGATCGGCATGGCGCTGATGGAAGAGACTGTGCTCGACACGAATTCGGGCCGCCTCGTGAACCGCGATCTCGCGGAGTATCACGTGCCGGTCCACGCAGACGTGCCGCAGCTTGACGTGGTGCTGTTGGAAAACTTCGATGAGCACGCCAGTCCCATCGGCGCTAAGGGCGCGGGCGAGATCGGCATCGTCGGCGCAGCCGCCGCCGTGGCCAACGCCGTCTATCACGCGACGGGCGTGCGCGTGCGCGAGTTGCCGATCACGCTCGACAAACTGCTCGGAAAGGGGGCGCTCGCATGAACGAACTGCAAGCCGTCTGCGAAGCTTACGAAGCGGCACGAGCGCGGGGCGAACGGACTGCGCTCGCGACCGTCGTACAAGTTGAGGGTTCGGCCTACAGACGACCGGGCGCGCGCATGCTGATCACTGAGCGCGGGCACACCGCCGGCTCAATTAGCGGCGGCTGCCTTGAGCGTGATGTGTTGGAACATGCGGCGCAAGTGATGCAGACCGGAGCGGCGCAGATCATCGAATATGACACGCGCGGCAGCGAGGACATCGTCTGGGGCTTAGGTCTCGGCTGCAACGGTGTGGTGCGGATTCTCCTTGAAAGCCTGCACGAAGGCAGCACTGGCACGCGGGCGCTGCAATACATCGCGGCTTGCCTGCACGCACGCAAGGCGGGCATCATGCCAACCGTGATCCGTAAGATGGAAACGACGAAGCACGAGAACGACACATACCATATCGGCGCACGCTTCATGTTCGCTGAACACGGGCTGAATGACTACGCCCGCTCCTTTGCGGCTGACCTCGACGCACGCATCCGTGCGGATGCACAGACGGCGCTCAGAGAAGGCCGGCCGATGTTGCGTGCTTATGAGACGAGCGCGCTACGGATAGAAATCTTTTTCGACGTGCTCATGCCGCCGCGCGCGCTCATCATCTTCGGCGCAGAGCAAGACGCTCTGCCGGTCGTGCAGCAAGCGCGTCTGCTCGGCTGGCACGTCACGGTCGTGGACACACGCGCGCGCAACGCGACGCTTGAACGCTTCAGCGCGGCCGATGAGGTCGTGCTGTGTCGCGCTGAAAGTGTCGCCGCGCACATCGCGCTGCCAACGGACGCGGCGGCGGTCGTGATGACGCACAATTATTTGGATGATGTGGCTCTCGTCGCCACGTTGTTGCCATCGCCATTGCCCTACATCGGCCTACTCGGCCCGAAACAACGCACGGCGAAGCTGCTCGCGGAACTGCGCGCGTCGAACGTCCTGTTGACAGATGCACAGCTTGCGCGTCTGCACAGTCCTATCGGCATGGACATCGGCGCGGAGACGCCCGCAGAGATCGCGCTCGCCATCAGCGCCGAGATCAAAGCTGTGAGCGCCACGCGCGGCGGCGGTTTCCTACGCGAGCGCAACGCGCCGATCCATGATGAGCGTGCCTCGCAGCTTGTCGTCAGAGATTTCCCGCTTGCGCCGCGAGCCGCCGTGCGCGCAAGCGCCTCGGTCATGGGCTGTCGGGCATCGTGAGCGCGGCACACATCGGCATCATCGTGCTGGCCGCGGGCGCTTCGACGCGCATGGGCCAAGCGAAACAACTATTGCGCTACAAGGGCGAGACGCTGCTCCGTCGTGCTGTCCGTGTGGCGCTCGACTCGCAGTGTCGGCCGGTCATCGTCGTGCTTGGGGCGCAGGCGCGTGAGTTGCACGCTGAAGTGGCCGATCTGGCCGCGCAAGTCGTCGTCAATCAAACATGGGCTGAGGGCTTGAGTGCTTCGATTCGTTGCGGCCTTACGGCGCTCGAAGCGGCGACGGCAGGCGAAGCAGAGGCGGCCGTCCTGATGCTCTGCGATCAACCGTTCGTCAACGCCGCAGACATCAAGCGCTTGGTTGCGACCTATCAAGCGAAGCACCCGCTCGTTGTCGCTGCCGAATATGAAGCGGCCGGTGAACAGACGCGCGGCGTGCCGGCGCTCTTTAGTCGCGCGCTCTTCGCCGAGTTGCTGGCCTTGCGCGGGGCGGCAGGAGCGAAGCGCGTCATTGCCAGACATGCGCAGCAGGCGATCTTCATCGCTGTGCCCGAAGCTGCGTTTGACATTGACACGCCGGCCGACTACCAAGACCTGCAAGCCGCCGTAATCTGCTCTCAGAGTTGTCAATAGGCGTGATGTGAAGTCTGGGCTGGTTAGTTCAGACGAAGCCGGTGACGTGCTGCGCTACGCGGTCGCATTGGCGTGCGCTTGATTTGTCATTGTGTCGGTTATCTTGCTCACCTCACGTATGTAAGTCAGCATTGATCCCAATACGTTCCGCAATGAAGTGGCGAGCACGCCGCCCGGCGCAGAAGGCGGTACGCTTAACGCTCATACCGTTTCACTCGCGCCGCGGCCAAGTCATTTGCCCTAGCCATCTTCGAGGCGGCGCTTTAAGGATGAGAGTACCCTACGCCAATGCCGGGGAGTCTCTTCGCGCGGCCAGACGTCCACGGAGCTTGAGATGTGCACTTGAATGTAATTGCGCGGGGCCGAAGTAGCAGTGATTTTCGACACGGAATGATGCGAGCCGTTCATGCAAGGGAAGGCGACCATCAGGTTGTGCCGTGGCGCGATACGCGTGGGAACTCGGTGATGAATGTGCGCGTCGGCTCCGTGCAGAAACAACTCGCCCCCGACCATCCAGTTCTCTGTATGGTCGCACATGTATATGAGCATAGAGATGAGGCGGCGCGCGTGGTCAAGATGGACGGGCCTGAAGTACCCGATGCGGCCTTGATGTATGTCCATACGAACCCACAACTCGTGCGGGTCGTGTTCGATTTTGCGCAGCGTCGCCCGCTCCTTATCAACGCGGTCTTCGCGATAGGGGACGTAACGCGCCTCGGACAGATCGAGCTTACAGCCCGCGCGCTGCCAGACCTCCGCGAACTGCTCCTTACCCCATTCGATGAACGTCTGACTGTGAAAGGTGTCGAACAGGGCCTGCCACGCGGGTTGTTCGTCGAGCAGGCGTTGGTAGCCCTCGTCGCCCCAGTAGAGTGAGAAGCCTGTGGGGCTGGTGGCGGGGGGGCAGGTTGGGAACGTCCGGCACAACTGCCGGTAATGCTCCCGGTCAATGAAGCGTTCGTGAGCCACGTGCGGGAATGGCTCCGCTTTAACGTCGAGGAGCGCCAACTCACAGATATTCGTCGCAGGCGTGAGCGAGCCGTAGGTCGTAGTCATGTCAATCTCTTTGATAGGCGACGACCGGCGCGGCGGACTCTGGCATTCGTCCGGCGAGCACAGTCTCGTACAAGGTCTCGTAATGGTGCACGACCGATTTTATGGGGAAGAGTTCACTCACCCTCGAAAGGGCCGTGCGCCCCAGCGCCGCGCGCCTTTCCGCGCCGAGTTTGATCATCTCCGCCCACGCACGGGCCAGCGCGACGGGGTCGCGTGGCGGCACGATGCGCCCCGTGTCGCCCACGATCCATGCCGCGTCGCCCACATCCGTAACGACGCAGGGCACGGCGCAGGCCATCGCCTCGCCGATGACGGTCGGAAAGCTCTCGCAGTAGGAAGAGAGGGAGAAGATGTCTAGCGCGGCAGTGAGGCGCGGGACGTCGTGGCGCTCTCCCAACAGGTGCGTCCGGTGCGCAAGCCCCAGTTCATGAATCAATCGGCGCAGTTCCTGATTGCTGCTATCGACCGCGCGCCCGACGAGCAGGAAGTGTGTCTCCGGGTGCGTTTTCGCTACCAATGCGGCAGCCCGTAGGAAGTTGGCGTGATCTTTCATCGGGTGATAGCGGCTCATCATCCCGATGATGAGGGTGCCGCTGGGCAACCCGAGTTCCGACCGCACCGAAGCCCACGCCTCGGGCGAAGGCGCGAACGTGTTAACGTCAATGCCGTTCGGAATCACGCAACTGTTCTCGGTGCTGAACCCCAACGGCCTGTGCTTCGTCTGGCCGTCGCGAGAAACGAAAATAATCTTATCCGGCAGCCCGGAAAGAAACGCGCACGCCTTGATGACTGCGCCGGTGAGCCACTTCTCCTCGGCGAGCGCACTGATCGAATAGTGGATGCTCCATAACACGGTCGCCAGCCGAGACGAAAAAAAACTGGCGAGCTGCACGGCGAGGCAACTGTGATACATCCAGCCGACGATCAGACGGGGCCGGAGCCGGCGCGTCAGCCGGACGAGACGCCACAAATCCAGCGGCGTCGGCCACGCGGGTCTGACCCCCACTGTATGCACTGCGATCCCGAGGGCTTCAATGCGTTCGCGTAGCGCCCCTCCATCCATTAATGAGACCACGGCTGGTTCAAAGCGTGTACGGTCGGTTTCGGCGAGCAGCTTGTAGAGCATCATCTCAGCCCCGCCGATAGACAGGTCGCTGATGACGTACATCACTCTAACAGGCTTGGTGCCCGTTGGCCGTGAGATGGTTAACTTAGCATCCGGCTGTGGTCTTCCCGTGGCGACGTAAGGGTCGTGCGATGGCGCGATAGTCATCTTCCCCCTTAAGCTGAATCTATCGGGATAAGAATAACTGCCGACGAGTCAATGTCAACTACCAGCCGCCGGACTCTGTGTATGCTCGTGCGCGCCTGTCGGCGGCAGCGCCGGGAGCGAACTCAACTCAGTTGATGCGGCCCAGTGCGCTTCTCAGCAGGCTCATGCTGCGCTCGTACATGCGGTCTCTTTTCTGAACGAGAAGTGCCCACGGCCTCAGCGCATCATCGCTCAGCAGACGGTCGGTACGCTCCTTAAGACATGCTTCGAAGTCGCCGCGCGAAGGAGACACAGACCAGTCGCCCAATTGATAAGTTTCGACGAACCCGCGCGTGCGCTGGTCGGCATCAAGCAGCACGAAAGGGATACCCAGAGAGAAAGACACGACCGCCGTGTGTAAGCGCCCCGTCACCACGGCGCGTGACCCGGATAGGAGCCGGAAATACTCGTCGGGGCTTCGCGGGCAGACGATCCCTTCGGCGAACCATTCGCCAAACAAACGATGTGCGAGGTTCAAGTCTGCCGGGTCGTTGCACACCACCACGACCTCGTGCCCCCTTTCGCGGAGCGTCCGCGCCAGCGAGACTGCGGCGCAGAACATCGCGCGCCCGCGCAGGCGCACCTGCCAGAAACGGCTCTTGCTCGCCCAGAATCTAACGGGCGGCGTGTTAATCAGAATGTGCCTGCCGCCCCTGCCGAGGCGCGCCGGGTGGTTGAAGATGAAAGTCGCCGGGTCGCCCATCAACTCCGCTTTGACGATGCCGAACTTGTGCAGCCAGTCTCGCGTGAGCACGTCTCTGGTGCCGGAAAAGGCCGCGCGGTCGTTAAGTAACCTGATCTCGCTCTTCGCGCGCGCCGACGGCCTGTGCGGGCGGGAAAGGAAACTCGAACCCGTGCCGACCCCGACGAGAAACAGCGGCACATGCAAATCATTGAGGGCGTCCGGTTCAAGGTGTACGCCCCAGCGCCAGCGGTAACTGCCCTCGTAGAGGTTCGAGCCACCGACGATCACAAGCTCCGCCTCCCTGTTGGCGCGCTCGATGGTCGAGCGAGTCAGGCCGTAGCCGATCTCGTCATCGCCCCTACTGTTCACGTTGAAGAGATCGAAGGCGGCGCGGGGAACAATCTCGCGGATCATCCGCTCGATGCCCCTCTGTACGAAGTGGTCGCCGACGTTGCGGGTCTTCGGATAGAAGTGGTGAATCCGCATGCGCTACTTTTCTGGCCATGCACCCCCCGCCGTCGCCTCCGTCCGCCCCTGCGGGTTTACTATCAGAGCATTCAGCCGCACCCACACCGGCACGTTACAGAGGAACCGGAGTATCAACGCCCCGGCCAACTGTGCGTAGGCCATGCCCATGGCGTCCAACTTGCCGGCGGCGACGAAAACAAAGACGACGGCGGCGCTAAATAGCAACCCAAGGTTGTACCATCTCAGCAAGTCTAAGCCAACCGAGAGGGGGCGGAACACGACGCCGACCAGCATGAGCGCAGCGACGACCAGCAGCGCGTAAAAGACTGGCGCGGCCGCTAAGTATTCCGGTCGGGCGAGCCACGAGATAAATACTCGCCCGAGCAGCAGGCCGCCTGCCACCGCCAGGCCGCTCAGGACGGACGCAGACACGACGTAGCGACTGACCAGTCGTCTGAGCTGCGCGAACTTCCCCGTGGCTATAAGCGAAACCACTTCCGGCGCGACGGCGGTCTGGGCGTTGGTTTGCAACAGCGCCAGCGGGGCCGTGAGTTGTCTGGCCAGACCGTACAGGGCGACTTGCGCCGGCGTGGAGAAGAGACCCAGTAAGAAGACGTCACCGGGGTTGATGGCGAATTTCAGATACCCGGAGAGGTTACTGTGGAACAGACATCTGAGCAGCTCGGGCCGGTATCTGTTTAAGCTTCGCGCCGCGGCCTTCACTTTAATCCCCGACAAGAATGGTTTCACCAGACGCAACGCCAGCATGAGCGGCGGCACGGTCTGGACTAAAGCGCCGACTGTAAATGCCGCGACGACGGCCCTCAGGTCGTAACCGTCAGCCACTGCGAAGTAGGCGGCGAGAAGCGTGAGCGTGGTCAGCGCACCCGCCACCTGCGGCACTACGATGGAAGGGAAGCGATCATATACCCGCAAAATTGGTTCATAGACTTCGCGGAAGGCCGAGACGAGTACGGTACAGCCGTAAATCTTAAAGAGGGGCGCGATCTCAGGGCTATGATAGAAGCGTTCCGCCAGCCACGGCGATAAGCCGAACGCGCCGCCGCCGATCAATAGGCCGGCAGCCAGACTGAGTCCCAGACACAAGAGCAGCAACCCCTGAAGCGCGCGCGCGTCCCTTTGCGCCTTGAGCGGTTGGAAGAAGCGAAACATTACGTCGCTCACGCGCAACCCAACGAACGCCTCAAGGAAGACGAAGAGGTTGAGGACGATGAGCACCCGCCCGAAATCGTCTAGCCGCAACACTCTGGTCAGGAGCGCGGTCTGGACAAGTTTAAGCGCCAGCGAGAGACCCGAGCCGAGCAGGCTGATCGAGAGGTTGCGCCTGAACCGATGCCATACCGGCCAATCCTGCGCGTGCATCGAGAATTTCACCCCGCCACGTCTCTTTCTCTAACCTCTCGCGCCTTCTTCGCTAGCACCTCGCGGATATGCGCCGCCCCCTCCGCGGCGATGATGATTAAAAGTATTAGGAACACATAGCGCAGGCGGTACAGCGTGCCGACGTTGACCACCACGAGGCCGAGCGCGGTCATGCCCGTCGCCGCCACTGACAACAGCAGCCAGACGGAGAGCCGCCGCCGCCCTCGCCACAGCCCGAGGAGCGCCAAGCCTTCGACCGCGTACATGGCTAAGCTCTCCAGACCGCCGAGCAGCCTCCCCGTCGCTCCGACCTGCTTCCCCGAAGCGAGCCACATGTCGGGGAACGGCGCAAAGAAACCGACCACCGCGGCGCGCGGGAGGTAGCGCACGAGGTCGGCCATGCCCTTAAACTGCACGTCGTCATCAATGTTCGACCCCGCGTTCGGGCACATCTCGATAAACCTGCGCCGCACATCCCCGACGTGCGCCGCCACCCTTGACCAGAGGTGCGTCTGCGGCGCTTCTTGCTGAGTCGTGGGTGTGGCCTCTTCGTCCGCGACCCGACGAAGAGCTTCCCGCTCGGCCGACGCCCTTGCGGAGGAAGGAGAGCGGCCGAGTTCAAGCGCATGCGGCATGATCAGCGGCACGCTCACCGTCACCGCGACGAGCAGCGCCATTCCGGCCGAGTTTGTCGTCCATGCTCGCCTCTCCCAAAGCTGCCGGGCGACAAGCAGCACCGCGCCGAGCAGCACGGTCGCGACCAACATCTCCCCCATGTCTGCGCGCGTGAGCCAGAGCGCGGTTGCTATAAGTCCGCCCGCGGCCCCTGTCAGTAAAGCCTCCGCCCACGAATAGGTTCTCGTCAGCCAGCGCACGATGATGAGGATGAGCGCCAACGTCCCCAACACGAATAACGGGTCTTTTAGAAACTGGGTTGTGTGGAGCAGGAACGACGACCAGAGCGCGACCGCACCTGCGGCCAACAGGCCCGCGCGCCGGTTGAAGACTTCCCGCCCGAGCCTGAAGATCAGGACCAGACTAGCGAGGTAAAATAAAATATTGAGCGGCTCGGCCCCGACGACGTTATAGCCTAACCATGGCCCGAAGAGGGCGAAGCAGACGGAATAAAGCTTGACGTGAAACGGATGATCCGCGCCGGTCCAATAGCGAATCTCTCCCCCCCTGAGAGCCGCACTCAAAGCGGCGGCGGCGGCGCGATACCGCACGCCGTCCGAGGCGAAGGCCACTGCGACCCCGTTACTGTCGAACGTGTCGGGGAAGAGCGCATACCGTCCGAGTCCGTAGATGGTGACGGACAGCGCCAGATGCAGAATCGCCGCGGCACATAGTAAACGCGCGGGACTACGCCACGCACCGGTCTCCGCGACCCCCTCTGCCGAAGGGGCTTCCTCCGACCGGCTATCTGTTTGCTGCGATTGTCTCACAGAGTCTTTCGGCAATTAAGTCGCCCACCAATCGGTGGCCTAGCGCGTTCCAGTGTCCGAACCCGTCCGTGCCATGAAGGAAAGCCTTGTTCCGGTCGGCGTACTCTTGCAGGGTCGGGGCTAAATTCAGCACTTCAATCCCCTCCCGCGCTCCTAAAGACTTGATCCTGCGGTCGGGATAGAACAGATCGTCGGCCCCTAAGTTTCGCATGAAAACTTGGCGGTTTGATGGGTTGGGATAGACCTGAATGCCGTTGCTGCCAGTCACGAGCAAGAACTTCGCCCCGTGTGATTTAACCTCATCACGCATCAGTAGCATAAGCCCTTCCGTCACGCTCCATGCGTCGGCCCAAGCCGGGTCTGCCGGTTCGAGGTAAACCTTTGCGTCTATGCCGGGTTCGTCGCCCGCGCCGGTCGGGACATTTTTGCGTCTGAGCTTGTAAATCTGAAAGGCCGCGCGCGCCTTGTCAACGAGACCAATCAGCCGCACGTGCTGCCGCAGCCAGTGCAGCGAATTTCCCCAAAACGACTCCTGCAAACGAAACCACAACGACTCGTTGCGCCTCTTTAACAGAGAATCGTCTAGTACCAACGCGCCATTTTCATAGACGAAATACGGTAGCGGGAGGCCAGCATACTCGCGGCTGAGGAGTTGTGAATTGTCTCTGACGTCATTACCGGTCGTCATAAGGAGCACGACGACATCCGGGGAGTATTGCCAGACGCGACGGCGCAAAGTTATCAGCTCGCGCGCCGTCGAAAAACCGGAGACCCCGAAATTAATCACCTCCACTCTCCGCCCGCCAAGCGCCTCGCAACCCTGTAGCCTCTGTTCCGCGACGGCCCAGAAGGCCGCTTCCATCGGCACCTGCAACGCCTCCGCGTACGAGTCGCCGAGCACGGCGACTCGCAACGTATCGGGCGGCTTCACCTTCGAGTGTTCGCGGTCGCGCAACCCGTCGTCGCTGATTTTAATATATGCTTCCCCTTCGTCCCGCCACCATCCTTCCGCGCCGGGCCTGAGCGCGTAACCGACGGCCCCGTCTTCCTGATAGAGATTTAGATATCTGAAGCCGAGCACACGCAAGCCGACTTCCGCAATGAGTAGCCCGACCGACACGCCGCCGAGTATAGCCAGAAGCCTTACCGACGGCCTTACTGCTATCCGCCTTTTCCTAGCCCCCTTGATAATAAAGACAGAGCGGTTCCTCATATGTTATTCAATGTGCATCAAGAGTAGAAAGTTAAGAGCAAACAAGCCACGGCGAGTTTGCCATACGTTAGCGCCGGACTTCATAGCGGTTGCTTTAAGGCAACGCCTCGATGTTGACGAAGAAGCGGTAACTGCCGCGCCGCTCGGCGTCGAGCAGGAATTGGACGCTGACGCTTGCGCCCGGCGCGCTTGCGCAGACCGTTTTGTTAAAGGCTCAACGCTCAGCATTGACACGGAATCTTACCTATACAGATGCGCTCGGCGCGCTTTTTTGTTTGCGCCGCCAACAATACTTTCGTCTTCAGCAAGCGTCTGGCCGTTTCATACTTGATTCGGCTTCCCTGATCAAACCGCGTATCATACCCTGTCGAAGGTTAAAGCTATTTCGCGCGCTACGCTTACGAAGTCTTTGTCGCGCCGAAGCAGACGCGCCCCAGCATCGCGGCGCTCTCCGACGCGATGCGACCGTCGAAAGGCTGGCCGACAGCTACGCGCGTCAGACCGGCTACCGGCTGCATATCTTCGACGGTTCTTCACCCCGGTGCCAGCGCTTTCGGGTGTTTGAAATTGATGGCAGATGAACGAATGGAATTAGAGTCAATGGAGTAAGGAGACCTCATGGCAATCCTTGTGACCGGCGGAGCCGGCTACATCGGTAGCGTGACGGTGGAGTTGCTGCGCGCGCGCGCCGAGCGTGTGGTTATCTTGGATGATCTGGCACGCGGGCACCGCGCCGCCGTCCCTGCGGACATGCCCTTTTATCAGGGCCGCGTCGGCGACAGCGAACTGGTCGCGCGCATCGCACGTGAGCACGATCTTGAATCGTGCATCCACTTCGCGGCGCTCGCCGACGTCGGCGAGTCGGTCACAGAGCCGGCCCGCTACTTCGACAACAACGTCAGACAAGGCATCGTCTTTCTCGACTCGCTCTTGCAGGCCGGCGTGCGCCGCATGGTCTTCTCTTCGACCTGCGCAACCTATGGCGAGCCGCAGCAAATCCCGATCTCCGAAGACCACCCACAGCAGCCAACCAATCCTTACGGCTGGTCGAAGCTCTTCATGGAACGCATCATGGAGAGCTACGACCGCGCCTACGGATTGAAGTTCGTTGCGCTACGCTACTTCAATGCGTGCGGCGCGACCCGTGAACTTGGCGAGCAGCACGAACCGGAGACGCACCTCATGCCGAACGTGCTGGCGGCGGCGCAAGGACGGCTTTCCGCAGTTTCAGTTTTTGGTAATGACTATCCGACGCCCGATGGCACGCCCATACGCGACTACATACACGTCGCCGATCTCGGCGCGGCGCATATCCTCGCGCTCAGACACCTGCGCGCTGGCGGCGAATCCGAACGCATCAATCTGGGCAACGGCCAAGGGTACTCGGTGCTGGAGGTGATCGAGACGGCCCGGCAGGTCACAGGCCGGCCGATTGAGCTTAAGCTCGAACCGCCCCGTCCCGGTGATCCGTCTCGGCTCGTTGCCGACGCGCAGAAAGCGCGCACGCTTTTGGGTTGGCGACCCGCCTACCCTGATCTGGCTGCCATCATTCAATCGGACTGGAACTGGCGGTTAAGGCATCCCGAAGGCTATGTCTCGGAACGTAAAGATTGAAGCGACAGCTTCTGCAAGAGAGGTATGAAATGACCACGCAAGATAAATTTCAACCGCGACCGGACGAGCGTGCCATGCGTTCGCCACTAAATCGAATCTTATGGTATTGGTATTAGTACACAAGAAAAGATTGACCACGAAATCACACGAAAAAGCGGTGACGAGCCAAGGCAAATCTTTAACTTGCCACTCGTCGCTTTTTCTTCCGCTATCCCAATCTCGTAAGGAATAATTTAGACGCGCCCAAGCTATGAGCCTTGGTAGAGCACAGACATGATTCCCAAACTCGACATTCTCAAACGCATTACTGACGCGGGCCTCGTCGCGGTCGTGCGCGCCGAGTCGGCAGAGCAGGCGCGGCGCATCGCCGACGCGACCCTTGCGGGCGGCTGCCCTGCGATTGAAGTGACCTTCACCGTGCCCGGCGCGCAGCGCGTGATCGAAGCGCTCGCGGCCCGCTACAAGCCGTCGGAGTTGATCTTGGGTGCGGGCACGGTGCTCGACCCGGAGACGGCGCGCATCGCCATCCTGTCGGGCGCGACTTACGTGGTGTCGCCGACGTTGAACCCCGCGACGGTGCGCCTGTGCAATCGCTATCAAGTGCCCGTCATGCCGGGTGTGATGACGATCCGCGAAGTGATCGAGGCGCTGGAAGTTGGCGCGGACATCGTCAAGCTGTTTCCGGGCGAAGCGTATGGCCCCGCAATCATCAAGGCGATACGGGGGCCGCTGCCGCAAGCGCCGTTGATGCCGACGGGCGGCGTGGACTTGACGAACGTCGGCGAGTGGATCAAAGCCGGAGCCGTGGCCGTGGGCGCGGGCAGCAGCCTCACCGGCGGCGCGAAGACCGGCGACTACGCGGCCATCACGCGCACCGCGCGCGAGTTCATCGAACGGATCAAAAGCGCGCGCGCGAAATAAGAGTAAGGAGCAACTATGCGAGTCGTGACGTTCGGCGAGATCATGCTGCGGCTGGCGACGCCGGCCCGGCTAAGATTTTCGCAGGCGAAAGAGTTGGAACTCACCTACGGCGGCGGCGAGGCGAACGTCGCCGTCAGCCTCGCGAACTTCGGTTTCGACGCCAGCTTCGTCACGCGGCTGCCCCGCAACCCTTTCGGCGACGGCGCGATCAATGTGCTGCGCGGCTTCGGCGTGGATACATCATTCATCGCGCGCGGCGGCGAACGCATCGGCATCTACTTCCTTGAGACCGGCGCGAGCCAGCGCCCTTCGGTCGTGGTTTACGACCGCGCCGGTTCAGCGATTGCACAGGTCGGGTCGGGCGAGTTCGACTGGTCGGTGATTTTCAAGGATGCCGACTGGTTCCACTTCACCGGCATCACGCCCGCGCTGGGGCCGCAGGTCGCGGCCGCGACGAAAGAGGCTTGCCGCGCTGCCAAAGAGGCAGGGCTGACGGTCTCGTGCGATCTCAACTATCGCAAAAAACTGTGGAGTCCCGCGCAGGCGCAGGAGACGATGACCGAGTTGATGGAGTGGGTGGACGTGGCCATCGGCAACGAGGAGGACGCCGAGAAGGTCTTCGGCATCAAGGCACAGGGCGCGGACATCACGAGCGGACACGTCGCCTCGGCCGGCTACGAGCAGGTGGCGCGCACGCTCTCAGAACGCTTCCATTTGCAATCAGTGGCGATTACTCTGCGCGAGAGCCGCTCGGCGGACGAGAACGGTTGGTCGGCGATGCTGCTGCATCAAGGTCAAGTATTGCACTCGCGCAAGTACGACATACGGATCGTGGATCGCGTCGGCGGCGGCGACTCGTTCGCGGGCGGTTTGATTTATGGGTTACTGGCGAGCAAGTCGGGACAGGACACTTTGGAGTTCGCGGTCGCGGCGTCGTGCCTGAAGCATTCAATTAGCGGTGACTTCAATATGGTCACGGTTGCCGAAGTTGAGCACCTCGCCGCGGGTGATGCTTCGGGGCGGGTGCAGCGCTAAAGAGAACGGTCGCTTCTAAAAAGGGCCGACATGATCCTTGATGCCTTTGAGCTTGACGGCAAAGTTGCGTGGTGACGGGCGCGGCGTGCGCTGCAAGCAAAGAGCATGGCGAACTGATCCCCCGCGCAGGCTCGGTTCGCCGCTTGCACGAGCGAGAGAGTATGTCAATCAAAACAGTCGCTACAACTCCATTCTCAGATCAGCGCCCCGGCACTTCAGGCTTGCGCAAAAAGACGCGCGTCTTCATGCAGCCCGGCTATCTGGAGAACTTTGTCCAGTCGGTCTTCGATGCTGTGGGCGCGAGTGACGGGGCGGACTTCCAGCAGGAGACACTGGTCGTTGGTGGCGACGGGCGTTACTACAATCGCACAGCCATCCAGACGATCATTCGCATGGCCGCCGCGCACGGCTTTGGGCGACTGCTCGTCGGGCGCGGCGGTATCCTTTCGACGCCCGCCGTTTCCGCCGTCATCCGGCGACGCGGCGCGTTCGGCGGCCTCGTTCTCTCCGCCAGCCACAACCCCGGCGGTATAGACGAAGACTTCGGCATCAAGTACAACGTCCGCAACGGCGGGCCCGCGCCCGAAGCCGTAACCGAGCGCATCTACCAACAGACGCTCACGATCACAGAATACCGCACGCTCGATCACGCCGATATAGACCTCGACTCCGAGGGCAGCATTAAAATCGGCGACACCGAAGTCGTCCTTATTGGTCCGCTCGCCGACTACACGGCGGTGATGGAAGAGTTGTTTGACTTCGCTGCTTTGCGCGCGCTCTTCGCCGGCGGCTTCCGCATGACGTTCGATGCGATGAACGCCGTCACCGGCCCTTACGCCCGGCACATACTGGAAGAGCGTTTGGGCGCGCCCGCAGACACGGTCATCAACGGCGCGCCGCTCGAAGATTTCGGCGGACAGCACCCCGACCCCAATCTCGCGCACGCCGCCGAACTTGTCGCGCGGATGAATGCTGACGATGCGCCCGACTTGGGCGCGGCCTGCGATGGCGATGGCGACCGCAATCTGATCTTGGGCCGCAACTTCTTCGTCTCGCCGGGCGACTCTTTGGCCGTCATCGCCGAGCACGCACAAAGCTGCATCCCCGGTTATCGCGCGGGCCTTGCGGGCGTCGCGCGCTCGATGCCGACGAGCACGGCCGCGGATCGCGTCGCCGCCGCGCTCGGCATTCGCAGCTTCGAGACGCCGACCGGCTGGAAGTTCTTCGGGAATCTTTTGGACGCGGGCCTCTGCACGCTCTGCGGCGAGGAGAGTTTCGGCACCGGCTCCAACCACGTGCGCGAGAAGGACGGGTTGTGGGCCGTGCTGGCGTGGCTTTCAATCATCGCCGCGACGCGCGAGTCGGTCGCGGCAGTCGTCCGCGCGCACTGGCAGCGCTTCGGGCGCAGCTACTACCAGCGACACGACTACGAGGCGCTGGACGCGGCCGCCGCCGGCCGCATGATCGCTGCCTTGCGCGCAAAACTTCCGGCGCTCGCCGGCACAGACTTCGCTGGCGAACGCATCGCGCGCGCCGACGACTTCAGCTACACAGACCCGTTGGACGGCAGCGTCTCCGAGCATCAAGGCATACGCATCCTGCTCGCGGACGGCTCGCGCGTCGTCTGCCGTCTCTCCGGCACGGGCACGCAGGGCGCGACGCTGCGCATCTACCTCGAACGCTTTCGAGAAGATGATGGCACGGGCCAGGTTGACGAAATCCTTGCTCCGCTCGTCGAGGCCGCGAAAGAGTTGCTAGAGTTACGCGCGTATTGTGGCCGGGACGTGCCAACCGTGATCACTTAACGAATATTGTCGGTGAGCGGGATTGGAGTTCATGCGTCATTCATTCGCCGCTGCGCACGCAGCGGACGACGGGGCTGTGGCTCGAAGCAACGCCTGAGGTTCGTCGAAAGCATCGCAGTGCGGAGCTTTGCCTAAAAAATGCCTCTTGCCCAAAAATCCAACGGCTTGCAACCTTGACTGATAAATCTTTGATGATAATGTGTGCTAGCCGACGCATAAACTTTACCCGACAGAGAGAAAAAAGAATGCGCTTGCACAGAACAAAGTGGTGCTTCAGTCTGTTGCTATCCGCGATGTTGCTGCTCAGCTTCCCGTGCAGGCTGAGCGCGCAGCGCACGCAAAAGCCACCCCTGCATGGTCGGCACTGGATGGCGATCACGGGCAAGCCGCTTGCGGCCACGGCCGGCGCGATGATCTTCCAGCAGGGCGGCAACGCTGTGGACGCGGCCTGCGCGATGATCGCCGCCACCGCGACGATGTGGGACACGCTCTCGTGGGGCGGCGAGACGCAGGCGCTCATCTACAACCCGCACACCGGCAAAGTGATCGGCATTGACGCGCTCGGCGTCGCGCCGACGGGGGCGACCGCAGCGTTCTACAAAGCGAAGGGGCTGAAGTATCCGCCCGAATACGGCCCGCTCGCGGCCGTGACGCCGGGCACGCCGGGCGGCATCCTCGTCATGCTCGCCGAGTACGGCAAGCTCAGTCTGAAGGATGTGCTTGCGCCTGCGATCCAGATGGCCGACGGCTACCCCATCGAGGCGCAACTCGTAAATACAATCGAGCACGAGAAGAGATGGCTCAAGCAGTGGCGCTACGCGCGCGAAGTAATGCTCACGCATCTCGGGCAGAAGCGTGAAGCGCCGGAAGCAGGCGAGATTTTCCGCCAGCCTGATCTGGCCGCGACGCTGCGCAAGCTGGTCGAAGCCGAGCAAGCGGCGCTCGCCGCCGGCAAGAGTCGGAAGGAGGCGATCTACGCCGCCTACGACCGCTTCTATAAAGGCGACATCGCGCGCGAGCTAGTGCGCGGTGTGAGAGAAGAGGGCGGCCTCTTCACTGCGGAAGACCTCGCCCACTGGCAGGTGCGGATTGAGGAGCCGGTCAAGACCACCTACAAAGGAATCGAAGTTTACAAGCTCACACACTGGACACAAGGGCCCGCCATGCTCCAAGCCTTGAACATCCTTGAGCACTTCGACCTCAAAGGCATGGGCTATAACAGCGCCCGCTACATCAACACCATCTATCAGGCGATGAATCTGGCCTTCGCCGACCGGGATTTCTATTACGGCGATCCATACTTCCCGCCCGCCGAGCCGATTCAAGGACTGCTCTCCAAAGATTACGCGCGCGCGCGCGCCAAGCTACTTAATCAAGAGCGCAACGACCCGTCGGTCGCCCCCGGCGACCCATACCCGTTCCAAGGCGAGACCAACCCTTATCGCGCCCTCCTGGAGAAGTGGAACACCAGACCGATTGCCACTCCAACCTCTACGCCCCGCCCGACGCAAGACACGCCCCCGCCTGTCAGTCAGAATGCTCCGCGCGGCGCGGCCGATGAAGACTTCAAGCGTGCGTTCTACGCGGGCACGACTTCGGTTGAAGCGGCGGACGAGGAGGGCTGGGTGGTCTCGGTGACGCCGAGCGGCGGTTGGGTGCCGGCCGTCATCGCGGGGCGCACAGGGGTGGGCCTCAGCCAGCGCGCGCAGAGCTTTGTGACTGACGCGGCGGAAGGCCCCTTCAACGTCATCGAGCCGGGCAAGCGCCCGCGCGTCACGCTCACCCCGACGTTGGCCTTAAAGGACGGCAAGCCGTTTCTCTGTTTCTCCGTGCAGGGCGGCGACAGTCAGGATCAGAACCTTTTGCAGTTCTTCCTCAACATCGTCGAGTTCGGGATGAGCGTGCAGGAGGCGACCGAAGCGCCGAACATCAACAGCTTCCAGATGCGCAGCTCCTTCGGCGAGCACGAATCAAGACCGGGGCGTATCTTACTCGCCGAGTCCATGCCGCCGTGGGTGCGTGAGGAGTTGCGCCGCATGGGCTACGAGTTGACCTTCGAGGAGCGCACGTCGGGGCCCATCAACGCCATTCAGTTCGACCGCGCCCACGGCACGATGTGGGGCGGCTCAAGCAACCACGGTGAAGATTACGGCATTGCTTGGTAGGCGAAGATCACCGGCCGCGCGATGAAGCGTATAATGTAAAGGTGATAAGATTCGTTCTTGACTAATCGTTCCAGAAAGAGTATAAGCCTCCCTGAGGTCAAGCAAGTTCAGATGGCGCGGCACAAAGAGTTCAACCGGGACGAGGCTCTCCAGAAGGCGATGGAGGTGTTCTGGGCGCGCGGCTATGAGGCGGCGTCCATCAATGATTTAGTCGGCCACATGGGCATCAACCGCCAGAGCCTCTACGACACCTTCGGCGATAAGCACGCGCTTTACCTACAGGCGCTCGACCGCTACCGCGAAGTGGAGGGCCGGAAGATGTTTGCATTGTTGGAGCGGCCGGGTTCTGTCAAGAAGGCGCTGCGGCAGTTGTTCCAAGGTGTGGTCGAAGGATCGTTCTGCGACGGACAGCGGCGCGGCTGCTTCATGGGTAACGCGATGTCGGAGTTAGCCGGCCGCTGTAAGGAGACCGCGGCCAAGGCGTGCAACAATATAGCCGCCGCCGAGGAGGCTTTTTACCGTGCGCTGCTGCGCGGGAAGAAGGCGGGCGAGATCAAGGGCGGGCGCGACCTCCGCGCCGTCGCGCGCTTCCTCTATAGCAGCTTGCAGGGACTGCAACTGATGGCGAAGGCGACGCGGGATCGCAAGACGCTGGAGGATGTCGTGAAGGTCACGCTCTCGGTGCTGGACTAATTTTTTTGACGCATTCTGGAACAAGCGTTCCAGATAGGAGTGAGGCTTCCGGTGGCGCAAGCACCGAGGGCTTTGGACAAATAAGACAGTCAGGATAAGGAGAATCTCGATGGGCAAATTGGCAGGCAAAGTGGCGGTCATCACCGGCGGCAATTCAGGCATCGGCTTGGCGACGGCTAAGGAGTTTAGCGAGCAGGGCGCGCGGGTCGTCATCACGGGCCGCGACCAGCGGACGCTCGACGCGGCGGCGCGCGAGATCGGCGGCGACGTCTTGGCCGTGCGCTCGGACGCCTCTAGTCTGGCGGAGATAGACGAGCTGTTCGCCGCCGTGCAGGAGAAGTTTGGCCAGATTGACGTGCTCTTCGTCAACGCTGGCGTGGGTAAGTTCGCACCGGTCGAAGCTGTGACCGAAGAACTGTTTGATGGCATCATGGACATCAACTTCAAGGGCGCGTACTTCACGATCCAGAAGGCGCTGCCGCTCTTGAACGACAACGCTTCGATCATCCTCAACACATCCATCAACGCCCACATCGGGATGCCGAACTCAAGCGTCTATGCGGCGAGCAAGGCGGCGCTCATCACGCTGGCGCGAACGCTTTCGGCTGAACTCGTAGGCCGCGGCATCCGCGTCAACGCCATCAGCCCCGGCCCCGTCACCACACCGATCTTCGGGCGGCTCGGCTTGCCACCGGAGGAGCTTGAAGAGACGGCGAAGAACATTCAGGCGCAAGTGCCGATGAAGCGGTTCGGGCGGCCCGAAGAGATCGCGAAGACTGTGCTCTTCCTCGCCAGTGCCGACTCCTCGTTCCTGTTGGGGACGGAGATCATCGCCGACGGCGGCATGAGCCAGCTATAAGCTGAAGAGGGAGAAGAGCATTAATGGTTACCGGCAAACAGATCAAGATCGTCAAGCGCGCCGAGCGCCATGATCCGCAAGCAGTTCGCGCAGAGAAGGGTAGAGCCAGCGCCCACGACTCTGGCGGCATGGCGCAGCGAGACGCGGTCACGGTTGTCACCGGCTGGGTGCGCGCATTACGACAGAAGAGAGTCGCAGAAGCGGCTCGTGGATTCGAGAGCCTGTTCGACAAGGCGGCATGAGTGCTGCCCACGACCAACAACTGCTCAGGAGGCTGGAAATGAAAGCGATCAGGATTCATGAACTTGGCGGCGCGGATGTGCTGCGCCTTGAGGAAGTAGCAAAACCAGAAGTGGCCGCAGGCACAGTGTTGATTAAAACTGAAGTCGCGGGCATCAACTACGCCGACACGATGCTGCGCAAAGGTACTTATCTGACACGTCCCTCCTTACCGTTCACGCCCGGGTTTGAGGTCGCCGGACGTATCGAAGAAGTCGGCGCGGGCATCGAGGGCTTACGCGTCGGGCAACGAGTGATGGCGAAAATGCAGGGCGGCGGTTACGCGGAATACGCGGTCGTGCAGGCCGGACAGGTCACACCCATGCCCGACGGTTTGGAGTTCGGTACGGCGACTGCGCTGCTGGCACAAGGGCTGACCGCGCTCGGACTGCTCAAGGGTTTGCAAGCGGGCCAATCAATCCTCGTGCACGCGGCGGCGGGCGGCGTCGGCTCGCTGCTCGTTCAACTCGCCAAGCTCAAAGGCGCTCGTGTGATCGGCACGGCGAGCACGGCGGCGAAACTCGAAATCGTGAAGGAGCTGGGCGCGGACGCGGCCATCAACTACACGGAGGCTGACTGGCCCGAACAGGTGCGGGCGGCGACGCCAAACGGCGCGGGCGTCGATCTGCTAATCGAGATGGTCGGCGGCGAAGTGGGCGCGCAGAACGTCAAATGTCTGGCGCCGGGCGCGACGATGATCATCTACGGCGCGGCGAGCGGGCGAGACTTTCCGCTCTCGGCCCTGAGCCTGCTCGGCAAGCATCTGACGGTCAGGGGCTACACGCTCTACAGTGAAACAGAGGCGACGCTCGCCGAGTTCACACGAGAATTGATGGCGCACGTCAAAGAGCATCGGCTGCAAGTGCTGGTGCAGGAATTTCCGCTCGCACAGGCGGCGGATGCGCACCGGGCGATCGAGGGTAGGCAGACGACCGGCAAAGTCGTTTTAAGGGTTCAATAGGCGAAAGGATAAGCAAAAGATAAGCATGAACCGAGCAGTACAGGTCACGTACTTTTTGCTTCGCGTCGTGGCGGGTTTTCTGTTCCTCCAGACTGGCGGTCTGGTCCTGTTCGGCTGGTTCGGCGGCATGCCGGGCCAGCCTAGCCCTCCGCCCTTGATGTCCCAGACGGGTATCGGTGGAGTGCTCGAATTCTTCGGCGGCATCGCGATCATGCTCGGTCTCTTCACCCGGCCCGTCGCATTCATCCTGTCCGGCATGATGGCGGTCGCTTACTGGCAGTTTCATGCGCCGCAGGGCGGGTGGCCGGTTCAGAATCAGGGCATGCCCGCCGTCCTATTCTGTTTCATCTTCCTCTACATGGCAGCGCAGGGCGCAGGCAACTGGAGCCTCGACGCGCTCGTCCGGCACAAACGTGCGGCCGCCGCGAGCGCGGGATGAATGGGCCTGACGCCTGACAGAAGAGAACCCAAATGATAACGATGAAGGGCCATCAAGGTCGGGTGAGGCGTGACCGACACGCCCGGACTGAATGACCTGCTGGCTTCCTCACCGGCGGGCGAGCAACGCTTGCAGATGATTTCCAACAGTGTGCCGCTCGGCCGGGTGCCCGCCGCCGGAGATTACGTAATCGTGAACGCGCAATTATCGGAGGCCGCTACCTCGCCCGTGAGATCGGGGATGGCTGCCTGACAGCCGCTCGTCGCCGTCAGGATTTTATTAGTGGCGCAACTTGTGATCGTTGGAGGTTCGTCGTCCACAACATTGATCGTGAATGAACAACTCGGCCCGGCGCTATTCGCGCAAGTGACAGTTGTCGCGCCGACGGAGAAGAAGGAACCGGATGCTGGCGTGCAGGTCACCATGCCGCATTGCGTGCCCGTCGTCGGCACGGGGTGCCATCGTCCAGACTGCCGTCCGGGTTGTAGCGCGCGAGCGCAAAGTCGTTGTTGTGCGTGGTGGTGTTAGAAGCATAACCGGCTACGACGCTCTTGCCGTCAGTCTGCACAACGACGGCGTTAGCTTCATCGTTGCCGCCGAAGAAATCTGTGGTGACAATGCCGCCCGCGCCGAAGGTCGTGTCCAGATCGCCGGCCGCGGCGCTGGCAGTCTTTGAGAGTTGCGAGAACAGAAGCAGCGCCACAAGGCTGAGGCCGATCAACTTCGTCATGTGCTTGGCGAGCAAGCAGACCAGACGTGGTGCATGCTGCTTTGAGTTTCTCATGGCTCCTCCTCTGTGCGAGCGGTGGCAGACAGATGGTTAGAGATAGCGGACGAATACGGGTGCGGCGTGTCGCGGTCACCAATGCCAGACCTGTTCGTAATCTTCGAGCAGGCTGGCGATGTCGCTTCGGTGAATCAACTGCACACCGCCCAAGCAGTCTTTGCTGTCGATGCCGCGCTCTTCCAAGTCGTCAAGCACGGCGAAGACTTTGACGCCCTTCGCTTGCAGCCGCTCGATGTCTTCTGTGGGCCGGGCCGGATGATTGATGCGCACATGGCCGATAGTGAGCACGGGGCATTCCTGCGCGGCCAGATAGTTGACGGCGTTGGCGCGCAGCAGCACCGAGAGGTCAGCGCCCGCGTTGCGCAAAGCGCCACTGAGCCACAGGATCGTGTCGTCCTGTTCTTCGAGCGTGGCGCGGTAAGCGGTCTCCACAATGTTCAGGATTCTCATCGCTCTCCTCCAATCAGGGTCTCTGAAACTCGACGCACACCTCGCGTCGCTACTTCGTCGGGATGACCAGCGTGTTGGTTGACGCTGCGGCCATCTTGAGAAAATCTGCCGGGCTGCCGCGCTTGACGCCGTCAACCGCATTCGCCGCGCCGCGTTCGTCCACACAGAGACCGCAGTTCACCCACGTGAGCAGCGGGTTGTCGCCGCCGATCTCCAGCAGCGAGCTAACGAACGCGCGCGTCGTCGGATGTTCCTCCTCTTCCACGCTCGTGCCCTTGACGGGATTGGCGTGCGGCGTCTGCTCCTTCAAGGGCAACGAGACCGCGCCCTCGTAGGCGAACACGTTGACACGCATGCCGCGCTTCAGTGCTGCCGAGATGAGCCTGAGCGCCGTCGTCGAATTGGCGGACTCGTAGGGCGGGTCCATCAGGGCCAGTGTTAATGTCTTCTCAGTCATGTGCGGCCTCCTTTTAGTGCCAGATCGCTTTAGTGTTTTCTTCGACCAGCGCGTCCACCAGCGTCTCTATGCTGGCCGGCTGCACGCCGGCGTGCAGTTCTGCGGGTTGAATGCCGCGCTCGCTGAGCGAGAAATCGTCGGCCAGCAGTGTGACGCCGGCCTCAGCCAGTCGCGCAAGGTAAGAGTCGCGCGCGGCACGACGCGAAGCGAGTACGCCGTTCTGCACGAGAAAGACTGTGACCGTGTGCCCGCGCTCTTTCAACGCGGTCGCCGTCTCCGCGACGAACCGCACGTCGAGCGACTCGAACGGGTCGCGGGATTCAATGAACAGGTAATTGGTCATGACTCACTCCTTCAGTAAAGAAAATTTTTTCGTAGCGACCTTAGCGACCTTGCGGCTACTCGCCGTTGTGCGGCTCGCGGGCGGCAGCTTGTGCCGCGTCGCCTGCCGGTCGCGCTGTCCGGCAGGCGTCCAGCATCCATCGCTCGGCTTCGGTCAGGCTGGCGACGCGCGTGCGCCCGCCCGTCTGAATATGCTCAACGTCAATGATCGGCCTTTCATCGTGCGCCGGTTCATGGATCAGCCAGCAGCGGATGAGAAATGAACTATAGAGTTTCATGGCCCCGTTTCGGTCAGCGACTCGCAAGGTGCGTTTGCGCCACTGCTGCAAACACTTATTTGAAAGCCATGCCATGCGGGCGCGCAGGGCCGGTCGCAAAGGCCGCGTTGAAGTCGAGTTGAAATCTGGGATCGAGCACGAGGTCATGGTTCGTCACGCGCGCCACGTGAACGCGGTGATCGCCTTCAGCATGCACCTTGCCCGCGTCGTCCTCGTTCAAGAAGTAGTCGGAGATGACCAGACGCTTCTCATCCCGCGTGAGCGCGATGTAGTGCGGCCCGGAGTTAGCGCCCAAATCCAAGACCTTCAGCACGCGCGGCTTGCGTGGGTTCGAGGTATCGAACATGACGACCTTGCCGGCTAAGTTCAGCGAGATGAAGAGCCGCTTGCCGTCCTGCGTCATGCGCATCAGTTGCGGCCAACCACCCGCGGCGATAGTCGAGAAATCGAAGACGGGCGTGGCCGTCGCTTGCCCGGTGTCCAGCAGATAAAGCTTGTCGTCGATCATGCCGGCCGTAAAAGCGCGCGCCTGCTCGTCGCCCGGAATCAACTTCACGTCAATCGTGCCCGCACTGTCCGGCAGTTTGATGGTGCGCAGTATCTTGCGCGCGCGGAAATCCCAGACGCGCACGCTGCCGCGAAGCTCCAAGTCGCCGGGCATGGCGTGCAAGGTGGTCGCCGGGCAGATGAAGTCGCTCGTGACCATCAAGTTGAGTTCTGGGCGCACGGAGATGCCGTGCGGATTGAAGCCATCGTCAGGTGGATCGCTCGGATACTCGGCCACCAACTGCAAGTCTCTGGTAAACTCGGCCACTCTTCCGGGCGCGTGCCCCGCAGCGCCGCCCATCATCGTGACGAGAAAGCCGCCGTCTGCGAGCGCGTAGAACTCATCCGTGATGGCGGACTGTGGCGGGTCGGCCGCAGAGAGAAAGCGGGGCGCGGTCGGATTGGAGACATCGAAGAAGAAGACCTCTTTCTGGCCTTTCAAGACACTTAGGAGTCCGCCGCAAGCCAACGTCTTGCCATCGCGGGAGAGACCGACGTGATGCGGCTCATTGCCCGTCGCGCCGGGTTGCGGCAGTGGCAGCGTGTTGATTACTTTGCCGTAGTTGGCTGACTCCTCATCAAAGTTGATGACGGCTAAGAAGTCTGGATTCATGCGCGCTTGATCGCCGGCCCAGACGAACAGGTATTTCTCAGGCCGCTCGTCCTGTTCATCTCGCTCCTCGTTCTCCGCCTGCTGTGCGCGCCCATCCGCTTGTGCAGCGTTCGTCCTGCTTGAATAAACCTTCAGCGCGCCCAAGCCCAAGAGGCTCGCGATAAACAGGAAGGCTACGAATTTCAACCACTGGGTTCGGTCAAATATCAAGTTGCTCATCGTTGTTCCGCTCCTTTCGTTGTGCACTACTGCCAGCCATGAACGCGCAGGCTGATGAACGCGCTCGCGTAACTGACAAGCCGGAGCATACAAGGCGCACCTTCCGGCAAACTTCACCGCCTCTTCCCAAAATCTTCCCGCCCCGGCTGCGACCTGAAGCCGAAAGAAAAACGCCCCCGCGCGGGCGGAGGCGTTTGCCGTAATGAGTGATCAATTGTTCGCTTCGGGCGGCGCGGTCAGGGCGTGAGGCCGACACGGCGCACGAGGTCGGTGAAGCGTGGGTCAGGGCGGAGGGCGTCGAGCACAGGGTCTACCTTGAGCCAGACCAGCCAAGCGTCGCGCTCCTCAACAGCGCGTTCCAGCCATGCAAATGCCCGCTCCGTCTCACCGAGTCCCAAGTGGATGGCTGCCACGCGATACGAGGAGACGTATCTTCGCTTCGATAGCTCGCGCAACTCGTCGAGCACTTGCAATGCTTCCGCTCGCCTGCCCGCTACCGCGTAAGCATGTCCGAGGAGCACCACCGCATGGGCGCTGCCGCCGGAGAGGGCGATGGCCTTTTGAAACTCCGCGATGGCTTCCTCGTACAGCGCCTTCTGTTCGTAAGCCAGACCGAGCTTCCAGTGCGTATAGACAAAACTCTGGTCCAGTTCGAGCGCCTTCTTGTACTCGTCTATCGCCCGGTCGTACTGGCGCATCAGGTATGGGAGGAATCCGTAATCGGTGTTGATGCTCAGCGAGAGCGGCTCAAGCTCATGCGCTCGCTTAATCTCGGCGAAGGCTTCATCCAAGCGCCCTATCGAAGTCAGGTACTCAAGGCCGTACCAGTGATGCGCGGTCGTGCAGTCTGGCTTTAGCTCGATGGCGCGCGTGAACTCGCTACGGGCCGCCGTCCAATCCCAGTCATAACTTACCAGACAGAACGCCAGCGCGGCGTGAGCTTCAGCGAGCGTCTCATCAATCTCCAGAGCACGCGCCGCGGCCTCCTTCGCCCGCGGGAAAGCCTCGCACGGCGCGAGCGCGCTGATGCCGAACGAGCCGAGCACGGTGTAGGCGTCGGCCAAGCCAGCGTAAGCCAGCGCGTAGGTCGGCTCCATCTCAATCGCCTGCCGGAAGTATTCGATGCTCTTCTTCAATCCCTCTTCAGTCCGCTTATTCCAGCAGTAGCGGCCCCTGAGATATGCGTGATACGCCTTTATGTTTTCGGTGTGGCGTTCGCTCAAGCGTCTGATCTCTTCGCCGGTCAACTTCAGCCGCAATTTGTCGGAAATGTCCCGCGCGATCTCCTCCTGCAAGGTGAAAATGTCCGAGGCCCTGCGGTTGTATTGCTCGCCCCAGATTTGTGATCCGTCCGCGACATCAATCAACTCAACCTTTACTACCAACCGCTCGCCGAGTTCCAGTACCCTACCCATCAGCACCGCGCTCACGCCCAGATCAAGTCCGACCTCAGACGGCACGCTCTCCCGGCCCTTGTAGTTGGCCACCGTGCTCCACGCCATCACACGCAAGGCGGGCAGTTGCGCGAGGCGGTTGATAATATTTTCCGTGATGCCGTCGCTGAGATATTCAAGGTTTGCATCTGCGGTGAGGTTGGCGAGCGGCAGAATGGCGATTGATTCGATGGCCGTTGGCGCGCGCACTGAGCGGCTCGGAGTTGCGCCGGATACGAGCGGGTGTATGTGCCCAGACTCAATCTGCCGATGCAGCTCAACTGTCTCCCGGTCGAGTTCAGCCTCTAGTTCACGGCGCATCGTCGCTGCGCATTGCTGGTACTGCCTGAGCGCCTGATGACGATTCCCCGTCAGGGCGTAGAGCCGCATGAGAGCGCGATGGACTTCTTCATTCGCGGGGTCACAAGCGAGCAATTCTTTGAGCCGCGCGATGCTCTGCTGATATTGCCGCTCGCGCTCGTAGAACTGTGCCAGCTTCAACAACAGATCATAATGGAGCGCGCGCAGACTTTCGCGCCGCGTCGTCATCCAATCCTCGTATAAGTCTTCCGTCAGCAGGTCGCCCTCATAAAGCGCCAGCGCCTGTTCATAAGCCTCTGCGTCCGCCGACTTGAGCGCGGCGGCGGCCGCGTGCTCAAACACCTCCACGTCAATCCAGAGTTTTTCGGGCGCGTGCAGATGCACCTGCTGGCCGTGCGTCAGGATGAAACGCGAATTCGCGCCGGCCTGTAAGGTTGGCTCCAAAGCCCGCCGCGCCGCGTGGATGCTTTTGTGCAGGTTGTTGCTGGCCGCCTCCGCATCGAGGTCAGGCCACAATAGTTCCATCACCTGCTCGCGATGGAGTTGATGATGCGGCTGCAAGGCCAAGAGCTTGACCAACAGTTTCGGTTTACGGCGCGTGAAGTGCCGCTCCTCAACCGTCGTCCCATCCACGGCGACGCGGAACGGGCCGAGCAGGCGAATCGCTAAAGAGGCAGACTTTTTCTGTTCAGTTCTCGTCATGCTTTCGTTTCGCTTCGGCGCTAACTTTGCGCTGGCTTGCGCGCGTAGGCATACACGCGATGGGTCGGATACTCAAACTCGTAAGGCTCGCGTTCGGCTATTCTTTCCACCTCGAACCCCGCGCCCTCAAGGTAGCCCGCCATCTCCTCCGGCTCGAATAGAGTCACGTCAATCGAGACCGGCATGTCATACCACTCTTCGCGGTGCAACTCCCCCACGCCGCGATGAAATGAGAGCAGAAGCTTGCCGCCCGGCTTGAGGACTCTGTGCATCTCCATGAGTGCGCGGGGCGCGTCTTCGCGCTTGAGGTGGATGATTGCATAGAAGCAGACGATCCCGGCCAAAGAAGCACGGGGCAGTTCGAGCGCCAGCATGTCGCCGCGCGCGAACGATATGTCTGGATTCAATTGGCGCGCAAACTTGATCATCTCTGGCGACAGATCAAGCCCGCACATATTGACGCCACGATCTTGCAGGTAGCGCGCGATCTGTCCGGGCCCGCAGCCGACCTCGCAAATCTGCCCCAGCCCGCGCACGCTCTCGGCGAACTCGCTGAGCAACTCGCAGTCAAAGGGCTTTCGCTCCAATTCTCCGAAGAATTCAGTGGCGTAATGCTCCGCGACGCGGTCGTAACTGGTTTCTATCTCTGATTGAGGCTCTCTTCTCATTTGCACCCTCGTTGCTCTCTGGCGGCGCGCAGAGGAGTTGCTGCGTTAGACCGCGTGGGTTCCGCTTAAGAATTCAAAGCTCGCGCGCCGAAGCTGACTCCAACAATTCGCGCTCACGACTTAAAGCCGATGCGCCGCAACAGTTCTTTGAACCTTGGCTCTGCGCGCAAGCCGTCGAATCTCGGATCAACCGACAGGTAGATCATCCACTCGGCGCATTCCTGATAGGCTCTATCGAGCCACTCGTACCCTTCGGCTTTCTCGCCCAAGCTCAAATGGACAAGCGCCATGTGGTAAGGCGAGACGTACCTTCGTGAAGACAGTTCGCGCAACTCTGCGAGTATGGTACGCGCCTCGTCTGTTTTACCGGACAGGGCATAAATGCATCCGAGTGCCGCCTGCGCTTCCATATTGTCTGGCGCGAGCGATCTGGCTCTCAGGAACTCGGTGCTGGCTTCCTCATACATCCCCTTCCGCTCATAAGCCCATCCGAGCCAGAGGTGCGCGCGGTCGCGGTTCGGCTCCAGTTCGAGAGTCTTACGGTATTGCTCAATCGCCCGGTCGTATTGGCGTGTGAGGTGCAGAATCTGTCCGACATCACCGTTGGCGGGTAGCGACAACGGGTCAAGCTCTAAGGCTTGCGTAGCTTCCCTATAAGCTTCATCCCCTTGTCCATTAAATAGTAGGTAGAAAGCGTACCACTGGTGGGCTATGGCCAGATTCGGGCTGAGTTCGATGGCGCGCTTAAAGGCTCGCTCGGCAGCCGACCATTCAAAACAGTGCATGTTGGCGTGTGCCAGCGAGGCGTGCGCCTCCGCGAGCGTGTCATCTATCTCTAAAGCCCGGCGCGCGGTCTCCTTCGCCTTGGAGAACGCCTCCTTCGAGGGAATGGCGGTAAGGCCAACGTCGCCGCGAAAGGCGTAACAATCGCTGAGACCGGCGTAGGCCAGCGCGTAAGCAGGGTCTATCTTGAGCGCTTGCCGGAAGCACTCAATCCCTTTTTCCAGACGCTCTACGGTGCGCTTGTTCCAGTGATAACGGCCTTTGAGATAGAGTTGGTAAGCTTCTGTGTTGTCGGTGTAACGCTTGGTCAGTCGCCCTTGCTCCTCACCGCTCAGGCGCAGGCGCAACTGCGCCGTGATCTCTCTGGCAATCTCGGCCTGCACATCAAGAATATCCGCCGCGCGTCGGTTGTACTGCTCACCCCAAATTTGCGACCCGTCCGCCACGTCAACCAACTCGGTCTGAATATTCAAAGTGTCGCCGCGATATAGCACGCGCCCCGTCAAGACGGCGCGCACACCCAAACGCGCACCGACCTCCTGCGGATCAATCTCAAGCCCCTTGTAACGAAAGACCGTGCTGCGGGCCATGACTTTCAGTTGCGGCAGTTGCGCGAGCGTATTGATGATGCTTTCGGTGATGCCATCCGAGAGGTAGTCCGTGTTCGGATCGCCACTTACGTTGACGAGGGGCAGGATGGCGAGAGAGTTGTTGGCTGCGCCGCGCTGTTGCGCGCGCACGCGCGCCTCCGGCAGAGGTGGAACGCGCCCGGCGATGATCTGTGTATGCAGCTCGACTGTGGCCCGCTCAGGCTCGGCGTCTAGCTCTTTGCGCAGTGCCGCGCAGCATTCTTTATACTGGCGAAGCGCCTGCGGCCTGCGCCCGGTTGCCGCGTAGAGGTGCATCAACTCACGGTGGGCTGCTTCGTTTGCTGGGTCAAGCGCCACAAGCGCTTTGAAGCGTTCGCTGCTCTGCCGATAATGGCCTTGTGCTTGATAGAGTCGGGCGACGCGCAACAGCAGTTCTTGGCGCGTGCTACGCAGTTGCTCCCGCCGCGTCGCGGCCCAATCGGCATAAGGGTCTTCTGGCAGCAGGTCGCCGCCGTATAACGTCAGTGCCGTCTCGTAAGCCTCGACCTCGCGGCCCTTGACGGCTGCGTTGGCCGCTTGCTCGAAGGCTTCGACGTCAATCCACAGCTTGGTCGGCGCGCGCAAGATTATTTGCTGATCTTGCGTGAGGATGAAATGCGAGTCGGCGGCCGAGTGCAGTGCAGGCTCAAGCGTGCGCCGCGCCAAGTGGATCGCTTTGTGCAGACTGTTGCTGACTGATTCCGGTTCTTGTTCGGGCCACAGCAACTCCATCACCTGCTCGCGATGGAGTTGATGATGCGGCTGAAGCGCCAGCAGCTTGACGAGCAGCTTGGGCTTGCGTCGCGACCAACGCCGCTCTTCGATTGCGCGCTCATCCACCATGATGCGGAAAGGGCCGAGCAGGTACACCTCCAATGATGAAGGGCTAGCAGCTTGCTCTCGCGCGGCTCTCGACATCTTATCGCTCCCGGGCATCAGGGCCATTACCGTGAGGCGAGCGCTTCATGCGCTCCGGCGACACATGACTAGATTATAGCGATACAGGATGTCAAGAGATAAGGTGAGCATGTCCGCTTGCCGATTGATTGACTGAGCAGGTCGTAAGCGTTTGGCGTGAGCAGTTGGTACAATGTGCGCCGTGACTGGCCGCACAAATATACCAACTGCTGGCTGCATAAGCCGTTTGATGAGTTGCAGCCGCGCACACGTCTAGTAGGTGCGATCCAACGAACCGTTTGCAAACCTTCGGCGTGGCGGCCAACGGTGCGTCTGAAATTGCTAGTGCTTATCATTTAGAGTTGTGAAATAATAGCCTACCAGCACCGCGGTAAAAGAAACGTCACCATGTCACTTTGCATAGGGCGGCTGATGTCCAAACGTCGTATCGGTTGCGTGATACCAGATCGTTTATCACCAAAAAGCGTGCGCTTGTCTCCTCTCTTATTACTATTGCTCTGGGTGCCACTTGCGCACGGCCCGAACACACACGCATCGAGCTATCGCTCCTCTTCGATTCTATCGTTATCGCCACAACAAAACTCAAGGCCGCAGAGCACGTCGGAAGTCACGACCCTTAAATTAGGCGTGCCCGTCGAACGCGAACTAGCAGGCGGGCAGAGTCATAATTTTCAAATCGACCTCGCGGCAGGCCAATACGTGAGAGTGGTGATCGTCCAGCGCGGCATTGACGTCGTGCTGAGTGTGCTCGGGCCGGACGGCAAGCCGTTCGCTGACTATGACGACGAAGTCAGGTTATACGGTCAAGAGAACGCCGAACTCGTGGCGGGGCCGGCTGGCCTCTACAAGCTGAACGTGGCGCCGAAGTACCGGCATGTTCCTGTCGGGCGTTACGAGATTCAAGTGGCTGAACTACGCGCCGCGACCGAGCAGGACAGACTGTCACAGCAAAGGCGCGAGCAGATCGCTAGGGTGACGAAACTGTATTTCGCGGGGCAGTACGACGAGGCGCTGCCGCTCGCCGAGGGGCTAGTCAGTGAGTTAGAGAAAGCGGGCGAGACCGAAAGCCGGCTGATGGGCGCGGCTCTCAACCGGGTCGGGGGGATTTATCACGGCAAGGGCGATTACACTAAGGCGGAGACCTATTTTCTACGCGCGCGAAGCGTGCTGGAGAAGGCCGTGGGGACGGACCACCCGGCCCTGCTCATGGTTCTCTACAACCTCGGTATTATATATAAAGAGAAAGGGGATTACGCGAAGGCTGCGCAGTTCCATCAACAGGCGCTCGCCGGCAGGGAGCGAGTGCTCGGAGCAGATAACAACTTGGTCGCCGCCTCCCTGACGGATTTAGCCACCATCTATCGCGTGACTGGCGATTACGCCAAGGCCGAGGAGATGCAGTTGCGGGCGCTGGCGATCCGCGAAAAGTTGCAGGGGCCGGACGACCCGGATGTGGGGCAAGTGCTTTACAACCTCGGCGCGCTCTACGGCGTTAAGAAGGATTGGGCGAAGGCCGCGGAGGTCACAGAGCGCTCGCTGCGGATTTGGGAGAAGGTGCTCGGCCCCGATCACGAGGACGTTGGGCGCGTCCTGAATAACCTCGCGGTTATGTACAGCGGTCTGGGTGAGTACGACAAGGCCGAGGCGGCCATCCTGCGGGCCATAGCGATCAGCGAGAAGGCGATTGGGCCGGACAACGTCAGGCTCTCCGATCAACTGGAGAACCTCGCCGACATTTACGTGATCAAAGGAGAGTACGCGAAGGCCGAGCCTTTGTACCAGCGCGCACTGAGGATTAAGGAGAAGGCCCTCCCGGCTGACCACCCCAACCCGACGGTTACTTTAATGGGCCTCGCAGACCTCTACTATTATCAGGGCGAGTACGCGAAGGCCGGGCCGCTGTTTCAGCGCGCACTTGCGATCAGGGAAAAAGCATTAGGCCCGGATCATCCCGACGTCGCGGAAACGCTTAACGGTCTGGCTCGGCTCTATGAGGCGGAGGGCGACATCAAACAGGCGTTGAGCTATCAAGCGCGCGCCAACGCCCTCGTCGAGCGCGAAAATGAACTCAAGCTCTTTGCCGGTTCGCAAAGCGAGCAGCTTGCTTACTTCGATTTCCTGACTGAGCAGACGAATCAAACTCTCTCGCTCCACATGCGGCTGGCCCGCGACGAACAACAGGCGTGCGACTTGGCTGCGGCCACCATCCTGCAACGCAAGGGGCGCGTGCAGGACGAGATGGCCGGGAGCATGGAGGTTTTGCGGCAACGACTAGGCGCAGGCGCGCAAGCTTTGCTCGAACAGTTGAATGACACCACTGCGCGTTTAGCCAAACTCGTGCTTAACGGGCCCGGGAAAACTTCTGTCGCAGAGCATCAACAACAGGTGCAGGCGCTCGAAGAACAGCGAGAAGCACTCGAAAGCGAGATCAGCCGTCGCAGCGCCGGGTTCTACGAACACACGCAGACAGTAACCCTGAAGGCCGTCCAAGCAGCGATTCCGGATGATGCCGCACTCGTCGAATTTGCTGTTTATCGTCCGCTCGTTAAAAGAATAGGCGACAAGCAAAAAGCATATGGCGAGTCGCGCTATGTTGCATACGTCATTCGCCATCAAGGCGAAGTTCGCTGGCAGGAGCTTGGCCCCAGCGCCGGGATTGATGCGCGCGTGGCGGCGCTGCGCCAAGCTCTGAGCGACCCGCAGCGCAAAGACGTACAACAACTGGCGCGCGCAGTTGACCTGAAAGTCATGCAGCCTGTTCGTGCTTCGCTCGGTTCAGCCAAGCATCTGTTGATCTCGCCGGACGGCCCGCTCAATCTCATCCCTTTCGCGGCTTTAGTTGACGAGCAAGGCCACTACTTGATCGAAGCGCACACGATCACCTATCTGACTAGCGGGCGCGACCTGTTGCGCCTGCAAGTGCGGCGCGAGAGTAAGGGGCCGCCGGTTGTCGTCGCCGACCCGGCGTTCGGTGAGCCGGCCCTGATCGCGGCAAGCAGCAGAACAGGGGCGAAGAATAGCGCCGGAGTAAATGGCCGCCCGCAAGTTGATTACTCGCAAGTCTTCTTTGGGCCGCTGCCCGGCGTGGCGGAGGAAGTGCGCGCGCTCAAAGACCTGCTGCCGCAGGCGAGCTTCCTCACTAAAGAGCAGGCCACGAAAGCGGCGCTGAAAAAACTGAGCGGGCCCAGCATCCTGCACATCGCCACGCACGGCTTCTTTCTGCAAGACGAGCAGCCCGCGACACAGGAGAACAGCGCTGCCACTCAAGCTAAAGATGGCACACGGCTCAGCAAGTGGATCGCCCACGTCGAAGACCCGCTGCTGCGTTCGGGCCTAGCGCTCGCCGGCGCCAATCAAAGCAGCAACGGAAACACCGATGGCATCCTGACCGCACTCGAAGCGGCGGGCCTCGATCTCTGGGGCACGAAGTTGGTGGTGCTGTCGGCGTGCGACACCGGCGTCGGCGTGGTGAAGAATGGCGACGGCGTTTACGGTTTGCGGCGCGCGCTGGTGCTCGCGGGCGCAGAGAGTCAAGTGATGAGTCTCTGGGCCGTCTCGGATCGCAGCACGCGCGATCTTGTAGTTGGCTACTACAAAGCACTGCTGCAAGGAGCGGGCAGGGGCGAAGCTCTGCGCCAAGTGCAATTGCAGATGCTCAAGGACAAGTCTCACCGTCATCCATACTATTGGGCCGCATTTATCCAGACGGGTGAATGGGCCAACCTAGAGGGCAAGCGTTGAATGGCAGTGGCGCTCACGGCCGAAGGCTTCTCCAAGCTCCTTGCATACCTTGACAGGGATCGGGAGCGCGCCGGTGAAAAATACGAAGACCTGCGGCGCACGTTGATTAAGTTCTTCGAGTGGCGCGGTGCGCCCTTCCCGGAAGATCACACCGACGAGACTCTTAATCGGGTCGCCCGAAAACTTGATGAAGGCGTCGAGATCAAAAACCTCGGCGGGTATTGCTATGAAGTGGCGCGACTGGTTTGCTTGGAAGTTCGGAAGGGAAACGATAGCAGGAACGACCCGTTAGACACGAATCAGCAAAACACGGCCAGCGCGAATACTACTGACTTGGCACTTGAGCGCGAACTTCTGCTGAACTGTTTAGAGGCATGCATGAACCGGCTGCCGGCTGAGAGTCGGGCGTTAATTGTCGAGTATTATCAAGATGAAAAACGCAATCGGATCGAACGGCGCAAGGTCTTGGCCGAAGCGTTGGGCCTGCGGCGCGAAGCGCTCGCCAATCGGGCGCAACGCCTACGAGACAAGCTTGAGCAGTGTGTGACGAACTGCTTTAACAAGAAAATAGCGATATGAATGCTTTGATTTGCCACTGATTAATGAGGGCTGATTGTCTGCGGCTGCTGGCGGTTTGCGCGCGCGACTCAAACAAAGTTGATGACTACCTCTGACGAGATGCTGACACGCTACCTGTTCGGAGAACTCTCCGAAGCGGAACAGGCGCAACTGGAAGCGCGTTACTTCGCAGACGCACAGACCTTCGAGCAGTTGGCGCAACTCGAAACCGAACTGGTTGATAACTACACACGCGGCCGGCTATCGCCGCCCATGCGCGACCGATTTGAGCGCGCCTACTTGGTCAATCCGAACCGGCGCGTGCGTCTGCGCTTCAGCGAGGCTTTGGCAGCCAAGCTTGATCAATTCGATGCTGCGCAAAGCGCTGACCGAACGGGCATCAGAGCCACGTCGTGGTGGCAGAGAATCTCTGCGCTGCTAACAGGCGGGCAGCGAGTGCTCGCCTTTTCAATGGCGCTGGCGCTTTTGTTGCTCGCGTCGGTGTCAGTCTGGTTGTTCATCCAGAGCCAGCGCCTCCGGCAAGACTTGGCCCGCGCGCGTGAGGCGCAGAGCGCGCAGGCTGAGCGCGAGCATGAAGCTCAGCAACAACTCGCCAGCGAACAGACAAGAACTCAAGAGTTAACGGCTGAACTTGAACGCGCACGCACCGAACCGAAGCTGCAACCGACGCCCGTTGCGCCAGAAAGGCCGACGCCGATTGTCGCTTCATTGGTGTTGCTGGCGAGCGGCATTAGAGGTGTTGACACAGGCGCGCCGCCCCGACTCGTAATGCCGCAAGGCACGCAGCAGGTGCGGCTCCAATTAAATCTAAGCGAGCATGATTATCAGAGTTACCAACTTGCTTTGCAGCCCGTCGGCGGCAGAGAGATTTTCCATCGTCAGCACTTCAAACCCAAGCCCAACAGATCAGGCGTGAGCTTTATCATCCAGCTACCGGCCGCAAAGGTCAGCACCGGCGATTACATGCTGACGCTCAAAGGCTTCACGACAAAGGGTGAACTCGAAGACGTGAGCCAATCAATCTTTCGCGTAGAAAAAAAGTAATGATGAGCTTGTCGCCTCAACGCCAGAGCTTATGACCGACACGAGCACCAACCCGCCTGCGCAGCCAACCAGTGTTTAGAGTACCGCCTTCAGGCGGGCTTTCTCTTTGGTGACGAATAGCCCGCCTGAAGGCGGTACTCTAAGCACCAGACACCAAAAGTAATTCGTTCCAACCCGATTAAGTCACAATGCGGCTTAGCCCAAGTCTCCGCTGGTGAGAAATTTTTTGCGATATGTTTGCCGCCCCGCCGCCACTAGATAACAGAGCCAGTGGTATCGCACTTGTTTCAGCAGACCAAAAGACGTTTGAGAATTAAGGCGCACGTGTGCGCGCGCCCCGTCATGCCGACAGCCAAGACTTTCACGGGAGACCTGCGATGAGAAGAACAAAGATCAACGCCCACAGCCACACGGCCCTGCGCCGCGCAGTTTTCATGCTCTTGCTCCTCAGCCTGTTGCACTCGCTCGTCTTGCCGACGCCCTTCAAAGTCTCGGCGCATGACGGCCAGACTATGAGCGCGACAGAGCGACACGCCGCAGCGCCGACGCAGGCGCAGGATACAGCCGTCGCGCAAGCGCAGGCGCGCGCAGCTTACGGCAAGGTGTCTCTGACGTTTGAGGCCAACGCCGGGCAGACCGATCCGCAGGTCAACTTCCTGACGCACGCAGGCGGCGCGACCATCTTCCTGACGGCGACCGAAGCCGTCTTCGTCCGCCCTGTGCCGAGCACCGATGCAGGCGCGGCGACAAGCAATAAATTGTTCGACCCGCGCGCGCGTGCGACCACGACCGCGCCGCCGCAGACGGCTGTGTTGCGGATGCAGCTTGCAGGCGCGAACGCGCAGCCGGCAGTCGTCGGGCTGGACAAGCAGGAGGGCATCGTCAACTACTTCATCGGCAACGACCCGGCGCAGTGGCATGCGAACATCCCGACCTATGGGCGCGTCGAGTACACGGGCGTCTATCCGGGCGTTGACATGGTCTATTACGGCGACGGGCGGCAGTTGGAGTACGACTTCGTCGTACAACCGGGCGCTGACGCGAGCCAAGTGTTGTTGCAGTTTGCGGGCGCAGACGACATGCAGTTGGACGCAAGCGGCGATCTCGTCATGCAGACGGCGGCGGGCGCGGTGCGGCAACAGAAGCCTGTGGTCTATCAGGAGACAGAAGGCGGGCGGCAAGAGATCGAGAGTGCTTACGTGCTCATGGGCGACGGCGCGGTCGGCTTTTCGTTGGGCGCGTATGATGCGAGCAAGCCTTTGGTCATTGATCCGGTGCTGGCTTATTCGACCTATCTGGGCGGGAGCAATGCAGACTTAGGCAACGGCATCGCGGTGGACTCGTCGGGCAACGCCTATGTCACGGGACAGACCGCCTCGACCAACTTCCCAACGGCAAATGCTATCCAGAGTAATAAGGCCGGCACCACCACCAACGCGTATGTGACGAAGCTGAACGCGAGCGGCTCGG
This sequence comes from Acidobacteriota bacterium, assembly GCA_003223935.1. GTDB lineage: Bacteria > Acidobacteriota > Blastocatellia > Pyrinomonadales > Pyrinomonadaceae > QHXQ01. Next base: position 19,127 of record QHXQ01000038.1, on the reverse strand, counting down.
CATTAATCTACTCTACCTATCTCGGCGGCACCGGCGGCGACGCGGGACTCGGCATCGCGGTGGACGCGGCTGGCAACGCATACGTCACGGGGCGCACCGGCTCGACCGACTTCCCCGTGGCGAATCCCATTCAGAGTAAGTATGGCGGCGGCACCTTCGATGCGTTCGTGGCGAAGCTGAACGCGAGCGGCTCGGCCCTGCTCTACTCGACTTATCTTGGCGGGAATTCTGAAGATGATGGCAACGGCATCGCGGTGGACTCGGCTGGCAGCGCCTATGTCGCGGGACTTACCGGCTCGACCGACTTCCCGACGGCGAACCCATTGCAAAGCAAGAAAGCCGGCAGCATAAATGCTGTCGTCGCGAAGCTGAACGCGAGCGGCTCGGCATTAATCTACTCGACCTACTTGGGCGGGAGTGGTAATGACTTTGCCTTCGGCATCGCCGTGGATGCGGCGGGCAGCGCCTACGTCGCGGGACAGGCCGGCTCGACCGACTTCCCGACGGCGAACGCCGGCCAAGGCAAGAGTGCAGGCAACGGCGATGCGTTCGTCGCGAAGCTGAACGCGAGCGGCTCGGCGTTAATCTACTCGACTTACTTGGGCGGGAGTAGTGACGACGATGCCAACCACATCGCGGTTGATTCATCCGGCAACGCCTACGTCACGGGTTTCACCTTCTCGACCGACTTCCCGACGGCCAATGCCATCCAGAATAAGAAAGCCGGCAGTGTAACCAATGGGTATGTGACGAAACTGAATGCCAGCGGTTCGGCCCTGCTCTACTCGACTTATCTGGGCGGGAGCGGAAGCCAAGGCGACGATGGCAACGGCATCGCGGTGGATGCGGCGGGCAACGCTTACGTCACCGGATTCACCACCTCGACCGACTTCCCGATTGTCAATGCCATTCAGAGCAAGTATGGCGGCGGTCAAACCGATGCCTACGTGGCGAAGCTGAACGCGAGCGGCTCGGCCCTGCTCTACTCGACCTACCTCGGCGGGGGCGGGAGCGGACAGGACAATGGCTTGGGCATCGCCGTGGACTCGGCTGGCAACGCCTACGTCACCGGATTCACCGACGCGAGCGACTTTCCTGTGACATCCAACTCGTTCCAGCCCGCTGGCGGTGCTAGCCGCGATGCCTTCATCGCCAAAATCGGCAGCTACGCCATCGCGGGCCGCGTCCTCGACGCGAGCAACAGCGGCATCGCGGGCGTGACCGTCACGCTGAGCGGAGACAATTCGGCCACCGCCGCCACAGACAACAACGGCGACTTCAGCTTCTTCAACACGACCAGCGGCGGCAACTACACCGTCACGCCCGTCAAGGCCGGCTTCAGCTTCGCGCCGTCCTCCATCAACATCAGCAGCCTGAACAACAATCAAGACCTCATCTTCATCGGTACGTCCACAGCGCCCACGCCGACGCCAACACCAACGCCAACTCCGACACCCACGCCGACACCGACGCCAACCGTGCCCGCGCAGTTTAGCGCCGATGCTTACACGGTGAATGAAAGCACCAACCCGTTGACCATCTTCGTCGTGCTCTCAGCGCCCGCGCCCTCGGCCGGCACAATTGACTATGCCACCTCACCCGATGTCAGCACTGTCCCCTGCAACGTGGCGACCGGCCTTGCTTCTGATCGCTGCGACTACACGACCACGCTCGGCACGCTCCGCTTCAATGCGGGCGAGCAAGCAAAGTTCTTCCAAATCTTCATCACCGATGATGCTTACGTGGAAGGCAACGAGACGTTCGTCGTCAATCTCTCGCATCCAACCGGCGGCCTCACGCTCGGCAGTCCTGCGACTGCGACCGTCACCATCATTGACAACGACACGACGCCCACAAACGTCAATCCGATTGACAACGCCACGTTCTTCGTCCAACAGCACTACGTTGATTTCCTCAACCGCATCGGCGAACCGTCCGGCGTTGCAGGTTGGGTCAATCAACTCAACAACTGCCCGCCGAATGGCTTGACCTGCGACCGCGTCGCGACCTCTGCGGCCTTCTTCCTCTCTGCCGAGTTCATGCTCAAAGGCAACTTCGTCATACGCTTTTACAAGACGAGCTTTGGCACGAATCCAGACTATCGCTCGTTTATGCGCGACTCGCAGCGCGTCACAGGGCTGACCTCAGCCGAAGTCTCGGCGAACCGTGATGCCTTCACTAACGAGTGGACGCAACGCGCCGACTTCAAGGCCATCTATGATTCATTGTCGAATCAAGCTTACGTGCAGAAGTTGGAGCAGACAGCCGGCGTGACATTGGCGAACGAGGCGCAGTTGATCAGCAATCTCAACACTGCGACGGAGACGCGCGCGCAGGTCTTGCGCGATGTGGTGGAGAGCAACGAGGTGCAGGCAAAGGTCTTTAACAACGCCTTCGTGCTGATGCAATACTTCGGCTATCTGCGGCGCGATCCAGACACGACCGGCTTCAACGCTTGGCTCACGTTTCTCAACGCGCATCCGACCGACTATCGCACGATGGTCAACGGCTTCGTCAACTCCATCGAGTATCGCATGCGCTTCGGCGCGCCGAGCGGCCACTAAGCCGTGCTTTAGTCGCTCTTAGTTCGTTGTCATGCCTTAAGATAGAGGGGAACGACGGCACAACGGTGAATTGGCGCTCGCTGAAGCGGCGGGAGGATTACTTATGCAGCAATCAGGTGTTGACATGAACACTGAAAAGCTGTTGGTGCGATTTGAGCGAGGACGCACGTCGGCAGACGCAGGCTGAGGCACAACGCTATCAGAACTTGAGCGGAGAGGAGCGTAATCGAATCTAAGTAGAGGTTGAAAAGTTCGGGGCGCTTTTGCCGCGCCCCGTCCGGGTGTGATACCTCACTGCGAAGTAACCAGCTTTGCAGCGGAGGTCGTCCCCGTACTCTTTGTCACTATTGCAGCTGAGAGCCAGAGTCAAGCCCTGGCTGCCTTAACTCGCCACGCTATCGGGCGCATCGCTGCCCGCGCGTAGATGGTCATCTGGTCAGACGAGCAAGTATCCGTCGCCGAGATCGCCCTGCGCCTGCACTGCCGTCCCAAGACCGTCAGGAAGTGGCTGCGTCGCTTCAAGCGCTCGGGCGCACCTGTGAGGAGGTCTATCAGTCGCTACTCGGCAGTCGCGATGAGCGGATCATTATTCTCTCCCGTGAAGACACGTCGCTGGTGAACGCGCTCCAGCGCCGTGCGGCCGTCGTGCTGCAAAAATCGCTGCGCGAAGGTTTCGGTCTCACCGTTACGCCAGCGAGTCTCAGCTGCGGACGCCTTCTCTTGTTTATCGCTGGTGCGTATCGCTGAACCCATCTGTAGATCGTTGTATGATCAACAGGGAGGCCACGCTCGCGCATCATCTCTTCAAGATCGCGGTAGCTCAGTTGATAACGCAAGTACCAGCGGACGCAGAGCAGGATGATAGCTGGCTCATAGTGCCGCTACTTGCACGAGGACTTATTCTGTTTCACGAGTATGATTCCTGGTGAGTGATGGCCGAACTGGAAGACTGATTATAGCGCAGGAGTGGTTGCAACAGAACCAGAAACGCCGCGCGCGGCGATTGTGCGCGCCCGTGGTCTGTGCTTTACACTCGGGATCATCCCTTGACTTCAATCGGGAGGAACGGTCGTGGCGGAGAGCGTCGGCTACCGATCCGTTGTCGTGGCGAGCCAATATGTCTCTTGGCTCTTCGGTCAGCTCCTACGGGTGCGCTACTCCATCCGCGCCCGTCGGCCCGCCGGACTCTTTGAGCGCGACTCCGAGCACTGCCTCATCCTCGCGCCGACCCACAAAACATACTTCGACCTGTGGCTGCTGATGGTCGCGCTGGGCTGGCGCCGCTTCCGCGCACTGGTCCCGGTGCGGACGCTTGCGACGCAAGACTTTCGCAGTCCGCTGCTTCAGTGGCTTAAGCCTCTCATTAAAATCATCTACTGGCTGGAAGGCGCGATCGAGCTTCCACCGGAAGAGCACGACACGCGCTCCCTCCCAGAGAAGCTTCGGGGTCTGCTCGTGGCGTTGAACGAGGGCGACGTGGTTGTGATCTTCCCCGAAGGAGAGATCTGGAAGAAGCGCGCGCCGCCCGTCGGGGAATTCGCGCCGGGGGTCATCTATCTACACAAGAGAGCGGGCGCACCCATTGTGCCGGTCGCGGTCTGGATGAGCGTGCGGAAGTGGCCGCGCCGCCGCTACGTGGTCCAGTTCGGCCAGTCGGTTCAGATACCGGGGCAGCTAGATCAGGATGCCGGAGCGACATGGCTCCGCGAGCATGTGCTGGCGCTTTACGAACAGGCCAAACAGGAGGCGGAGCGATGAACGAGCGCCCCAGCTACTATCCAGACGTGGAGACCTGCGTCGAGGAGACGCTCCGCAAGGTCGGACGGCGCATCGCCCTCGGCACACCGCTCGGACTCGGCAAGGCGAACCATCTGGTCAACGAATTCTTCCGGCGCGCGCGTGAGGACCCGAAGCTTGACCTGCACATCTTCACCGCGCTCACGCTCGCCCGACCACGTTGGCAGGGCGAACTCGAACGGCGCTTTGTTGAGCCGCTCGCGGAGCGACTCTTCGGCGGCTATCCCGAACTGGAGTATCTCGATCCGCTCAAGCGCGGGAAGCTGCCAGAGAACATACGGGTCACGGAGTTCTATTTCCAGCCGGGGAGCTTACTCGACAGCCCCCTCGCGCAGCAGAGTTACATGAACAGCAACTACACACACGTGGTGCGCGATCTGCTGGCCGCTCGGATCAACGTGCTGGCCCAGTTAGTCGGCAAGACGGCTGAGGACGGCGCGACCCGTTACAGCCTGAGTTGCAATCCTGACCTCACGCTGGACCTGGTGCCGCGCCTGCGCGCGGCGGAGCGCCGGGGAGCGAAGGTCGCACTCCTTGCTCAAGTGAACTCCAATCTCCCGTTCATGTATGGGGATGCGGTCGTCGCGCCCGCCTACTTCGATTCGGTCGTTGACGAGCCGAAATACGCCTTCCCTCTCTTCGGCACGCCGAACGAGACCGTGAGCACAGCCGAGTATCTGATTGCGCTCCATGTCAGCGCCCTCATCCGTGATGGCGGCACGCTTCAGATAGGGATCGGCGCACTTGAGGATGCGGTCACTTACCTGCTGAAGCTCAGGCACGGGCAGAACGATCTCTATCAGGAAATACTCACAGAGGCCGGCGCGTTCGAGCGGTTCGGCAAAGTGATTGAGCGGTTGGGCGAAACTGGGAAGTTCGAGCAGGGACTTTATGCTTCATCGGAGATGCTGGTTGATGGCTTCCTTGAACTCTACCGCAGCGGAATCTTACGGCGGAAGGTCTATCGGCATCCGGGCTTGCAACGGCTACTGAACGACGGACGGATCGGCGAAGAGATAACGCCCGCGACGCTCGATGTATTAGTGGAGACCGGAACCATTTCCGCGCGGCTGACCCCGCAGGACTTCTCCTTCCTCCAAGATGTCGGAATTTTGCGGCCGGAGTTGAGGTACGAAACCGGTGTTATTCGTTTGGACGATGGCACACGCACCCCCGCCGATCTGGCGGACGAAGAGGCGAGGGATGAGATCGGGCGGCGCTGCCTCGGCACCCGGCTGAAGGGCGGACACTTCATTCACGCCTGCTTCTTCCTGGGGCCTCAAAAGTTCTATGAGACCTTGCGCAAGCTGGACGCTGCGGAGCGCGAACAGATCTGCATGACCAGTATCTCATACGTGAACGAACTCTACGGGGAGGAAAAGCTCAAGCGGTTGCAGCGCAAAGCGGCCAGGTTCGTGAACACCGGCCTCATTGTCACCCTCGCCGGTGCCGTCGCTTCCGACGGGCTGGAAGACGGGCGCGTTCTAAGTGGCGTCGGCGGGCAGTACAACTTCGTGGCGATGGCGCACGCCCTGGAGGATGGTCGCTCCATCCTAATGATCCGTAGCACCAAAGAGGAAGATGGCCGGCTGCTCTCAAACATCCGTTGGAGCTACGGCCACGTCACCATCCCACGCCACCTGCGGGACATCGTAGTGACCGAGTACGGGATCGCCGACCTGCGTGGGCGCAGCGATGAGGAGGTGGCCGCCGCGCTGCTGGAGATCGCCGACTCTCGTTTTCAGGCCGAACTCCTCAAGCAGGCGAAGCGCGCCGGTAAGATCAGCGAGGACTACGGCATCCCCGATCACGCGCGCAACAACCGGCCCGAGCGACTGGAAAAGGCGCTGGCCCGGTATCGAGAGCGGGGATTGTTCCCGGCTTTCCCCTTCGGCACTGATCTCACCGAAGAGGAAGTGGTACTAAAGAAAGCACTGCTAGCCCTAAAGCAGATGACTCAGTGGAAGCAGTTACGCCTGCCTCGACTCTCTGAGATTCGCAAAACCATCGCCGTCCCCGACCACGCCCGTCCCTATCTTGAGCGGATGGCGCTCTCACGCGCGCAGACCTTCAAGGAAAGACTGTTGCAGAAGACGCTGGTCTATGCGCTGGCCTCCGTGGATGCAATCTGAAATCCGGTTCTAGGCTTTTTCATTAGTTTATGGCTGGGTCTCATGCCTATGATGCGGTCGTGATTGGCTCCGGGCCGAACGGGCTGGCTGCCACCAGCACACTGGTATCAACAAGCGCGGTAAAGTGACCGGGTAGCAAGCGCGTAAAGTTAATCCACCAGCCATGAGATTAACTTCGCTACTCTCTCTCTCATTTTGGAAGAGGAGGGCACGCGATGCTCAAGCTGGAGGCGTGGATGGACATCAAAGACTTACACCGCCAAGGTCCCTCGATCAGAACTATCGTCGAACTTACTGGCTACGCTCGCAACACCGTGCGCCTGCTGGCGGAGATTCGCGGGATGGGCTACGCGGGTGGCATCAATGTTGTCCGCCGCTTCATCCGCGCGCTCAACCCACAGGCCCGCGCCCGCGCCAAGATGACCGTGCGCTTTGAGACGCCGCCCGGCGAACAAGCGCAAGCTGATTGGGCGAGTTGCGGGCATGCGGTGGATGAGACGGGTCGGCGGCGCGCCGTCTATGCCTTCGTCATGGTCTTGAGCTACTCGCGCTACCTCTACGTCGAGTTTACACACTCGATGAGTTTGCCCGAACTGATCCGCTGCCATCAGCGCGCCTTCGCGTGCTTCGGCGGCTGGCCGCGCACGATCCGCTACGACAACATGAAGCAAGTGCACCTGTCACCCACAGAATGGAACCCGCTCTTTCTCGACTTCAGCAACCATCACGGTATCACGCCGAAGACACATCGTGTCCGCCGCCCGCGCACCAAAGGCAAAGTCGAGCGGATGGTCTATTACGTGAAAGACAACTTTCTCAACGGACGCGCGCATGACCCACAAAGAGCATGTTGAAGCCCTGTGGCGGCTCTCACTGCAACGCACGAACGTGCCTCAAGCACCGCACTGGCACATCGGCTTTCATGAGCCGGTCGCGCAGACGCCACTCATGGCCTATGAGGAGGTAAGCGCACAGTGAGCGTGTCGATGGAAGAGCGCGCCCTTGCCGCGCTCGAACAACGCGGGCTGACCACAGCCCGCGCACACCTCGACGGGGTCTGTCAACAAGCAGAAATAGCTTGAATTTATGATTTTATGGGCAAAGACTGTAGCTTGGATAATTATTACTTCAATTTATATCTTACCCTGATCATCTCGGCTCATCCGCAATTTCGCTGATAATCTGCGAATAACTCTCTTTCTGCTCTTTGCACAACTAATTTCGGTTGCGAATCTCTGGTGCATCCGACCACAGCACCGTTACAATGCTCATCTATAAGTTGGTAACTCTTTAACACCCCGAAAGCGATGCTCGAACTACGTGAAACGCTGTCCCATATGCCAGCACACCTACACGGACGAGACATTGAGTTTCTGCCGGGTGGACGGCACGCATCTCGTCCCTGACGCAACTATCTCTGCAGAGTCTCCGACTCGGTTATTCGGCTCTCCTGCATCGAGCGACTCCATGCAAACGGAAATCCTTCGCGGGGCCGCGCCTGGGCAAATGCCGAGAGCCAAGATCACTGCCGACCTCCGCCCAGAGACCCGCTATGCCAGAAGCGGCGACACCCAGATCGCCTACCAAGTGATTGGAGAAGGACCTGTTGATTTGGTCTATGTGCCGGGCTGGGTAACTCATCTGGAATATGGTTGGGAGGAGCCGTCGCTCGCACGTTTCTACCGTCGCCTGGCCTCTTTCTCTCGCTTGATTCTTTTCGATAAGCGCGGGACGGGCCTCTCCGATCAGACGACCGATCTGCCGACGCTAGAGCAGCGCATGGACGACGTGCGGGCGGTGATGGAAGCTGTCGGCTCAGAGCGCGCCGTGGTGTTCGGCATGTCCGAGGGCGGCAACATGGCATTGCTGTTCGCGGCCACTTATCCGGAACGCACCATCGCGCTCGTCACCTTCGGCGTCTTCGCCAGTCGCGTCTGGTCGCCGGATTACCCGTGGGCCCCGACGCCGGACGAGCGGCAGAAGTTCTACGATGCCATCGAGCACGAGTGGGGCGGCCCCATCGGCGTCGAAGACCTCGCGCCGAGCAGGGCGCACGACGAGCATTTCCGCATGTGGTGGGCCAGCTATCAGCGGCGGAGCGCGAGTCCGCGCGCGGCACTGGCGCTCGCCCGGATGAACACCTTGATCGATGTCCGCCACGTCCTGCCTGCGATCCGCGTGCCGACACTGGTCCTCCACCGGACGGGTGACTTGGATTCGAACATTGAAGAGGGGCGTTATATCGCTGCGCATATACCTGAGGCAAGGTTCGTTGAATTACCCGGCAACGACCATCTTCTCTTTGTAGGTGACCAAGACGCCGTCCTACACGAAGTCGCAGGTTTTATTCAGGGTATTCGTCAAGCACAGGACTCGGCCAGCGTGCTGGCGACAGTGCTATGCGCAGAGATAGTGGTGCCAGGGATAGTTACTGCGGGAGAGGAGAGTGGACGCCAGCAAGACCTTCTCAAGCGTTTTCACGCGCTTGCCAGAAGGGAGGTCGAATGGTTCAAGGGGCAGGCGCACGGCGCGTGGGCAGAGGGCTTTCTGGCGACGTTTGACGGGCCCGTGCGTGCCATCCGCTGTGCCTGTGCTATCCGTGAATCAGCGCGGCGACTGGACGTGGAGATAAAAGTCGGGTTGCATACGGGGCTGTGTGATTTGAAGGGAGCCGCGGTCGGCGGCACGGCGGTCGAGATTAGCAGGCTGGTGGCAAGTGAGGCGGCTGCCGGTGAGGTGTTCGTCTCAAGCACAGTTAGAGATCTTGTGTCAGGCTCGGGCTTGGCGTTCAGGGACAGGGGCATGCTGACCTTTGAAGAACACGGTGAATGGCACCTATTCTCCGTTACATAAGTTAATAGGTTAGCTTGGGGGGAGTGCGTCATCAAATATGAAGGTGACCGCTATATAGTGTTGATATCTATAGACTGGGTTTATAGCACTGATGCCCTGATGTGTCGTTACTGGTATTACTTCGTGTTGACAGTTCCCAGACCACGGCCTACATTGTAACCATCCCCTAAAAACTTAAACTGAATAGCACTCCAGCGCCTAGAGCAGCACTAACCAAGTGCTCCAAGCGATGTGGGGCGCACCCGTGTGTTGAAACGCGCAGGCCGTAGAGGAGATAGATAATCAGTGACAGCTTATGTACCCGACCGGCGTTGGTCACCTCGTGGCAGTGACCGTCGTCGTTTTAAGCGAACACTTGCGCCGCACACAGCGCAGGTCATAACCGACGCCAGCCTCCTTGACATGGAAGCTGGTTCACCCAAGGACAGTGAACCATTGCAATTCATGGCTACCACCGTCAATCTGAGCCCGGAAGGTGTCTCCTTTGTTATGCCGCAGGTGTCGGTGGACGAGCGGTACTGCGCCAGCGCGTCCGCACTTCGGCTGCAACTGGAACTACCCACAGGGAACATACAACTCGAAGCGCGGGTGGTGCATTGCCGGCGGGTGAATGAGCACGCGCCAGACAGAGGCTGGCAGTTCGGCACTCAGATCACGGACATAGAAGCACAAGCACGCGCCACTTATCTCGCTTACTTTGGCAGGAATGCACTGGACTAGTTGACTTGCGTCCGCTCGAGCGCAGCTACGCCCACACCAGCAAGGTTATTGCATTCGCGCCCGGCTAGTGCTACAAAGTGGCTGGCAAGCCCAACTCAGCTTAATAATTTGGCCTGCGCGATAAGCTGCGCTGTCTCCCCAATCCGGCAGAGCGCGACTAGTCGCACGTAGATCACTCGTCCATAGCGTTCGGCTTTAGCTCACGCAAGAGGAAAAACATGACTCCTCACCAGATCGATCAAGCGAGTTTCAATCGCCGCCTGCTACTCGCCGTTCTGCTCCCACTCATTGTGATGCTAGTGCTGGCTGGAATACTCCTCTGGCAGGTCCATCATCTGCTCTCGGTGACGCAGCGGGTCGATCACACTGATCAAGTGATCGCCAGGGCCCACCGGACTGAGAAACTCTTGGTGGACTCCGAAACGGGACTGCGCGGCTACCTCCTCACCTCAGACCCAAGTTTCTTGGAACCGTACCGGCAGGCACTGCCGCAGGTCGCCCCTTCATTGTCCCAAACACGCTAGTTGAAACTATGCGCTTTCAGCGCAAGACTTTCAGTTGCTACACACTTCTACTGCGTGGTAGAAGTCGCGCCCGTGACAGACAACCGACACAGCGGGCACACCAGCACGCGCCTGACAGCGCACATCGTCTGGGTCACGAAGTACCGCTACCACGTGCTCGAAGGCGACATCAAAGTGCGCTGCCGGGACTTGCTCGTGCAAATCTGTGACGCTGAGGACGTGCGGATTCTCAAGGGCGTAGTCAGCAAAGACCACGTGCATATGCATATCGAGTACCCGCCGTCGAAGTCTCTGTCGGACTTGGTCAAGCGGCTGAAAGGGCGCACGAGTCGCCGGCTGCAAGAGGAATATCCGATGCTTCGGAAGCGGTACTGGGGGCGGCACTTTTGGGCCATCGGCTACGGGGCATGGAGCACGGGTAACATCACGGAGGAAGCGGTGCAAGAGTACCTTGAGCATCATCGGCATCCATCTAACCGAGAAAGTGACCCGTTCATCCTTGAATGAGTCGGACTTTCAGTCCGCGGGAAACCTATGCACTTTCAGTGCATAGTGGTTTAGTCAAGGAACTAAGTCGACTTGTCGCGGACGATCCACAGCAGACGTAGCGGCTTGCTGACGTGCGCCAGCTCTCTGTGGAATGGCAGCAGTATGCGACCGAGGCGGTCGCGCTTGCAGAGCGCGGCGGTGATGTCAGGGCACACGTCGCCAGCGGGCGCGGTAAACGGCTCATGGTTGCCATGCGCGCTCAATTTGCCTCGTTCGTGCAAACCGAAGAAGCGTTAGGTGGCGTGCGCGTGCAGGCGGCCCAGCGCGCTACCCGACTTGCCATCTGGCTGGTCTCCGGCTTGGCGGTCTTATTAGGTGGACTGCTCGCCTTTATTACCCGTCGACAGCTCACCAATGTGGCCCGGTCCTATACCGGGGCGCTCGCCGCGGTGCAGGCGCAGACTGACGCGCTGCGCGAGCGCGAGGAGCGTTTCCGCTCGCTCATTGAGCACAGTTCGGATGGCATCATGCTCATCGACGCAGCAGGGAAAGTTTTATATGCCAGCCCCTCTACTAAGCGTATTCTAGGCTTCACACCGGAGGAGCTTGTCGGGCGCGATGTCTTCAAAACATTGGGGATTATCCACTTGACTCAAGGTGGATTATTTGAATGGCCGCGAGTAAAAGCAGACGCCCCCCGGTAGCCGAGCGCAGAGAGCAGCTCGCCCGCGAGCTTGAGAAGCTGGAAGCCGAATACGAAAAGAAGACGCGCCGGCAGTACAAAACGGACGAGGGGTTCGAAAGCTGGCGCAGCCGCCAGCGCGAAAAAATAGCCGAACTGAAGGACGAGCTTTCGGTGCTCGACGACCCAGGCCAGTATAACGAAATCCCGCTCGCGATCGTCGCCGAAGAACTGGGCCTGACGCTCAACGAAATCAACTCAATCGCCGGCGACGGCCTGCTGCAGATCAGTACCCGGACCCATTCTTTCTTCGGCTCCCGGATCACCAGAGGCGAGTTAGCCAGACTTCACGAGGTCGGCGCGGGCGAGTTGTTAAGGCTGGCGCAGCAGGAACTCAATGAGATATTTGCGGACGCGGTCGGATATTTTCACGCTGGCGATCTCGAGCGGGCGGAAGAAGCCTCGAAGAGAATGGACGCGCGTCTCATATAGCCCACACACGTGGGTTTGCGAGGTAGCGCTCGATCTGCTCAGAGGGAAGTACGAAGATGTGATCTCTTCGATCCAATACATTTGCAGGGAGGATGACCTCCACGAGACCGCGCTCCTCACAAACCTGGGTCGCGTGCTGCAAGGCATGAAGTTGAAAGAGCACGGCGCGGAGGTTCTGCGCGAGCAGATTCTGGCCATCACGGAAGGCGTGAAAATCGATCCGTTCGACAAGGATTACTGGGACGGCGGAAAAGAGATCGGGATGAACCTCGATGAGAATCAGAAACACGCGATGTTTCTGGCGACGGCTGTTACGCGCGCGCTGGAGCGATACAAATTCGTCCAGCGGTTTAAGTCTTATCACAACCGGACATCGCAGATGCGCGAAGAGGAGTTCGAAGGGATAATTAAAGACGCCCTGTACACGGCGCTCGAGGCGGAGAGCACTTATTACGAATCGGCGGCGAGCAAAATGTATGTCGATAAACTGGTCGCTTCATTGCCCACTTGGTGGGTTCCGGCAGCGCAGATCAGTCTGCTGCCATCGCCGGGTGAAGCCTAAGAGATTTAAGGGCACGGCTTGCGCTTAGCGTCTGCGATTATAACCGCAGTGTACACTTTAGCTTGATTTCCTTAGTCGGGTGAGGGGCGGGGTAAAACTCTAGATCATCTACAGGGTTAAATGTATACTATATTGTGTAGTCAAGTTGTATATTAACTGAGGCAAGAACCATGCAGAAGATTATTCCCATCACCGACCTCCAGCGCGCGGCTGGCCAGATAGTGACGGACTTGACCGCTGCGGACGACTCGGTCGTCATCACGCACCGCGGGCGCCCGGCGGCGGTCCTTCTGTCAGCAGAGCGTTACGCGCAGATGGAGTCCGACCTTGAGCGCTTAGATGAACTCGAGTTGATCGGGATGGTCGAGAGTGCGCGGGCGGCGCGCGCCTCGGGCCAGACGCTCTCACATGACGAGGTGAAGAAACGGCTCAGGAAGAGGGCGGCGGGAGCGCCGAAGCGGGCGGGGCGCGCTAGGAGATGATAATTCGCGTCGAATGGGCTACACCGACGTTCGCGCAACTCGAAGCGCTCGACCAACAGTTAGCCTTCGAGATCGTCGAGCGGGTTGATCTCCTTGCGTCTTTCCCGGAGTCGGGCGCGCCACTCGAAAGGCTACACCGGTCTCTCCGCGGCTGTCGGCAACTGATCGTCGGCAAAAAGCACCGCGTAGTTTACGAATACGACACGGAGGCGAAAGAGGTCTGGGTCTTGGCGGTGCAGCATTGCCGACAGCGGCTGCCTTCGGCGCGGGAACTGAAACGGCGCAGGCGTGCTGGGGAGGAGTCGGGCGAGTGACCCTTGGCATCGGATAATGTGGTTTATGTCGTAAAGGACTTTACATCATCCAGATGCGATGTCCGATTCAAAATGCTTGTGTGACCGCTCGCCAAAGAATGTTGTCGTGTTTTTAGGTAATTAGGGAGAAAAGTAACCAGCGTCATAAGCTAAGTACGCATGGTTACAGTTAGATCGAGCCATTTCAGTTGTGCGGCCAACTTTAGCAGAGGCAGAAAGTGCATCTTCTGCGGCTCGTTCAAGGTCTGCCGCACGGCGCACCGCTACGTTAAATGTCGGCGCTGTGACCGGCAGAAATCGCGCGCGCAACTGCGGCGCGAGTTGGAGATCATCAAAGGCTTCTACCAGCAGGTGCCGGCTTACCGGCTGGTGACAGACCTGAAGCTGGATCAGAAGCCGGTGGCGCGTGTCTATCAGCACTTGCGCGCATGTCTCTACCACACGGCCGAGCTTGAAGCGGGCAAACTGCGCGGCGAGATCGAACTTGATGAGGCTTACTTCGGTGGGCGGCGCAAAGGTAAACGCGGGCGCGGGGCCGCCGGCAAAAGCCTCGTTTTCGGACTGTTGGAGCGCAAGGGGCGTGTGTACACCAAAGTCGTGGAGCACGTCAGCGCCGGCTGAGCTGATGCAGCACATTCGCGCCAAGACGCGGAAAGGCTCGGTCTATTACACCGACAGCTTTCGCGGCTATCAATCTTTGAAGCGGTACGGTAAACATCACCAGGTCAATCACTCAAAAGCCTATGTGGACAAGAGAACTAAAAATCACATCAACGGTATCGAAGGTTTTTGGAGTTACGCCAAGCACATCCTGTATACTCATCCCGCCTGAATATACCACCCGCCCTAAACCCAATAAGCCTCCTTGACGAACATTCCATATCTGTTATATTCCTTCTGTGGAACGGGAGGTCGAATACACGGACGAATTCGAGGCGTGGTGGGACAGCCTCAGCGAGGCTGAGCAAGAGACGGTCGCCGCCTATGTGACCCTCCTCGAAAAGAAGGGGCCGACGCTCCCCTTTCCCTACAGCAGCGACATCCGCGGGGCGAGGCACGCGCACATGCGTGAGCTAAGAGTCCAGCACAAGGGGCGGCCTATTAGAGTGCTCTACGCCTTTGACCCGAGGCGCGCCGCAATACTGTTGATCGGCGGCGACAAGACTGGCGACGACAGGTGGTACGACACTCATGTGCCGCTCGCCGATGAGATTTACGACCGGCACCTCGCCGCGCTCAAAAAGGAGGGTTTGCTCGAAGATGGCTAAGTCATTCAAGACGCTGAAGGAGCGGATGTCGCCTCAGGCGCGCGCCCGCGCCGAGCAGAAGGCAGAGAGGCTCATCGCCGAGATGCCGCTCAACGAGCTACGCGCCGCTCGGAAGATGACGCAGGAGAAGCTTGCCGAGGAGTTAAACGTTAAGCAGGCGGCGGTCTCAAAGCTGGAGCGGCGGGCCGACATGTACGTGAGCACGCTGCGCGAATACATCGAGGCGATGGGCGGGGAACTGGAAATCACGGCCCGTTTCCCCGAAGGCTCTGTGCGCATCAATCAGTTCGAGGAGACTGAGAGCGGAGCAGTCAGCGCGGCTAAAAAGTGAGGTTGCTGTATGGGCGGCAGGTGGATTTCCTGACGCACATCTGTCCCGGTTCTTCAGTAAAGGAGTTCATATGACTCTGCTGCACGGTTACCCCGTCAAGTCTGTTAGGCATACCGGGCGCTTGTGCTCCTGAGGGCTTGGGCACGCAGCGAGGTGAGTCTTCATCGCGCATCGTCAAGAGAACAACGCTGCGACATCGGCAGCGGTGAGCGACTTGAAAAAACTGCTCTCGGTGGCAATCAACTGCGTGACCAGGGCGCGCTTGCGCTCTTGCAACTCAAGAATCTTCTCCTCGACAGACTCGCGCACGATGAGCTTGTAGATGAAGACGGGCTTGTCTTGCCCGATGCGGTGTGTGCGATCAGTGGCCTGCATCTCGACCGCAGGATTCCACCACAGGTCAATGTGTATCACGTAGTCTGCCGCCGTTAAATTCAAACCGACGCCGCCCGCCTTGAGGCTGATGAGGAAGAAGGGGATGGACGGGTCTTGCTGAAAAGCGTCCACGCGCTCCTGCCGGTCGCGCGTCTGCCCATCGAGGTAGGCGAAAGGGATGCGGCGCTGCTTCAACTCCGCCTCTAAGAGCTTCAACATGCCGACGAACTGCGAAAAGACTAGCGCCTTGTGCCCCTCTGCGCGGAGCGTTTCGAGTGTTTCCAACAACAACTCGAATTTCGCTGAGCCGCCCCGGAACGTCTTCACCGCGAGCCGCGGGTGATTGCAGATCTGCCGCAGGCGCAGCAAGCCTTCGAGCACGCGGAAACGCGCGTTGTTGATGCCTTCATCCTCGATCAGCTTGAGCAGGAGCGCGCGGTAGTAAGCGCGCTTCTCGTCGTAGAGCTTACGTTGTGCAGGCTCCATATCGCAGATTAGCTGGCGCTCCGTGCGCGGCGGCAAATCCTTTGCGACCTGATCCTTCGTGCGTCGCAGGATGAAGGGATAGACCAGCTTGCGCAGGAACTGTGCGGCGCGCTCGTCGCCCTTGCGCTCGATGGGCGTAGCGAACTCCTCGCGGAAGTATTCGGCGTTGCCCAAAAGTCCCGGATTCAAAAAAGCGAACTGCGACCAGAGTTCCGACGTGTTGTTCTCTACGGGCGTGCCCGTCAACGTCAGGCGATGCGCGCCGCGCAGGAGGCGCACGGCTTTGGCCGTCTCCGCGAGCGGATTCTTGATGGCCTGCGCTTCGTCCAGAATCAGGTAGTTGAACTCGTAGTGCAGCAGCATCTCTATGTCGCGCCGGAGCAGCCCGTAGGTCGTCAGCACCAGATCGTAATCGTCAAAGTCCGAGATGTCTGCGGTGCGCGCGGGCGTGGCATGATTCAACAGGCGGAGGCGCGGCGTAAACCGTGCCGCCTCGCGCTCCCAGTTGAAGACGAGCGAGCGCGGTACGACCAGCAGGCTCGCGCGTTTGGCCAGCCCGCGCTCTTTGAGCGATTGCAGATAGGCGAGCGCCATCACCGTCTTACCGACGCCCATGTCGTCCGCGAGACAACCGCCGAAGTTGTACTCGCGTAAAAAGTGTAGCCAGTCGAAGCCGGCTTTCTGGTATGGACGCAGCTCGCCGTGGAAATGTTTGGGGAGCTTCTGCGGCTTGATGCCGGCGAAGTTGCGCAGCGACGCGCGGCGGCGTTGGAACTCTTTATCGGTGCGCGCCCGCTCGTCGTCCGCGAGCAGTTGATCGAGCAATGTCAGGTGGTGGTGCGCTAGGCGCAAACCTTTCTCCGTCTCTTCACCGAGCGCGAAGAGATGCCGGTACTGCTTGATCCATTCGGGCGGGATTTCGCCGATGCTGCCGTCTGCCAGCTTGACGAAGCGTTCGCGCTTGCGCACGACGCGGCGCACTTCGGCCAGCGCGACCTCCACATCGCCGAACTGCACGACCGCCTGCACGTCGAACCAGTCAATCCCCGAAGTGACGCCGAAAGAGATCGTCGGGCGACTGCGATTGATGCGCGCCAGCTTCAACTCCGCCTCGCCGTAAATCTCGCAGCCTGCGGCGGCCAACTGCGGGACGTGGCGCAGCAGAAAATCGAACGGGTGCGTGTTGGCGCGCAACAGGAAGAGACCGGCTGTGGGGCCGCGCAGGGCGTTGTAGCTCACGGGCGCGCGCTTGAGGCCGTAGGTCTTCGCGCCGAGCGTTTCCCACAACTCCTGTTCACGTTCGGGCTGGCGCGCGATGCGCACGAGCGCGCCCGTCTCCGCGTTGCGGCGAATGCTCTGCGAAGTTGCGTTGCGGCTGTATGTCACCTCATAGTCGCCGTAGGCGTAACGTAACTCGACGCACAACTCTTTCCCCTGTTCAGTCAGATAAAGGCGCGGCACGGGCGTAAGATCACGCAACTCTTCCCACCGCACGGCCTCGCCGCGCAAGGGGAAACGCTCGGCGAGGTGCGGCAGGTGCTGTTCAAAGAAAGCCTGCTCTTCGTCGCCGGGGATGTTGACAGTCGGATTCTGTTGAAAGAGGGCGAAGACCTCCGGCGGCGCGTCCAACTGGAAAAGGGTCTCATCGGCGAGCAGCCAGAGCGGCCTGTAAGAGACGATCTGCATCTCGCGCCCTTGCAGCGGAAAGGCGCGTGCGCCCGCGACGGCCAGCGCGCTGAGGCGCATCCCGCCTTCAGCCGCCTGCTCCATCTCTAATTCGATGTGCGCCAACTCCGTGCAAATCTCCAGTGGCCGCTTGAGCGGATTCTTGTCCGTGCCAAAAAAGAGCGGGCCGCCCGCCAGCAGCGCGAACAGCGCGCCGAGGTTGAGCGTCGCGCCGACGTAATAGTTGTCGTAATACGTCCCGGCGGACGCGAGCATCTTGACCAAAGCGGCCTGCGCGTGGGTGACGTTCGGATAGACACGCTGCCCGTTCGACTCGTAAGGACTGATCTTTTCCGCTTGTGACGAGAGATTTTGCTCCACTGCCACGCGCGTCGCTTCCGTAGCGTCCTGCCGCGCCGTTTCAGGGAAGAAAGACGCGGCGACCGTGTAGGGCACGACGGCCCAAGAACTGCCGCGCGCTTGCAGGCTGAAGAACAGAAACTCCGCCGGTCTCTTCGGCGTAGGGCTTGAAGCAGTGCGTACCGCCTGTGATAAGACATCCGCCCACGGCACCGGCGCGCTTTCAATCAGGTAGTCCCGGAGAAATAGCGCCGCCGCGACGACGTGCTTGCAGATCACGTTCTCTTCGTACCCTGCATACGGACAGTCGCAGAGAGGGTGCGCATGGTTTCCGTCCCGCCAGAACTCGACCTCATACGTTTGGCTGCCCCGCACTCTGACGACGGCCTCGTCTGCGCTCACGTGCTGTACGCGCAAGCGCCACTTCTGCGCGTAGTAGGCGCGTCCACGCGCAGCGATGGTCGCACCCGCGCGCGCGAGCAGACGTTCGACATTCAACAGCGCAGGCGACCAACGGCTTTGCGGCTCGCGCGCTGCCCCGATTAATCTTCGGCCATTACTGCTCATCATTACTTCCGGTTCTGTTACTCCGAGTTCGTCTGTCTGATACTGCTATCCGAAAAAAGGTGATTATCTACTTGCCGCCGGATAGATATTTTATCTCAGGATGCCGCCTCAACTGGCCTAAGCTTTACCGAGTTGACGCTTAACTACCTGTGTCAAGTAGCTGACCCCGTGTGCAGGTTTCAGTTTGTAACAAGTTCTGCAAAGCGCAACGGCAGCAACTCATGCTGCTGACATAACTGGACGAATAAAGTATGCGCCATCACTTTGCGCAACCAGCGAGAGAAGAAGTGCCATCTGTCCCGCGCCCAGACCCTCTTGGCGTGAAAGCGTTCGACCAGTTGTCCGATGACTGTCTCAATGCGCCGCCGCTTCTGCACCAGCCAAAGAGGCCATCGCTTCTTCTCCCGTTGAGCCGAACGATAGGGTGCGAGCAAGCACAAACCTTGCCCGGCCAGTTTCTCACT
>QHXQ01000091.1 GCA_003223935.1 Acidobacteriota bacterium | reverse complement strand
GGCGTGCCCCGATCTTCAAAGAGAATGATATGCCAGCCGCGCCAGCGGGCGCGCACCATCAAGAGGAAAGCCTGATGCGTGTCCTGGTTCCATTCCGCCGTGATGAGCAGCGCCGCGTCTCCGCTGCTGATGTTGATGACCCCGTGCAGGATGCGCTTCCGACGGTTGCCTGTGATCGGCACACAAGCTTGTTCCCCGATCCGGCAGTAGCAACTGTAGAGCGGCGGCGTTTCCGTGATGATGGTTTCGTCCAGCATCAGGATGACAGTGCGCTTGCGCCCCGCCAGCCCGCGTTTTAGCCCCCTTTGGCTTGCCGCCACGTCTCAGGGCGCAGCGCCAGCCGATGGCGTGGACGCTTCCAGCGGATCTGCAAGCGAGCGATGGCGAACGAGACACTTTTGCTCGACCCCATGATCTGATGTTCTTCGCTCAAGTAGGCTCGCAACAGCTCCGCCGTCCAGACCGTCGAGCGATAACCGAGTTCGCGTGGGTCAGTATCAATCACGGCATCAATCAGCGGATCAATGATGCCGTGCGCGGTGCGCGCACGCCCGCTGCGTTCGGCATCGGCGAGGCGAGTCGCGAGGGGCAACGAGTCGCGCTCTTGAAACCGCTCGAACCAGTTATAGACACTTTGTCGCGAGACCAACAGGCGCAAGGCAATGGCGTCCAGCTCTCGCCCATGACGAACCACAGGATGGCTTGGGCACGCTGTAGGAGGCGCGCGTCGTGGGTATGAGCGATGAGCCATTCAAGTTCTTTTTGCTCTTTACGACTGAGTTCGAAATGAGTCATCGTTTTACTCAGCAGTTTATCGCTGCTTCAATGACTCATTGTAATTGTCAAAGAACTTTTTTCCAGTTACTTAGTACATGTGGCACATTCGTGTCTAACGCGACGGTCTTCAGCAGATCGGCATATCTCGCTATATTCTGTGGGTGATCCATTGCGACTCGCGCAATCGCAATCAGCAGCCATAGCCTCGCGTGCAGAAAGTAGAAGGGGAGTTCTGGCGCTTGATACGGGTGAGCATCCGTGGAATGAAACCTTCCGATGAGGGCGTCGAGTACCTCCCATTTCCCAAAGCGTGCGAAGCATCGGATACTGTGAGCAGCCCTCCAACGCTGTGCAGCAGAAGGTGCCCCCAAGCAGCGCCACACAAGGCCCGCGGCTATATCGGTCTCGCCGGTTTTCGGATAAAGCCCTTCTTTCCAAACACCGTCCACTACCGTTGATGCTAGCTTTGCGGCGTTGCTGTTTAGCAATCGTTTGAGTGCGATTTGACCCTCCTCTCGCTTTGTCTTCTGACAGACGATTGCTGCGAGGCTCATCCAGATTGACGCAGGCAAATGAGAATCGGGCTCCGCAAATACACGGATCAATTCGAGCACCAACGCCGGAAGTGGAATACCAGAGAGTTGGGAAATGTCTTTCAGTGTGGAGTTAGAAAGGTAGTCATTATCAACTAGGTCATCCGCATGGATTTGGATGAGGGGCACTCCGATATCGTGGAACACCTCTTCTAGGGCTACAGAGGAAGTGCCCCATTCATCTTTGCACTGCTTCAACTCGCCGAGTTTTGCGTAAACGCCGAGCGTTTCAAGCCGCGAGACTATCTGAACATATTTAGGCCTTTCTGCATATTTGAGCTTACCCCGGACGGTATTAAAGAATTCGCCCTTCAAATCAAAGACGTTCTTCAAGCTATTTAGTGCATCGACAGCTTGCGACATTGACGCCTCGTCAGCGGGATCCGTTTCATCCACAATCTTCTTCAGGGCACGCCGATCCTCTTCTGCCTGATCGATTGCAGTTTCCGCGAAGTGTGAATATTGCGTGCTGTGATAATTTTGGTTTTCGTTTTCCTCGTTCCGCAGCTTCTCAAACTTTGGCGCGGCGATTGAGAGGTAGGTAGCTATCTCTGAGTCCTTACCTAGTTCTCGTTCGGCGATTTTGTGAAGCGTTGCAAGAGTACTAGGCATGAAAACGCCAGGATGAGTCTGCTCGAACTGCAAAGTCAGCTCTGTTAATAACGCCTTTGAGTTCGGGTGCTGCTTTTTAGCGAGGAGTTCTGCCACTTGCTCCGTACCGCATTCGTAAAACTCTACGGGAGCAGAAATACGAAGTAAACCTAAAGCGATTGACGGGTCGATTTTGTCCTGTTCAATGAGCGCAAAGAGGTAAGGCAGCAAGGTGTAATCTAGAGAACTCTTGTCACGGTCATCCAATCGAGCTAGTTTTGCTAGCGATCTGCATCCTGATATGCGAGCAAATGCTCTCGCGAAACCCAGCCAGGGAAATTTATCCTGATCGTAGATATTGAGTTCACATATGTTTGATAGTGTGTGAAAGTCAACTTCTTCGAGCTCTTCGCCACGTAGCGCCGCCGCAAAGTGCAACAGTTCACTTGTGAACTGATAGTCACCTGAGCCTATGGCGTCCATCTGCTCAAGACCAAGGCGGAAATATGACGCCGTCTCCTGGACGCTTGCGGGCATGATGGCCCGCGACAATCGTGCGAATTGTGATGCCCGGCTATTCACTTCATCGTCACGCTCGATCAAAGCCTTCGCACTCAGCGCTATCCTACCTGCCACTTCCTGCAACTCCGGCCTTTTCGCGAAAATCGCAACGATCTCAATGAGTGTTGATGTTGATGTGTTGCCGTGTTCGCTGAGCCTAGAGACAAATACCTCCGCAGAAGAGGCTTTAATGTCAGGCCGAGCCCAGAGGGCAAAGATTATTAGCTGCTGTCCCAACAGATCGAAAAACCAGTTTTTTTCGTGAACCTCCGAGTACCGTTCCCGCTTCATTCTGAACTTGGTCCACAAATCCACCACTTCCAGGAATCGCTTGTCCCCTTTTCCCGAACCAACGGAAAGCATCGCGGCCAACGCCTGAGTGATCTCAAACAGTGGCTCAAGTCGCTCGTCGATGAAGTGCTCCGCATCTCTCTTGGTGTCATAGCTGATTTGTTTATTCTGGTCGGACGATCCTTGCTGGGCTTCCGAGCGCGCCTCCAGTTCGGTTTTTAGTGCTTTCTTGAAGGCATCTCCGTGAGTTCCGTTCGGCACTTGCTCACCGATATCGAAGAGTTGCTGTGGAAGGAGCTTATGTTCGGTGATAGCTACGCCTTCCGCAGCGGCACGAAGAGCTGTTGAAATGATGAAATGAAACGCATCCTTGTTAGATAATCGATCTGTGAATGACCATAGGCTCGGTCGTTCATTGGGAATGGCTTCAGCAATTGCAAGCGCCTCCGCGTGCATTTTCATTGCGACCGCGATGGCTGCGGCCTTCAGAAGGCCGTCTTGAATCAGATAAGTCCTTTCGCGGTAGAAATCCTGGCTCTTTTCAATGGTCTTTTTCTTCTCGCAGGCTTTGGCGAGTTCTCGGACCAAACGTCGGCGCACAGGGTTCTCTAGTGGCAGAAAAGAGAGAGCCGCTGCAAGGACGCCTGGCTGGGAGTTCAGCGAATCCAAAAAGAGACGAATGTTGGCGGATGGGACCGTTCCCGTTCTTTCCGCTTGGAGCAGCAGCGTGAAGATACGCTCGGAAACCTCGTAGGCGTACCAATCTTTCCATCCCCTCATGAACTGTGCGGCATCAGCCCCTCGATCTTGCGCAACAAGGCATAAGGGAACCGACGCGATATCGAGCCTTCCCGGCCCACCTTTGTCTCTCTGGTAGTCCTCTTTCTGCCGATAGAAGTGACGGATCCATTCATCGGCATGTACAGCATATCGGTACGCGTCGCTTAAATCGCCTGACAAGACGCTTGCAATTGTAACTCTGGCGTAGCGTTTTCCGGGCCATCGGGTACGCGTCTCGAAAAGCCGTCTGGTCGCGTCAACATCATGGGACGCGATAACTAGATCGGGACTGTCGAGCACGTAGCCCGTACCGCGCTCGTTAACAGCAGCGAGGGTCGATAACTCCACCAGCAAATGAACAAGACGGTCGAAATCCTCCTTCCGCGCCGCATACCGAACGGCGGCTTTTAGTCTTGCGTAGCGTATGTTTTGCTTACCTACGGTACTTGTGATAGCCGCTGGAAAGCGTTCATCGAATGCCAAATCGAACAGGAGCTGCCCGTCATCAAGCTTATGAAGCAGGCCTGGAAGCGCGCTCGCTGCATATACCGAGGTTCCTTGCTTTTTGAAGAGATTCCCGGCTAGGACGCGTAGCGTATCTACTTTGGCAGCGTAAACTTCACGAACAAGCGTTTCCGTAGGCTCATCGCGGAACATTAATCCATGTGTTGTTTGCTCGAGCAGAGGGGCCAAGTCGGCGGCGAAGCTATGTACTGCGCTGAGGTCCAAGCCGTGCGCATCTGCGTACTCATCAAGTGGAACGGGCGGCGGTAAAACGGACAAACCGGCGAGGAATGCATTGATGTCAGACTCCTTGTAACCTCGTCTCAAAGCTTCGGCGAGGGCTTTACGAATGCGCTCGTGTAAGAGATCGTTTAACTCTATAACGTTGTTTATTTCGGAGGGATCAAGGAGTCCCCTGTCACTAAGCGCAAGGTGTTCGAGTATTCGTGGGTTACCTTTAGAGCGCGAATATGCAACCTGAATTTCAGTGTCGGTTACTTTCGGAATGCGATCACGCAGATACTTCTCCGCTTCTGCATGGCTAAACGGTTCCAGCTTGAATTCCTCGCACGCTTCGGGTGGAGTCATCCCCCTCGAAATATCGCGTCGATATGAGCGACAGCTCACGATGAGTTGAACTCCGGCAACAGGGCCATTATGGTGGAAGCTTTCAAGCAAAAGGCTCGGAAAAGCCAACTCCCCCTTGTCTTTCGCATGCTCAGCGGCATTGTCTACAGCATCGATGAACAGGAGGAGTTGTTTGTCGCGCGAACTTCTTTGAAGTGTTGCAACTGCCTGAACGAGCCGGCCCCGGAAAGCTTTGACAAGCTCTTCCACGTTCTCATTTATTGGCAGGAGCGGATCGCACAAGCCAACTACTGCGAGATTGTTGATGATGTGGATCAGGCCACGCTTTGGAAGGTGCCTCCCATCTTCCGGTGCACGGTAAGCTCCGCCACCAAAGCAATCAAACAGGACTGTCTCGTGAATAACACCCAGAATCTTCGCAAGACTTTGAAGAAAGACAGTTTTGCCCGCACCACCATCGGCGTGAATCATGAGCGGTTTGTTCAGTTGTGGAATGCTACTGACAAGAGTCGATAACTGTTCGCGCTCAACGACGTTGCCAATATCTGGAAAACTGGCCGGACATGGAAAGAGGTCTTCGGGGCTTTGCAGTTCCAAGGCGTCGAGTACATCCGTCCGAGTTATGATGTTTTGCCCTTCGCCTGCCGAGCCTGCTTTATCCCGGAGCAACTGTCTCATGTTACCCAGTCTCGCCCGTGCCATTGCGTCGGGAGCAACCGACCAATCGGCGAGGACACGGGAAAGGCGTTCCTTGTTTTGTCTAAGATTTCCGGCCAAGCCCGTTACACGTACCTTCTGTGCAAACTGAGCAAGTCCCTTACCCTTGAACCCGCACGCGGACGCAAACTGAGTCGCTTGCTTTCTCGCTTCACCTTTTAGCGGAGTTCCCGCTGCAAGAGCACCTATTGCTTCGCTGAATTCAGGGGCAATGGGCCTGTTCGTTATAAGCTCGAAGGAGAGCTTCTTATTGACATCTTTCGCACCATACCTCCTCTTGTGATCTGTGAATGCTGCCGCGAACTTGTCGATAGTTTTTCTGGCATCACTTGCACGAAAGGGGACACTTTTTGAGCTTATCGAGTATTTGAACTGGACAATGACTACCGAGTGGGCATCCCCAAATGTCGGCCCCCTTCCGTGGTACAAGGTAAGGTCGGCAATCTCGACCGCTGCTGCCGATGCGCCTGATTGATCGGCGGAAGCGAGTCCTTCGACGGCTATTCCCACAAGATCATCAGATGGCATGACAAGTTGAAGAGCCTTCCGCGCTGCCCATGACTCGTGAAACTCATGGCCATCACGAGAAGCTCTTACCTTGTCGATTTGCGGACGATTTTTCTTCATAAACAGACTATGGTACGACAAATTCACAAAGGAATTTGCTCGGCCCAATTGAAGGCAGTGAAATAGCAGTTTCGTGAAGAGAGCTGCCCCAGTCCTGAGGAGCGTGGCGCGCGTAGCTGCGCCAGCGGCTAGTGTCACTGCGTCCTACCCCTCTGTTGCCGCCGGCCGGTACAAGCGGTAATGTTCGTTCGCATGGCCAAGCGCGCGAAAATCAGTCCGGCTGTAGCGGCTGGAGGTCCAGGAGCCGAAGCTTCCGTGCGCAAGCATGAGTTCTTCGATGATTTCTCGAGCCCCGCCGCTCGCCCCGTATTACCAAATATCTGCAGGCGTCGGCGCCATTGTACGCCGAGAAGGCGGACTGCATTACGAAATCACGCGTGCACCTGATGGTCCCGCCAGCGCTGCAGATTACTTGACCATCGACTCCCTCGGCCGCCCGCAATCGCCGACGAGGAAGGGGGTGCTGCGATTCTCCAGCACCGAGTGGGTTTTTGAGGTCTGTGTTGAGTATGACTTCCGCGCGAAAAGCAACGGGCGCACGGCCTATATTTGGCTCGTTAATGGCGAAGCCGCCGATCGGTACGTGGACAGCATGGTTCCGTTGCAAAGATTGGTTTGAGCCAAAGAAGGTCCTGAGAGCTGCGCGCCTATGCGGCTATCCCGAACAGCGAAGCGACAAACTTCGCCTGCCCTTGTGCATCATTACCTGCTAACCTTTTGACCTGCCCTTTGCGTATCATGTTGATCGCCTCAATACCTTCGAGAGTTCGCTCTGCTGTGTGAAAGCGTTTGAAGCATTGCGACGCTCGCACTTTCTTCTTGACGAAGCGGTGGTCCTGCTCAATCACATTGTTAAGATATTTCACTCTCCTCAGCTTACAATCTGAGGGCAATACCTTTTCGTCTTGCGATGAAGCGAATGCTTCGGGGTAAGCGGCGTTCTTGTCCACGCTGATGGAGAATGGAAGCCTCCGATGATCGGCTCTCATCATCTTCTTGAAGAACCGTTTTGCTGCCGATACATCGCGTTTAGCTGAGAGCAGGAACTCAATTGTTTGTCCTTCTTTGTCTACAGCGCGGTAGAGATATTTACACGACTTGCCGACTTTAATGTAAGTCTCATCCACTCGATAGGACGTCCCACTCATCCTCAAATGAGGCCGCAGCCGTTTGTTGATTTCTGGAGCATATCTTTGGACCCAACGAAACACAGTTGAGTGATCGACAAGGAGCCCGCGCTCACGCATCATCTCTTCAACATCACGATAAGAGAGTTGATAGCGGCAGTACCATCTGACGCATAAAAGAATAATCGTTGACTCGTAATGCCGCCACTTGAATGGAGATGAACTATGTTTCACTGATTCGATTCCTGATAAGTGGAGAATGAGCTGAAGAATGGATTATATCCGGGAACATATTTCTTGCAACAGAGCCATAATTTATCCATTTTGAACTCCTTCCTTAACTACCCCTATTTAGCGCGATCAATCTCTCAAGTTAATAGTGCTAAAAAGATCGGTCTTAACGTACCCTGATCGCTGCCTTATTTAGCAAAACTTTCTGCTTGCGAGGAGATTGACTGTTCCTGTGAATACGAGAAAGATAAAGGGTTGGACGCAGCAACTTAGCGTCTAGCAAAAGAGAGTCATGAGAGCCATGAGAGCCAACGCAATTTATTCTCTTCATAGTGTTAGTGTCAAGAGATTTCAAAACTTTTATATACATGGTAAAAGCTGTAACGTGACTTTGCCCCTTCTCGTTCCTGACTCAGCTTGGTCCAGTTCAAGAACCAACAGCACCGCAGCAAGCTGCGGTGTATGAGTGTCGGCGCAATCGGTACGCTTTCTCAGCGAGCTGCGGTGAACATCCCACCGCAGAGATTTGACATCGTTAACTGCCTCGCCAAAACCGTACAACAAAACTTAGAGTGATCTAATAAAGTGCCGTTTGAAAGACCACCTAATATTAAAACGAACAAAACTCGAATATGATCTCGTTTTGACGAAGTTTATCGCTGAGTAATCGCGCTTGAATTGGCTGCCATAACTCTCCGTATGCTGTTATATCAAGCAACAAGGTTGCTATACTGGCTCGCGCTGCAGGCGCGGAATAGGAAAATAGACTTACCCTGCCTGCGCCGTTAGCATGCCTCCCTTACAGGGCATCCGTCCCTTTGCGGCGTCGCGCAACAGCCGCGCTGTGCAAATCGCGCTTGATGGCGATGCGCTGCACGTACACGGTCGTCGTACTCAAGTTGGCGTGGTCGAGCGCGTCCTGCGTCGCCATCATCGAGCCTGTCTCCTCCGCCACGATGCGCCCGAAGGTGTGCCGGGTCTGGTGCAGATGCACGTGCTCCATCCCTGCCTCCCGCGCGTAGAGTTTCAGGTTACGCACAAAGGCATGAGAAGTGAGTGGCTCTCCCGCGAATTTCGGATTATCGTGTCGTGTCCACACCGGCGCGTCCGTCTTCAGCACGTGCAGGCGCTTGGCTGCAGTCAGGTAGCCCAGAAGCGCGGCTTTCGTCTCCTCGTCGCGCACTTCCCTCGCCCGGTAGCGTCCGCCTTTGACGCGCCCGCCGATGATGAGTCCTTCTTCGGTCACCTGCACATCGCGCCCGCGCAAGCCCATGACTTCTTCACGCCGCAGACCTGTGCTCGTGTACATCAGGAGGAGCGCCAGATCGCGTTTGCCGACCAAGTCACCGCCCGCCGCGTGCGCGGCGACGGCAGAGGTGATACGGCGCAACTCCTCGTCCGTCCATGACTTTGTTGATTCCGTCTGGTAGGGCTTCGGCGCTTTGGGGCGGGCGAGCAGCGCCGGGTTGGGACGCAGCCCCAGCTCGCGCTGGGCCCAGGCGTAGAAAGAGGAGAGGAAAGAGACCCGCGCGTAAATGGTCGCGGCCGCCGGGCGGTGACCGTCTTCCCTTCTCATGCGGTCACACCACTCCTGCACGTCCACGGGTGTCACCTCGCCGGGGTCTTTGCCGATCTCCGCGAAGAAGCTTTCGACCGCCTTGCGCTTCTTGGCGATCAGTTCCTCGCGCCGGCGCGTGGTCCCGCTCGTCGACGCGCTCGCCCACACTTCAATCGCCGTGCGCAACGCCACGCCGCGCCTGTCGGCGACTGCCAGAGCGGTCTCTTCTATGGCCTGGGCCTCATTCGTCATACTTGTTGATGGAAGGGGAAAGTGTGTGCCAAAGGCTTTACCACCCTCCGAACGGCAGATCGTCCGTCGGCTCGATCCTGGTGACGAACGGGCTTTCGTCGCCCGCCGCCCGCGCCGCCTCGTAAACTTCTTTTCCGTTCGGGCCGTTGCTGAGAAGCCGGTCGCCGCGCACGGCTACCCACTGCCCGGCGTATTCCGAGCGGTGCTCCTCAATCCAGCGCAGCTCGCGGGATAGGTCAACGGCGCGGTCGCTCGGCTGGACTTTGGCCTGCTCTTCACGGTCGAGTGCTTCGCGCAGTCGCCGCTTATCGTCCGGCGGGAGTCGCCGTGCTTCTTCAATGATTCTGTCTACATCTGCGGATGCCACAGCCTTCGTCCCTCTCTTAGAATGGCTCTACTGACCAAAATCGAACTATAACACACTTCCCCTGAGCGTTTACAGAAATGAGTTCTTCCTGTAACCCGTCATCACCCTAGATGCTATTTTACCTTTCAGAGTGGCAATAACCGTGTAGAATGCTCTGGCTGTGAAACATTCCGCGATTATGAGGCTCAGTAGATATGGGAATTATCTACTTGACGCAAAATAGACAGTTTCCTCGTATATTGGCAACTAGCTGAAGCGTTGCTACGCTGACGATTAATGACCCGCGTCATATAGATAATTCCCCTTACTTTAGTAGGATGCCTTACGCTAGTGTTGAGGGCGTTTCGTTTATGACTGAAACAAGCATCGTGGTGGAATTCCTTTCGACGACCCGCTTGGGCGAGAAATGGCAGATGACTATCCCCAAAGAGTACCGCGCGGAATTGGGCCTCAAACCCGGCGCGTCCATCTCTGTGCTGCGCGTCGGGAGAAGGCTCATCCTAATGCCGGAACAGACCAGATTCGAGCGCCTCTGCGACCGGATCGCCTCAACACTTACAGGGGCCGGCATCACGGAGAGTGACCTGCAAGAGACGCTCCCCGAAGCGCGTCGCCGCGTCATGGCGCGCCGCTACCCAAGATTGCTCGACGCCCCGGACTCCAAAGGAAAGGCGAAGCGGCGGTGACGCGGAGCCGAGTACGCCTCCTTCTCGACTTCAACGTGTTGACAGGGGGTATGGTCGCGCGCTAGGGCTTGGACCGTGCAGTGCTCTCGCTATGTGCTGCCCGCATCTGCCGGCTGGTATTGGCCGAGGCGGTCCGGGAAGAGGTGGAAGAGAACCTCCTGATTCAATCGGCCGAACTTGATCAGGCGAGCGCGGAAGGGTTGCTGGAGAATTACGCCGGGCTGTCGAAACTGACCCGCCCGGAAATCGTGCCGTACCCTTTGGAGAGGAGGCCGTGCTGGCTGCACGCTACTTAATCCGGCATCTGGCGGACGTCCCCGTCCTGCTCTCGGCGATAGAGGCGCGGCCCGTTGGTTGCAAATCTGCACTACTGCATCAACTCCGTTGTGCTCGTTTTCGACAAAGCAGAATAACGAATAAGAAAAGGGAGATTAAATCTGTCCAATGTGCGAATTATTTTTCATCGCTCACATCAATGTAATTTAACAGGTGGCTAATCGTGGCGATGATCGAAATGGCATCGTGATGACTCATCTGTTCTTCATCACCGTGGCTACAGTAATTCCTCCAGAACCCCATGCCACCCATCGAGATGAATTTAAACCCCTCTTGTAAGCCGCGGCCGCGCTTCGTAGAAACGTCAGCGACTTTAATCTTCGGATTATTCTCATTAAATGCATTGGCCATCAGGTCTGTGCCGATGTTATGAAGTCCAGCCTTTTTCTGAATATATGCTTCATACTTCTCGAGCGCCTTCCTCACCGCCTCGTTAACGTGGCCATCCTTGAATAGTCTCGGACAGTCAGGAAGAAGGTAAGGGTGCAAGCCCAGTTCATCAACCATCTTCTGGAAAGCGTACGGCGGAGGGACGACCCTCGGGCGTTCTTCAGGCAGGTCCAACTCTTGGATCTCTTTAGAGAGATTAATGTCTAGCTTTCGCAGGGTCTCATCGAGCGCCGCCATCTCCCCTTGTAAGACGGGGGTCTCCAGCCTTGTGTCGGCGCTCGATGCCGCGCGCTAGGTTCTCCCGAAAGACCCTGTAGATGAGTCTGGGGTGGTTCTGGTAGACCTTGCTGATGAACTGGTAGATCGCTTCTTTTCTGGAATCGGATTTACCAGGCCAATACTTGGCGAGGTCCATATCCTTGGCAATCGTCTGAAAGCAGAAGCCGCCCTTTCGCGGGGAAGTAGCGGGAATGATCTTGCCAGTTTGGTCGGCGAGGGCACGTAGGTCTTGGATCTCTCGGGCCGATAGTCGCTTCAGCTTCGTGGCTTTAGAACTTGTCGGCGGGAGCTTTTTCCGTGTCGTTGGCATCGTGCATATCCCCTCCGAGTAAAACTCGGTGCGGAAGAGTGATGTTCATTAAGCTGGCGTGTTCACAAAAAAATGAACTTACAAACTTCATGAGCCAGGATGTTACAGCCGCTCAGGCAGGTTGAGCTGATCCACGAACGCCATCACTTCCACGTACGCCTCCTCGAAGGGGATGAAGAGGTTGCGCGTCGTTGCGGCCAGCTCATTGTACCCTTGGGCCGCTCTGGTCTTGACCTCTTCCTGCCTAAACGCCGCGCGTGAGACTGACACGTCGCGCGCCGCCGCCTTTCGGAGCAGGTATTCGGCTACCTCCGTGCGGTTCAACTCAGGGTGTCCGCGCAGGGTCACGGCGATGTCTAGCAGGTCTTGGCGGCGCGAGCGGTTGCGGATCGGCTGCTGCAGGAGAGCCCGCAGCTTCTCCGCCACGATGTCTTCGAGGGTGGAAACCTGAAGTGGGTGAGTGCCGTCAATGTCAATCTCGACAACTGCACAGATCGGCTCGTTGAGGCTGATCTCCACGGGCACTACAGGAGAGACATTTTCCCCATGCTCGATCTTCTGCCGACTTCTTAGATCGTCAGGCAATGCGTAGCCCACCGTTACGTCGTATGTGATAAACGTTTTGTTTGCGCCTGGAGGATTCTGTTTGACTCTTTGCACCCGGTAGGTGATGCCAGTCTCGCGCCCGGCGCGTTGCAAACTGGACGCCAGCAACTCCCTGATCTGTTCGGCCCCTAGCTCTGACTCCCTCGCCGAGAAGTCCAAGTCTTTAGTGCTCCGGTTGGGCTGCCAGACGAAGTCGAGGGCGTTCCCGCCCTTGAATACCAGAATGCTGCTCAAGGCCTTCGAAGCCGTGATCGCCTGCAACACGCCATACTGGGCGAAGCGAAACTTCGCCTCGCTCACGGGCACGCCGCTCCCCGCGGCCCAACGCGCAATGTCGCCGAAGGATGTGGGGTAGAGGTTTTTCATCCAGCTCCCTCGTGAAGAACGCCGATTGGGGCGTTGATGGATAGTTTCCAGCGCTCGCTGAAGGTGGGCGCGAAGGGCGCGCTGCCAAGAAGCTTACTCGATCCTCCCCGCTTCGCCTTCTTAGGCCAGTCGCGGATGGCCGGATTTGAAAGTCCTAACTCCTCTAAGATGAAACCGACCCGCTGCCTGAGGATGCCAACATTAAAGATGTTGACATACCTGACGATTGATTCGAGGTCGATCAGGTCCTTGTAGTCGGCCCAAGCCTTCAGCACGCTCTCGAAGCCGCCGCACCACTCAGGCTGGAGCAGTCCGTCGAGCAGCGTTCGCTCCGGGGTGGTGACGCGCACAGGGTAGCCGCGCGGCGAATACTCTTTCGCACCGAAGATGCGGCCACCCGACAGGCGATGCCACCAGACAGGATGGTTGAATATTTTGTCGACGACGCGGCCTCGGATCAATGCCAGCCCGTCCCAATCTTCCGGTTTTGTGCCCGGCGGCAACATTCCGCCAGATCCTTCGTCAGGGATAGTCGCGTGAATCTCCTTAGGCAACTCGTCCGTCATCTGATGAAAGACCATGGCCGATTGGTGACTGATAGTAGCGAAGGGATTTAATTCCATTAAGACTTCCGACTCTTCGACCTCCTCCGTGCGTGCGTAAGGAAGCGTGACTAGGTAAAGGTGGGATAGTTTAGGGAGCGGCTCCAAATCCCCCTTCTTAGCCAGGCGCTTGAGAATAGGGTGGACTTCGCCGATGCTGGTAGGCATGTGCTCCCACCTTCGCTGCTCTGCCGGTAGAGAAAGTGTGGCTTGGCGCAGAAGCAGAGTCGCGCGCCAATCGGAGAGAACCCTCCGATTCTCCGCAGCGAGGCCTTCGGCGAGCACACGCATGATAGAAAGTTTAGGGCGCTGATATGTTGTATAATTGATCATCTACCCTACCCCCGCCGTCCTTAGGACGGCGGGGGTAGGGTAGATGAATGTTATTGAAATGTCAAGTCAAATTTTTCGTTTCTTTTAAGCTTGAAACCTATTCGCGCGATGCCACCGCACAGCATGTAACGAAGGATGGAATGGCTTCCGGGACGGCACCAGTATTTGATTATCCTTCAAATTGTGGAGCAGGAGGGCGGCAGGCCCCGTTTCATCGAAGGTGCTTGAAATGATTAGCTTATAACGATCATCAAGCGAGAGCAGCCCGTTATCAAATGCCCAGTGATGTATTTTGCAGAGGGCGAGACCATTTCCGATGCCGTCGTCATGCGAGATGGAGAACGGGATGATATGTACGGCATCAACGGCTGAGCCGCCATCGAGAGTGATAATTCTCAGGCGGCAGGCGGCGCAAGTGTAATCATAGAGCTTCATTATTACGCTCCGAAACGCCGCGCTTCTGACGGGCGATTCAGGCACATCGGAAGTCGCAATTGACCTTTCCGCCTGCCGCAGAAGACAGCGCTCGGTGCGCGCGACCTCTCGATTCTCATTGACTATGTCTTCAATTACGGATCGGTAGCGCGGCAAGTGCGCGTCAATGATCGTCTGTCGCACATGCTCACGTGCGACAGGTTCAAGCAACAAAGCAAAAAGTTCGTCGTCGAAGCTGCCGTATGCGATCATACCGGCGAGTTGTGACATTGCATTGAAGGCGCGGACCGATCCCAGCACGAGCTCTTTCCCTTTACGCGGGTGTAAATGCCAGAAGCCGGAAGTTCTCAGATGATAAAACGGCAGAAAGACGCGCGCGTGACCGACTCCTATGTGCTTCCAGTATCTGAGAAAGGCTTCGACAAGGCGAGGCGACGGCTCGATACGGTTCGCCTGAATTTCGCCTGCCTCTATAAGATCAAGGATTGACAGGAGAAGGAGCGGCTTATGAGGTGCCGGCACGCCACGCGAGCGACCAAGGCGCAGTGACTCGATTTTACGCAAGTAATATCTTAAAGTGTCTTGCATAATACTGGTTGAAGCGCAATGCGGGGTTCGCGGATCAATTTGTTATAAGCGTCCCTAGAAAGATGTCAGGTCTGTTCTAAATAACTTAATGCCAGCCTCGCTTATAAAAGCTCTGCACAGTCCCGCTGCTAAAATCATCTCTATTACTCAGTACCAGCGACGCTACAAAGCGCGATTAATCTCGCGACAACAAATTTTCTAATATAAAGATGATTAGATCCAACATTATTTAGAAATAACCATGCTCACTATTGAGTTGCTGAATCATCTTCTCAAACTCACCATTCTTCAACGGGTCGAGCCAATTTATAAATCTTTCAGCCCACTGTAGCCATTCGGCTGAAAGATTTTCCGGCATGGCTCCGCTTGAATTTTCGAGAATAAAGCTCTCGCAAGCTTTGAGGAACGCTCGGATGTTCTGACTCTTGATCCACTTCTCTGCCTGGCTTTCAATACAGTTCTGCCGCCATTGCACTTCTTTTCGCAGGCGTTCCTCTTCTTTCCATTGCCGCTGCCACTCTTCCCGTTTGAGCCGATCCAAGCGCTCCCCTTCAGCAGCCGTAAGAAGCCCGACAATTACTTCATTAAGTTGCTCTTCTAAGGGTATCTGTGCCTTGTCCGTCCATCTCTTCTTGTAGCCGCCCCCACCGTACTCGTCGATCTCGAAGGTGAGTTTGCCGCTCAGGGTATAGACCCAGCGGTCCGAGGTCGAATGCGAGGACTTTCTCTTCTCCTCCGCGGTCGTCACTCTCTCGCTGCGGGTAACCTTCTCCGACAGGCGCACCGTCAGTTTTTCTTCTCCTATTAGAACATAGGTGAAGGCCGAATCATCTTTACCCACCTCGATTGAGTATCCCCTCGCTTCGAGACCTTTGAGTAACGCATCCATAATTCGCAACGCGCGATTCAACTCCACTTTTGAAACGCGAAGGCTTAGACAGCTTTGCTTCCACGGCCTGCTTACTACCCCGTACTCGTCAGACTTAGCTTTCTCCAACACTTGTCTCGTTTGTCGGACGAGCGGATGCGGATGATGAAGGGTATCGGCGACTCGGATGCGATTATCCGGCTGACTCTCTGATTTGATTCGCTCCACAACTTTCGGGTCTTGGGGCTGGAAGGGAGTTCCTGCCGGAGTTGGATAAATCACCACTTCGCTAGGAATTCCCTGCTTAAGTTGCGGTAAAGGCGTTGGTTTAACTTTGTGCCCGGCCTCGATCTGTTGCCAGTAGCCCGGAAAGGGCTTGGGGATATCCAGCCTCTTGCAAATCTTTCCTAGAGCCACGTCGGAAATTCCGAACTCCTTTGCGAGCTTGGTCGCGGGCTTTGCCCAAACCTTTTGGTACAACTCTTCGCGCGTCAATTTAATTCCGTCATCAGCCATACGAACGTCTCCTCGAAATCACTGAATCAATACTGATAGGTCATCATGGTACTGCCTCTTCTATGCCACAGTGCTTCCGATTATCGACTTAAATCTTTAACCTACACTTGCGACTATCATTCCAAACCTCAAGCGCGTTCACCGCTCAGCACCCTCTCGATGATGGTCTTCGCCTGAGGCTCGCCGATAGTTCTCAGGCCGCGGACTTCATTCTCAGCTCGTAGGGCTTGAGCGAGCGCCTTGACAGCCGCCCAATTGGGCGGCTCGTTGAGGATGTTCCGCGCGCGTATCCAGAGCCACCGAAGGAAAGCGTTAAGTTCCGTTTCCTCACACGCTACATGGCCTGCGAGCATCTTGGCTTGAGGGAAGTCCTTGCCTCGGCTGTTTCGCTTGCCCGTGAAAAGGTTTTGGGCAATTTGTCCGGCTAAGAGGATGAGGATTTGCCGCTCGGTCTGCGGGCGTGAGGTGTCTGGCTTAAACCAATCACTCAGCGGGTGGGCGGTAATTCGTCGGGGCGACCCGGCCCGCTTTCCCACAGTAACGGATTTGATCCTCCAGTGTTGGACATGTGCCATGACAGCGTGGCCCGCCTCGTGGTAGGTGACCGTCTCCAAATTTCCGCTGGGTGAACGTGAGGCAGTCTTGCACAAGACGGTCTCAACAGTCTCGCCGATCTTTCCGTCGAAAACGAGGTCGAGGAACCAGAACTGATCGACTCTCTTGAGATCAACCGCCATCGGATTGCGCTGGATGAATCGCCTGATCTCATTACGGTGAACCAGCAAAGGGTCGGTGGGACTGGCCGTCTGCATCCGCTGACATCTAATCAACCCTTCCCGCATCCACCTCCTCACTGCCTGCGCGCTGACACCCAACAATCGGGATAACTCCTCCTGGCGGTAATAAGGTGTACCCTGCCGCAAGTGGTGCAGGGTAATTCGATCCCGGATGGCCCCTATCGTTCGCTCGTACCCTTCCTTTCCGAGTCTCTTCTGGATAACTTGGCAGGACAGGTGCGCGCTCCTCTCCAGTATCCTTTGCTCCTCCTCTGTCCATTTTGGGCAGCGCTTTATTCGTCTTCTGGTAAGGTTCAACTCTTCTGCCCTCCTTCGCAGATAAGCACGCGTTCGCCCGAAGCGAAGCGCGATCTCTTTGAGCGTCAAACCTCTGGGGCGACTAGAATCGCAAGAGGTATATTCTCTCGACTGCCTGTAGGCTGTTCTTAGGACCTCGTCTATTTCGGGGGAGTCGGGAAACTTCCGTTGCCTCGCGCTTGCCGCAAGGGCGGACGCTTGGTGGGCCGTGTTGCACAGCTTACAGGCCATGGCCCGAATGAACGACTTGGAATCGAGAATCCGAGCGTTTCCACATATACCCTCATGAGCACCGCAGAATGAGCCGTCGCACTCGCAGACCGTCTCATACTGGGCGTTGCCTTTGCCCGGCTCGCGCTGATCTGCTACGCGGATGAGGCGCAGGAGTGAGCCGGCAGGTTGTTCGAGCAGGCGCTTGACGGCTGTACTTATAGAGGTTCTCTTCAAGTTAAGTTTATTAAGCGTGGGGGAGTAAACACGACTCGACGGAAGTTGTAAAGAGGAGCAACGACAAGGGAATCCATTACACAGATTTGCGTTACACAATTCTGTGTAATAAACGAAGCCGATAACATTCAGGGAGGAGCAAGATGAGTAAGACGATTAAAGTTACTCGCAGCAGCGGTAACGGTTTTGCCAATTTATGTCTGCCCAATGCTAATGATCGATTGAAGGACTCTCCGCCGACCGCCGCTCGCGCGACCGCCTATAACGCCGTGCTGCAACTGTCGAAGATGGCAATCGCCTATGCCGGCTACAGGGTGACATCCGGGTCGGGGATAATTCGCTGGCCGAGGACAACATTGCCCGCAGTGATTCTAATTGCTGACACTGCTCCCAGTCCTTTTGAAACACGCGTCCTGTCGGGGTGTACGTGGAGTCGCTGCTTGAGGATGAATAGGAGTTGCATATAGAACTAGCAAGTTCCGTTAAGAACGAAGGAATTCGATGCGCGCGTATAAGGATGAAGGGCCGCAAAAGTTAGTGTTTCTAAAAGTTTTTACCCTGCTAGAAGGGTAGAAGCGCGAGAGCCGCAATAGGGGTCGTCACGCAACATTCTTCATCTTTGTGAATCCCGACAGGTATAATAGTGCCGCTCGCCCAGCATACAGATGAGGAGTATTCAATGATAGAAAAACCCCAAGTTGTCGCTTTCGTAAAAAGCCAGTTGTTAAGTAGAACTGAGTATTACGATCTCTACGCTCAAGTCGATGATCTATCAGCCGGCGGGATGATTAATGATATTCAGGTTATAGACATTAGCTACGACACGAGTGTTAATGACCGAACCAAATTCTTCGGGACAATGCTGGTCGTGGCCGCTAAGGAAGTTGGTGTAACAAGAAGCAGCTTCACTGGCACGTTCGAAGGTTATTTCGATGATGAAGGTATTTACCTTGAGTCCGCATCCTTGGATGTTAGTACCTAGTTTCGATGGCACATAAGGAAGCCATCCCGTTAATAGCCATCAACACATATCTCCTTCGTTACGCTTTGACTACAGAGACAGGATTTGAGCGATCATGAACTTCCACCAGATGAAGTTAAGCGCCAGAGCCGCTCCTTGATATGGAAGAGGCGAAGTTCGTGATCCTGTTCGTGACACTCATCATAGTTCTCTGCCGTCACGACTTTCCGATCATCTAAACAATATAGAAGCCGCTTGCTTATCACTAAATCTGATTTAAGTGCCCCCAACTTCTCCAAGCGGCGACAATGACTATAAATCTTACGCGCCCCTTCATTAAGGTCTGCGGCTAGTTCTTGTGTCCTCATCGGCCGTTTCTTGAGAGCATCAAGGATTATTTGATTGAGATTGGCGTTGGTTCTTTTTCGCGTCAAGGTTGCTCCTCCAGTAAGTTCAGGATAGTAGGCTCATTAATTCTTCACCTATTTCCTGACTTCAAAGAGTTCGGACCTCTGCCTCCAGTTTCCTCAGCCGCTCAACTCAGCGATGCTCAACCGCCGCTAGTGACCGCTGTGACTCGGATTTCGACGTGCATCCGAGGGCTGCCTAACGCGACAACACCGATGCAGGTCCAGATCGGCTGATGCGATGGCATGCGCAGGCGGAACTGCTCGGTCATGATAGCTAGCGCCTCATCATCAAGGCCAACATGGTAGGAGTGGACGCTGATAACATCGTCCCAAGATGCCCCAGCAGCTTCGAGCACACGCCCTACGTTATCAAACGCTTGGACGTACTCTTCGCGTAACATGTCTGGGTACTCGAACGTATCAGACCAGCCCCCTTGGCCGGCGGTCTCGACACGGTCGCCGATCTTCACCGCCTGGGAGTAGTAGTAATTGTCGCGTTGTTGCTCACCGTATCCGGGCGGGACAATGAATTCAGGACGGTTCACGATGTCTCCTTCTTGCTTCCGACGTTGAAGTGGCCGTAGCTTTCTTAGTCAGATCAATAGTCTGTAACTCAAGGTGATTATCTTACGCCGGAATGCATCTATCGCAAGCGAGCACATGAGCGAATTGCACGACAGCGCGATGAGCAATTGGCGTTAAGAATAATGGAAGAGAGCTATACGGAGTAAGAACGCGCCGATTTCTTCGAGAGATGATTTATCATAGCGCAGGCTAATATGCCGTTCACACCTATACAATGCTGATTTATTCGTTCAACTCAAAGGCAGCACCCCAAATCATAGGCTGCATAGGTAAGCTGGGGTTTCTAGAAATAACCATGAACCTCCAACCATTAGTGCTCGAAGGCCGGCATGTTCGCTTGGAACCACTTTCTTTAGAACATCTGGATTCCCTCTGCGAGGCTAGCCGAGAATGGTCATTCACGTTGGAGAAAGTTCGCGATGGCATCGAGTCGGCATTGCGTCAACAAGCGACGGGATCGGCTCTGCCATTTGCAACAATCGACAAAGCCTCAGGTCGAGCAGTTGGCGGTACGCGTTATCTCAATATAGCCCCAACAGATCGTCGCCTGGAGATTGGCTCGACATGGCTCGGCCAGCCCTGGCGACGAACAGCCATCAATACCGAGGCCAAGTTCCTCATGCTCGAACATGCCTTCGAGCGGCTCGGTTGCATTAGGATAGAGTTCAAGGTCAATGCGCTCAACGAGCCGTCACGTATTGCCGTACTTCGCCTCGGGGCAAAGGAGGAAGGAACGCTCCGCAATTACAAGATCACGGCGGACGGCCAGATCCATGATATTGTTTGCTTCAGCATCATTGAGCCGGAGTGGCCCGAGATTAAAGCTCGATTACAAGAGATGATGAACCAACCGCGCTATGGTAGCGCGTAACGCGGCGTTGTAGCGCATCCGCCAAAGGCGGATCGCTGAGTTCTACATTAGGTCCGGCCAAGGAGTACACCGAATCTATGCTGTCAGCATAGGTAGAATTGCGGGGTTGAAACGTAAACCGCGGAGTATACTTAATGCTCGCGTGCTTCACATTGCCCGTGCTGGGCAGTCTTCTTTAGTCTCAACTTCAGGAGGCCGAGTAATGTCCGACAGCAATCCTAAATATTTTTTGCGGCCCGAGGCAGGTCCGGTTCCGTACAAAAAGCTCCAATGGAGGGCGCAAAAAGCGCTAAACAAGATTATTGGGGCTTTAAGTGCAGCTACGAGGAGTCCCAAAGAACCCTCTGATGTCGCTTCCATCGATACGAACCGCGCTAGTCGGATAGTCTTTATCTCTGGTGAGCCCGGTTCCGGCAAGAGCACGCTCTACTTGACGTTGAGAGAAATGCTTAGCGAGACAGAGGACAGCGACAAGTACAGCAAAGGTTATAAGGAAAAGGGAAATATCGGTGACTTGAAAAAAGCAGTTCGCTGGCTCGACCCGCTTGACCTTGAGGTAGCTGGCGACGAGGGGGAGAACCTGCTTGCGGCGGTGCTCGTGAGACTGATCGAAGCGCTCAGTAAGCAGGATACTGTGATTCTTTCGAAACCCTGTGAAGAAGCTATCAAGGAGTTAGAGGAATTAGCGACGGGAATCGGGATAGCTTGGGAAGGGAATCTTCTAGCCCGTGCTGGCCACCTCGATCCTGACACGTTCTCCGAGGAAGTAATGCGCACGCAGCGGGAGCGGCTCGGCGTAAATGAGCGCTTGAGGAAAGCGCTCAACAAGCTTGCCAACAACGATTGCTGCGGTTGTGGTAAGGGAACGCTCTTTGTTCTCCCCGTAGATGACTTTTATCTGAAGCCTGACGCCTCCCTCCAACTGCTGCGCCTCCTGAGAATGATTTCGGTACCTCGTTTGTTCTTTCTGGTTATGGGTGATATCACGACGATTGAGGCGCTCTTTATCGAAAAGTCTCTTGCGGATTGGACAAAAGTTGCAGGCGCCGAGATCTTCGCTACCCTCCCCAAACAACGCCAAGATGAAGCTCTGGCGCGAGCCAGAGAGTTGCGAGCACGTTACCTTCGCAAACTATTACCTCCATTACAGCGAGAGACCATCGAAGCAATGGATTGGGACGAGGCGTTGGTATTCAATCCTGAACAACTCGATACCAAAGATACGCTTGAAAAATTGTTGGATGAGAGGAAACTGGATAAACCATGGGGCGAGGGGAATCCGGACGCTCCACCAGAACAGGCTAGGAACGACGATGCCTTAAGCAAGGAAGATCCTGCCAGTCTCCTCACATTTCTTCTGTGTCCTCCCTTCAACCAAGAAGAAAATAATAATAAGGAAGAAAAGAGTAATACTAGGGAGAAACAATCCCCAGAGGTGGTTGCTCCGGACACGCAAAGCCAGCAGCAAAAGAAGGTCCGAAAGGCCCGAGAAGCATATACAGCACTTCAAATTCTAGATGCCACCCCACGGGAAATTATGGATCTCTGGTTTACCCTTTATAATCCG
The DNA here is from genome assembly GCA_003223935.1 of Acidobacteriota bacterium. GTDB lineage: Bacteria > Acidobacteriota > Blastocatellia > Pyrinomonadales > Pyrinomonadaceae > QHXQ01. The sequence goes on along the minus strand of QHXQ01000091.1, from coordinate 15,108 downwards.
AGATCACAAGAAAGTAAGAGACCCGGGGATGCTGAGCCTCCACCGGAACTTGTAACGCTCGTTGAAGACTCTGTGAGGCTTGTAATAGAGGAACAGAACTTTCTCAATGAAGATCAGCAGGCGGATCTAGAGAGTGTTCTACCAACGCGGCATTATTCCGCCCGAGACATTCAGTTTGATATGGAGCGTCTGAGCTTAGAACCAGACCCAAACACTTGGGAGGATCCTACTCAAATAGGCAAAAATCAAGAAGACCCAAAGCAGTCGGAACTGCAATTATGGGTTCGCCCACACCGTTCTTGGAAACTAGCCCCCAAGAGTAATGACGGTGAACATGAAGAAGATGTAGGGCTGTTTGCAAAGCTGCCACCGCGACAAACAGCTTGGATTATTCTGTTGCACGATCTTGCCTATAAATGGAAAGCTGAAAGCGTAACTGGAAACCTTGTCAAGCGGCTGCTAAACAGATTACAAGTTTGGTCGGACTTAGATCCCAAACTTAATTCTCAGTCGAAAAGCTACAAAAATACTGAGGTAAAAGAACTCCGATTCCACCATCTTGTTAATCTTCGGGCAAGGCAGAATATAAACGAAGTTTCTGAAGAAGACAAAAAACTTCTTCCATCGAGAGATTTTCCCGGGTGGGCTGTCCGTAAGAAGGGAGCGAAGTACGAGCATTTTCCAGCTCCGAACTTTGAAACATTTCGAGAGCTAGATCGCTTTTTGTTCGTTTGGAGTATCGGGTTCGAATGGTTACACGAGCTATGGAAACGAGTTAACCAAAAAGAAGAGCGGGCTAAAGAAGCTGAAGATGATGCGACACAGAGGCGGGCTGAAGCTGAGGAGGCGAAGAAGCAGGTTGCAGATAACCAAGCACCGGAGCAAGCTGAAGAACTCCAAGGGCGGGCTATACATGTAGAGGAGCAAGCTAAAGAAGCTGAAAATGATGCGGCACAAATGAGGGCTGAAGCTGAGGAGGCGAAGAAGCAAGTTGGAGGCAACGAATGGATCAGTAAATACATTGATCTTTGGGGACTAGCAGGGTGGGTAGTAATTAATGATAAATATGAGGATTTTGCAAGGAGAGATCGCAATTGGTTTGAAGAACAATTAACAACCTTCAAGACTAACTATGAGGTAAACGATCAGCGTAAGGAGAGTAAGGACTGGCTTAAAACAATACGGAAGTTTCGAGACACATGAATCCTAATGACAAGAAGCGCACTTCAGGTGCAACGGAACCTAAGGATGGTAGGCCGTGAGCCTCCCACGTCTAGCCACGATACCGTTCGAGCACGTAGAGGCCGAGCTGGCCGCGTTTCCGCTCGCCTCGGAGGCGAGCTTTCGTCTGGGCACACCTTCGCTGGATCCACTGGTCAGCCGTAAGGACGAACTGTGGCGCGCTGCAGAAAGAGATGTTCTAAACTCGCTTCCCTCTGTTCCTCCAGATGGGGCTGTGGTCATCCGTGACAAGCTATGGTTCGATAGTTCCAACCCCAATCAAACAATCTCTAAACCTGTCCCATTGCTCGAATATATGCAGCGACTAGCTGAGAGCTATCTCGACGCGCATGGACGGCCCGTCGATGTAACCGCCTCAGATGCTGATACCAGAGGGCGCGCAGCGCCGGAGGCGCGGCTCCGTTGGAGTTGGATGTGCCGTGCTTTGCCTCCCGACCTTCTACGGGTGGCAAGAGGCGTGGTGGACGCGGACGGGGATCCGTTTCCTCTCAACCCGGTTATACAACAGATGCTACGAGATCGAGGGTTCGCCGAGACTCACCTTCACATGGGAGCCTCACCGGACTTCTCTCTCTCATGGGCTGCGTTGATGCACGGTATGATTGGTAACGAAAGCAAGCATTCCGATTTCGAGAGTCCCGGGGCATGCTTTGAGCATGGGCGTGATCTTGGCTCATGGATTCTATATGCAGCCGTTGTGCGACTCGTCCTCGCGGAATGGCTCTTTCACGGTTCGTCTTCCAGCGTGTCCTCAAGTGAGCTACTGAAATTTGCCTGTGACCGGCCAGGCCGCCGATTAGATGTTGTAGAGTGCAACCGTCTTACCACTTTACTCTCCGAACTCAGGCGTGGAAGATGGATTGAATCGCCACGATCCCGGCTTGCGAGCGCGCCTCAGGAGCATCTCGCCAAACGGTTCGCACAGACCCGAGCTCTCTATCGCCGTTTAATCGGCCCACCAGATCTGATTCGCGACCGTCGGACTGAGAGACGCGCACTACGCGCTCTCCATAATCCCGAAAGCCGCCACGATGTTTATGCACATGACCCCCTTGCGCGGGTCGTCGGCTGGCATCCTACCGAGGCAATTAGCCCTGAAACCTTATTCGTCGCGAAAGCTCTCCACCGTATCAAGCAGGACATCGATCAGGACAACAAGGACAGCGATTTTGCCCCTCTCTTCTGGCAGATAATACGCATTCGCTGCCTAGTATATCGGCATGTCGTCCAAAGGCCTCTGACGCCTGGATTGCAATGGTTCGTGCGTTTCTTCTCTCGGATCAAGCCGCTGCGAAAAAACATCCCGGAAATCGTACTCGTGAGTACAGCGGTACGCATCAGCGGTAAAGACGCCGGATTACGCTCGCTTGAAGTCCGTCTCGGGACCGAAGGGAGCATATCTGATTGCTTGAAGAAGGTGCGCGACGTGGAAAGGGCGATGCATCCAAAGGATAAGTATGCAGGATGGCGCTCGACTCAGCTTCTTAATAAAGAAAGGAGCGACGAGGCTAATAAAGAGAAGGACGAAGCGACGAGGCTTGAAGTCGGAGCGCTGTTTCACTTCTCCCGTAAGCGTGGCGGTGGCTGGGAGCGCGGAAGCCTGAATGCTTATGGCTTAGACCACTCCTACCCGGGAACACTTCGAATTCGAACAGGATCGAAGCGTCTCAAAGATACAGGGAATCCCACTGGGTTCCGGTTTGCGCGTTTCTATCTCGAGCAACGTCGCCACGCTCAGGCCTTGGTGAGCGTCTTCCAGAAGTATCCGCGCGCTTTGCGTACTGTTCGAGGTGTCGACCTCTGCACCGACGAAGCGGGCGTACCCGTCTGGGTCATGGCGCCGCTAGTCCGGTGGGTTCGGGACGCCGGACAACAGGCCGCCATTCAGCTAAGGCGACGCGGGGAGTTCAAGATACCGCCGCTCCGTACTAGCTTTCACGCTGGCGAAGACTTCGTGCATCTGTTAACCGGCCTTCGCAGGCTTGACGATACTGTAAGCTACCTTCAACTCGAAGAAGGTGATCGTCTGGGACATGCCCTGTCCCTTGGTGTGGATCCCGCGGGCTGGTGTAGCCGCGTTGGGCGGGTAGTTCAGACCCGCGAGGAACGGCTTTTCGATCTAATTTGGGAGTGGAGCTGTTATGCCAGGCAGGGTCTAGGGGTGGCCAGTGAGAGGTTGGCTTACGTGAGAACCGAGATAGTGCGGCTTGCTCAGTCTATCTTCGGCCGGTCTTATGCTCCCGAAGACTTGATGGATTTCGTTGACCTACTCCACAAAGAGCAAGAGTTGCGTGCAGAGGGGTTTCCTGACAAGCCGACGCTACGAGCTCATAATTTACGGCAGGCGGAGCAAGCTGAGAAGGGAGGAAACGAGCGCGAGCCAGATGGGCGGTCGCTATTGAGGGCCTACCTGAGTGATGAGAAGGTTTGGCGCAAAGGACGAATCCCGGAGACGATTGATCTGCGCAACGTCAGACACGAGCAGGCAGCGCTTAGTCAACTTCAAGACGGCTTGCGCCGCAAGGTAGGAGGGTTGTGTCTGACAATCGAGGTCAACCCATCTTCCAACTTACTGGTTGGCGACCTCGGCAACTTCGTGGGGCATCCGCTATGGCGATTAAGGCCCGTGGTTCCAGAAGACGACGTGTCTCCGCTGTCAATCTGCATCGGCAGCGACGACCCGCTGACCTTCGCTACAACTCTGCCACACGAGTATCAACTCCTGTTTGATGCGTTGATCCTGATGGGACGCTCCCACGAGGAAGCTATGCGATGGATCGACACAGCACGGGACGCCGGCATGCAGTCACGCTTTACCCTTCCCCCGGATGTTGAGCAGATTTCTCAGGGGTTGAATGTTCCTAATCTTCTTGGATGGGAGCGTCCTGATAGTCCCCCATGACACGCCTGCGAAACAACACAATCAGGATGGAATGGGTGCTAAGGGTGCGCGACAACCTACGCACGTATGGCTATTACTATGAACCGGAGTTCTCCGCTGAAACCGACGATGCTGAACCTATTCTAACCGCTGCCAGGTTACTGGGGACTCTATTTGTTCCGTCAAGCGCTAACCCGAGTCAGCCAATCATTCGGACACAGCCATCACCTGCGGCTCCCCAATGGCGTCCGTTTGATCGTCGCGCATCAATCCGCTGGCACAACGATTTCTCAACACGTGTAGGAAGACCGGAGCTCAGTCTGTCGTGGATTCGCCGAGAAGATCCGGCTGGACTGAATAATGGAGCATGGTGGGTCGCGTCGACTACGGCCGTTTTAGCGCAGCTTTGTCAAACTCACAAAGGAAGACGGTTGGTCGCTGATCTTTCCGCGCGAGCAGAACCCTTCGGCTATCGTGATGCAGGTGGCTGGCGTGCCTTTCGAGTGATCACAGGTGCTGGGCGCAGATTAGGACACAACGGCCTTCGTTTCTATGGGCCGGCTCTAGAACAAGGCGCTTGGCATCGCTTTGGCCGAATACCCCCGCACACACGCGAGATCGTTGCGAGAGTAGAAGAGGCGGCAGATTCGGTCCGTGAAGTGCTACCTGCCATGACCGGTGCGCTTCTGATCGTTCACAACAGCCTTAGTTTGCACGACCGCGCAGAGCAGAGTGTAACTGGCCCGCAAGAGCGGCGCCGTCAGGCATTCCTATGCTTCGTCAAGCAACTTTATCATCCACTCTAGTGCTGACACGAGCGTTGTTATTAAACAATGGTAGTTCAGGGCCGCGCGGCCAGTAAGAAGGCGCTAACCGATTGGTCCAATGGCTCACCACGCCAAGAATTGAGCAGCTCCACATTCTTGAAACCAACGGCAGACGCTTCGGCCGCGACCTCGTAGGCGTCGGCGGCACTGAGTCTGTGCTCTTCTGCCACCAGTTCCTGCTGGCTCTTGCAACCGTACACGTACTGCGCTCGCAACTCGCAGTGTTGCCCCAGGACTTGGCTGAAGCGGTAGAGAAACAAAACGTCGTCGGGCTGACCCTCAGGCCCCGGCTCACGGTCCTCGTTGAGCGCCCCGGTTGCGTTTGCTGCGTGGGCAAGCTGGAGGATGAGGCGGCCGCCAGGCTTTAAGGCTTCGAAGAAGCGACTCAGGACGTTTCGCGCCTCGCGGAACGAACTCATGTAGTTGAACGACCAGCTTAGCGAGACGATGCCATCGTAGCTTGCCGTTTCGGCGAGTTCTTGCATCCTTCCGAGGCGAACTCGATCTTTTCCTACCCGCCGTGCCGCGAGTGAAACCATCTCCGGGGAGGCGTCGAGGCCCGTCGCGTCAAACCCGGCGGCGATAGCTTTCTCCAGAAACACGCCCGTGCCGCAGCCCACATCGAGCACACGCCCCGGCGCTGCCGGCAGCCGTGCTATCACGAAGGCGTGATCGTGTTGATAATGGTGTGGCGGGGTGTGCCAGTCGTAACGATTGGCCGCACTGCCGAAGAGGGCATACTCCATACGTTCACTCGAGTACTTCGAGCCGGGTCTGGCTGCGGACTGCTCGCTCAAAGATGGCACGTATCAACTTTGTCTCCTTGAGTGTTTCGCGCAGAAGGGATCGCGGCTCGGCGCTGCTCACGGGCTCCAGACAGTAGAGTAGTCGAGCACGCATCCCCTCGGAGCGCGCGCTTACGGGCTCTAGTTTACCCAGTTCCCTAATCATATCTCCTACGGTTCCTTTACGAACCCAGTCGAAGAATGAACGTGAGCCGAGGCTGATGGCGCGCGCGTGCGGCTGAAGTCCCGTGCCGGCACAGACCGGACAGTCGACGCTGCGCGTCGTAGCCTTGACCTCTTTGACCCACTCGTCGTCCTTGCTCCGGTCAATCTCAGCCAACACCGATCGGAACAGTCCGTCCCAACGCAGCCATGAACTCACCTCCGCCGGATCAACCTTGGGAGTCTTTAAGAAACTACCCGGGCCCGGGCGGTGCCAATACCCGTGCAGCAGAATCATCTGTTCCTCATCACTAAGCCGCGTGAACGCCCGTTTCGACGGCCATAGCCCTTCGTCCGTCATACGCTTTAAGAACGGTAAGAGCACGCTCCGGCGTACGCCGCGCAAGATGTTGAGGGCCTCCGACCGAAAGAAACTCTCGCTGGTCGGCTCCGCCGTCCGGCGTGCGATCATGAGATCTTCGTCGAAGATCGGAACCACACAGTTGCCCTCACAGTAGGGACAGCGCCCGGTCGTATGGGACCGGACTAAGCCCGCCGAACTCGGTGCGAGGGGCGCGACCACAGGTACTGCGAGGTCGAGGCGTCGTCTTTGGACCGTGGCGATGACGCGTTTCGCAGCCCACAGTTCCACGTATCCGCCGCCAATCCCCAACGCGTCACGCACGCAGCGGACGCGCTCGGCAAAGGTCCCGCCCGCCGGTTGGAACCGCTTGCCGGTCGCCCGCACGTCGCCCAAATCCGCTTGCTTATGCAAAGGCTGGTCGCTCTCAAGGCCTGCGTGTTTGAGTCGCTGTTGTGCCGCGCGGACGACCGAAGCCGGGAGCTTAGCCCCCCACACTCGTAACTCCTCGAGCAGAGGATGGATGCGCAACTCCGCCTCGGGCGTATCAACCCAGAACCGGGCCATGCGCTCCGGCTGCTCGGCCGCGTCGTCCGGTTCGTCAAGTAGCAGACGCGCGAGTTCGACGTCGAGTCCGCCGATCTCGTGCGGTCGCGCGGAGGCAGTTTCGTCAAACTTCACGGCCAAGCCCTCGAAGTCTACCGGGTCGAGTCCCTCGGCCGATGCTTCTTCCCCCAGCAGACGCTTGAGCCACTGCCGGCCGCTGCGGGCCGCAGTCTCGGAGTTTACAGCATGAGGTCTCGCGCCCTTTATTTTGGCTTTGCCACGAGCAGTTGGCATGCGGAACTTCTTATTACTAAGCGCGCGGCCGGTAGGCGTGTCGCGTTCCGCGATCTTCTCCGGCGGCCCCTGCCCGACAACGCGCCCGCCAGCAGGGCCACCGCCCGGCCCGAAGTCAATCATCCAGTCGCTTGCGCGGATGAGGTCGAGGTTGTGTTCCACCAGTACGACCGTGTTACGCCCCTCGGACACTACGCGATCCAGCACTTGGAGCAGGCGAGCGACGTCCCGCGGGTGGAGGCCCGCCGAAGGCTCGTCGAGTACCAAGAGCAGCCCCTCGACTTGCGTGCCTCCTAGTGTCCGCGCCACCCGTAGTCGCTGGTGCTCGCCGCCGCTCAGGCGGTCGACCCGTCGGCCTAGCGCGAGGTAGTCGAGGTCCAGCGCCACTAACTGCTTGAGCAAGGGTTCCCATCCAGCTAAGTCAGTAAACGGATGATCGAGCAGTTTTGCGGTCGAGAGTTCGAGCAGGTCGGCGACGTTCAGGCCTGCGACCCGAACCCCAAGCGCCTCTTCGCCGAAACGGCGGCCGCCACAATGCGGACAGGAGACCCATCTATCTCCGTCCTCGACCTCGCCCAGACCCAGACACGTCTGGCAGCGACCGCGCCCCGCATTCCAACCGAAGTCTGTGGCCGTCAGCCCTGCCCTGCGCGCTTCGTCTGATTTGCCGAAGATGCGCCGCAGGTCCTCCGCCAGTCCAAGGAGGGTGGCGACGGTGCTTCGCCGTTGCGCGCTGGGCGTACGCGGTTCCAGCGCCAAGACGGTCTTGATACTTTTGGTCCCGGTGATCTGCGCCCACACTCCGTCCGGCCAAGCAAACCCTTCGCTTTCGACGCGGCCGGGCAGGGCCTCGGCCAAGGCAGGCAGGAGGATACCCCGGACGAAACTCGATTTCCCTGAACCCGATACGCCTGTGATACTTACTAGCCGGCCGAGCGGGATGCGGCATGCGACGTTTGAGAGGTTGTGAATCCTAGCCCCTTCCACTTTAAGCCAGTCATTGCTCGATGTGGCTGGGAGCTGCGCGCGCTCAATAGCGGGGTGCCAGTCCGGCGTAAAAACGCGCTGCGGCGGACCGCTGTTGACGATGCGGCCGCCCTTGTCACCAGCTCCGGGGCCAATCTCGATGACGTGATCGGCGGCCCGCGCCAACGAAAGGCGGTGCTCGTTGATGATGAGCGTGTGCCGCTGTTTGAGTTCCACCAGCGCGCCCGCGAGTCGCGCCACGTCCTCCTCGTGCAGACCCCGCGCGGGTTCGTCGAGTAATAGTCCCAGCCCCTGCCCGCGGGCGCGCAGGAACGCCGCCAGCCGTGAGCGCCGACTCTCGCCTTCGCTCAGTGTTGTCATCCCGCGCTCGCCCGAGAGATGTCCGAGCCCGGCGGCGACGAACGCTTCTGCGGTAACGTGTAGGCCAGCCGCGAGAGCGCGAGCTTCGTCGGGCAATCCTCGTTCGAGTTGCCCCTTCGGTGCGGCGAATTGCTCAAGCTCGTCAAAGATGAATCCGAGCAGCGCTGGCAGATGCCATTTGCCCAGCCGGAGAGCGCGCGCCGCTCGGGACCAGCGTGTGCCCCCGCACTCGGGACACGGCCCCTCGGCTATCAGCGCCGCGAGTGCACGTGCCCCGGCACCGCTCCCTTCAGCGCGCCGTAGGATGGTCGGTACGAAGCCGGGAAAGGGGCGTGGGGTACTTATCTTACGGCCCGTCTTCAGGTCGATGTCGGGAATTGCCTCTTGACCGGAGCCGAACAGGATGAGTTGGCGCGCGTCCTCGTTGAGTCGTTTCCACGGGACGTCTGGGGCAAAGCCGCGTAAGCCGCGCAAGCCTTCAATGGTCTCATGCTGAATATTAACGTAGCGGTAGTTCTTCTCAGTCCACAGCGTTAAGGCGCCTTTGTGTAGGCTGCGCTCGGGGTGGGTGACAAGGGCGGTGATAGCGACCGTGCGCATGCGCCCCAAGCCCTGGCATGTGGGACAGGCGCCGCTCCGGGGATTCGACGGCGAGTTAAACGACAGCAGCGCGTCGCTGGGCGGGGCAAACGGGAGTAGCACTTTCGGATGCACCCAATGCTGCGTGCTGTCGAGCAAAGTCCCTCGCTCACTATGCAACTCCTTCGGCAGATCCTGCCCCTCGAGGAACTCGATGATTACATCACCGCCGATGTCGAACGCCCGTTGCAATAGGTCATGCATCTCATCCTTCTTGTCGGGCACGCATGCGCGGCCGACCTCGGCCTCAATTAGGTGTTTGACTTGTGGGGCGAGGGGTCGGAAATGCGCTAGCTCGACATCGCGCCCACGCTCACTGCGGGCGGCCGTGTCTGTTTCGCTGCGCACGGTCGCACGCTCCAGACCGTGCCGGCGCAGGAGGCCGGCGGCCCGCATGCCGTCGGTGCGCTCCCAGCGCACCACGACCGTCCAGATGGTGAGTGAGCCCTTGTAGTGCTTCTTTATCCAATCGCCATAACTCTCAGCCGAAGGCGGCGGCACGAACTCCTGCTCCTCTTCGGCCCAAGGTTTGGCGTATCGGCGGAAGTAGAAGCGCAAGAGCGCCAGCAACCCGCTCGATGTGGCGACCGTAGTCCGGCTGGACGCGCGAAAGGCCCCCTGGCTGAAGTGCACACAGGCCGGCACGGGCCCCACGAACGCCGGCACGTCTTCGTCGCTCAGGTGTGGCTGGTGCACGCCAAGGAAGCGGCGCATGCGCGCATTCGCTTCGGCGGCTAAAGTGTCGGCCAAGAGCGAACTCTTGCCGGAGCCGGATACTCCGACCACCATGGTCGCTTTGCCCATCGGCAGAGAGACGTCCACGGACTGAAGGTTGTTGGTGCGGGCATCGACGATTTCTATTTTGCCGCTCATGAGTTTGCCCGCTCCCGACCCGCGTGGAGGATGAAGACGCTGCGCGAACTGAACTCGGTCGGGTAGCGCTTGAACACTACGGAGCACTCGCCGCGGTAGTGCAACGTCCGGTGGTTGGAGAGCAGTAACACATCGCCCCGCTCTAAGCCGAAAGGTGCTGAGACGGCCATCGCGGCGCGCGCCACGCCGGCTATTCGCTCTGCCAGTGCCGGTACAAATTCACCAGAACGGCGGGCGGCGGCCCGTAGCGTCTCGGGATGGTAACGTAATACATCTCCCTCGACTGCGCGCCCAGACCAGCTCGACAGCGAGCGGTCATTCAACATCGTGACCCTCTCCTGTGTGAGGAAGTGTAGGGTCTTCGCGTCGGCACACTCCGCGAGAAATGTGAGCATGTCAGTCAGGCGAGCCACGCGATTGACGCCGTAGCGGGGCGCGCCGGGATCCGGCTCTAAGCACTGCATCGCCGTGATAGCTGGCGAGACTGATTCCGTGTTGAGGTCCGTGTGGAACTCTCCCTCGCGGGTCGTGTGCGAGAGCTCAGTCGTCCAGGGCGACATCGTGAACTGCTTTATGATCTGCCCACCCCGGTAAGTGCGAAAGGCCGCTCCTATCGTCCGTGCGGTCAAGAGCAGCGTTGCGCCGTGAGCGCTCACAGGCAGCCCCTTGATAATCAGGTGGTCGCGGGCCGCAAACGCCCCGTGTACCTCGGCGGAGAATCGCGCCCACTCACCTGATTTCAGTAGCGGCAGGTCAGCCAAATCGCTCGCGCGAGCCGACTGCTCCAGCGCCTCAAGCGCATCTGGTGCCAGGCAGATTGAATCGAAGGCGGCGGCGATTTCCGACGGCGCGACTACGACGGGCGGGTTGAGGTCGTTCACGGTTGCTTCACGAAGCGGAAGAGCAGCTTGTGCCGGTACTGGTGGTCAAGCAATTCCTCGGCGGAAGAGTAGGTGAAAGCGGCGCGGTCCGGATCATAGAGGACCCACCCGTCACGCCTGAGCGGGCGTAGGGCTCCGCGCAATCCTGCGTCGATGCCAGCGCGCAAGATGTCGAACGGGGCGCGATCCACGACGGCCTGGCCGGCCTCCTGTAGTTGCTCACGCCAACGCGGCCAGACCGGGTTCTCCGTATGACAACCGGCTACGACGAAAGCAGTTCCGTGCGGGCGCAGCGTACGTGAGATTTGGTGAAATAAATAGGGCAAGTCCGCAACGAGATGAAGGACTTCGTGACACGTAATGAGGTCAACGCTGGCCGTCGGTACTTCGCCCCAGCGCTCCGGGGGCAACAATGTCACTGCAGGGGCCAGTTGGCGGAGACGGAACAGCGAGCGCTCACGGGCACTGGGCGCGGGCTCTACTCCGGTAATTCTCTTGGGATGTAGGAGGGCGGCGAGGCGCACCAGCAGACCGCCGTGGTGACAACCGACGTCAAGGATACTCTCAACTGGCCCGCGCATATCCGCCTTGACGTGATCGAGCAGACTCGACCAGAAGATCTGATTCGCGTGCTCGAGAGAGACGTCATCTTCTAGCGCCGGCAAAGAAGGCACGGGGACAGGTCCCGACATGGTAGTTACGGACAACGCTGTGGCGAGCAGCCGCGCGCCTGCGTCTCGCCGCCACAAGGGTCGATACCGAAGTGACGAATAAAGAGAGCTCGGCTGTCATCAAATGCGTTCTGGAGCGCCGCGTAGTCTTCGGCGCCGCGCATCCCGAAATACGGGAAGTGGTGCAGGAAGTGGCCGAATAGGTAATCGCAATCTCGACTGTACGCCCGAGTGTCGAGGATATGTGCATGCCAGAATTCGTCGATCGGGCCCGTAGGGCAGATCTTCCGCTCCGGGTACGCAATATTGAGGGCCAAGAAGCGGCGATAGAGGTCCTCTACCTCAGCCTGATACTCGGGCGACCAGCCCTTCTCTTGGCCGAGCTTCTGCTTCAATATACTAAAATCAAGCGACGCGACGCGAGCGAGCGCCGCCTCAACCTCCGCCCCAACTACCGTCAGGTCTTGACACTCGTCCCAGCTCAGCGGTCGGGCGACATTGGCGTTGCTCAAGATCGAGCCCTCCTATTAACGATCTAAACTTAACGCACTCCTGCGAGCCGAAATGCTATCACAATTCTTTGGGTTGCTAAACTTAAATTAGACGTAAAGTAATATGATCTTAATCCATGCTTTATAGTGATGGCGTAGGGTTGTCATTCACTTGTCCTTGAATGTTATATGCTGTAATGACTACTTGCCTGTTGCTGATGCTGCTACGTGCTAGATGGATTCGTCGAGGTTGTAACATGAGAATTGAAGTTGATGAGGAGCCGCTCACGGCGCTTGCGGAATATGCCAGCATTCCGATCGCGTTCGAGGTCGGTACGGTACTCGACGTGGCGGATGCGGGCGACGGCCTAAGCAACTTCGTCTTGACAGAGCGCAGCCTTGATGTTCCTTATGTAAAGGATTACGACGCCCTTAGCGGGGAGCACCCGACTCGGTGGGCGGAGCGGTTCGACATGTCGAATTGGGGACTGTTTGCCGCGCGGGTGGCAGGCCGGCGTGTTGGCGGGGCAGCCGTGGCTTTCAACACTCCAGGCGTCGACATGTTAGAGGGCCGTAGCGACTTGGCCATCCTCTGGGACATCCGCGTCGCCCCAGAGGCTCGCGGGCAGGGGGTAGGGACTGCGCTCTTTCGGGCCGCCGAGGCATGGGCAAGGGCGAGAAGCTGTCGCCATTTTAAGATCGAGACGCAGAATATCAACGTCCCAGCGTGTCGTTTTTATGTGCAGCAAGGCTGCGTCCTCGCAGCAGTTGATCACTATGCGTATCCCGCACTGCTAGATGAGATTCAACTACTCTGGTACAAGGCGCTCTCATAAGAGATGAGCCGAAGTACGGGTTATCACGCCCCTCGTCGCCAATATTATTTAGCACTACATTTTCTTCGCCCATGCTCAGTGTCTTCCTTCCAAATTAAGCATTAGCAATTCGGGTGACCCGCCGCGTTCTCCAAAAATTATTGCGTTTTGGCCGAACTGTCTGCCTAACTCGCGCGCCTCCTCACGGTCGATCCCAAGAATTAAGAGGCTCTTCTCCGGCAGCCATATGCCGTCATCTCCGGTGCCGTGGCCGCTTAGAGTTCGACACCCGAGGTTCTGTGCTACTTGAAGAAGCTCAGTGTGTCGCCTTCCGTTTTCTTCATAGGTTAGAAGGGTTGAGCGGGGATTAGAGGCAGTAATATAAGCCCAAGATGTAGCACCATACATTGTTAAAAGGTGTTCTAATTGCGGGTTAGATTTTCCAACGCGAATCTTGAATGGCCTTCCGATCTCCTCAACCCAGTAAGAGGTATTGATATAAGTATCTTCGAGCTTAGGCAGGGGAGATAGTCCATTTTGGTCTTCTCTCTTCCCGGATACGAACCTGCGAAGCTTGGTTGTTAAATCTTGCTTTCTTAAAATCTCGGCAGCGTCTGCTGTTATCTTCTCCACTAATTTTCCGCCGCCACTCCGTCCCGTAACGTAATTCCAAAAGTCATCGAAGCCCATCAACTCTTCTTGATGGAACAGAGGTTGCTCCGTCGGCAGCCAGGTTGAAAAGTCTTTTGTCTTATCAGCGTAGAAAGCCGCAGCGATGGATATGTCCTTGGGAGCGCGCCTGCCGAACGCGTAGTGGGCAAAGAATCTCAGATACAGAAGGCGACGGCGCAGTTCCAGCTTCTCGGGAAGACTGGCTTTCTGACGTGTCAGTGCGATAACGCGAAACTTTTCATCCTTCTCGAAGGCAATGAGATCAAAAGGCACCGAATGATTGTCACCGATATCGGACACGCCCTTATCGGCGGCTCGATTCGCCAGTTCGGCCACCTTTTCCTCTATTTCCTGCATGGGAGGCAAATGGCCTTCTTTACCGAGCGTGCAAATGTGTTCTACGAAACCTTCGAGAGCACGCGGGATGTACATGATTACATTTCCGGCGGTTAAGGCGCTCTGCTCGCAAACTTGGAGTGCGCGCAGGCTCCTGAAGCCCTGAAGTAAATTGTTATCCTTCAGGCGTTCCGCTATCCACGCGGCGTCACGCTCTAAATCCTCTTCCCTGTTTTTCCACCAGTCTTTCTTGCTCCCTTGCTTCAGGGCGTCGAGGACAAGCCCGCGTATATACTGCGGCTGTAGCGTGGCAAGGTCTTCGGGCCAGCAAGGCAGGGAGGCGAGCATGTCCCAGAGCTGTTCGCGGTAGGTGACGAGTCCGAATCTCTGAGGCTGGGCGGCACAAAGACTCCATGCGATTGCACGATAAACTTTGGGTAGTTCAGAGCGCACTTCGTGCATTAACTTGTAAACGACGAAGAAAGCTGCCGCTCCCGGCTCGAAGGCCTCCCAGATTAGCCTCGCGGGCATGTTGGGGAGTGTTTCCCATGCGGCATCGTTACGCACGCGCTGCTCTTTCTCAGCTAAGTGCTCAAGCCGATAAACTATGCCGGACGCAAGGCGCTCAGCCGAATTAGCTACAGCTTGAAGCAAAGGGTCTTCAGGAGGGGGAGGCAGCTCGAAAAGTGGTGTTTGATTCGTGCGGAACATGACGATGCGTTAATTTGAAGACACTGTTTATCTTATGTTGAGATGTTCATTTATCGTTGGCATAACATAGAAGTCAAGGGGTTGATTCAACAAGTTCCACCCTGTGTCCCATCAAAACATCGATGAACTGTTTGCGACCGCCTGCAATAAGTATGCGCGGGTGGCGGCATTCAGGACATACCGTTGAGCGAATGTATTTCGAGATGTTCCAAAACTGTTTTAGATTTGAATTGGCGAGATACACCTGAGCTGGCGTCGTCTTCTTGATGCCCGCGCTTCGCGGATCGGTCAAAGTAATCTTGAATGATGGATGTAGTATGTGGCTGCCAATTAGATGATCACCTTCAACCGCGTATTGATCATCGCAAACATCAATCTGCCTTGGAATTATCAGATGATAGCTTTCAAGGAAAGGCGCGAGTTCTGTTTCGATCTTATTACGGTTTTCAATCGGATGCGACCGAGTAGCCACAATGCTCGAACCAAGCCCGACAGTCATTAACGGTGATTAGCGCCAGCCCTTTAGTGAGCGCCTGACCAAGTTCTTCGATGGTCCGCGCTTTGGCTTTACGCA
>QHXQ01000090.1 GCA_003223935.1 Acidobacteriota bacterium | reverse complement strand
TCGCCGAGCCGAGTTTGGAAAATCTGTTCCTGCATCTCACGGGGCGCAGCCTCAGACAGTAAAAGCTTACTCAATAAGAAGCGAATTCATCATGAACATGACGACGATGCTTGCGCTCTTGCACCGCGATCTGCGGGTGGCGCGGCGTGAGTTGAAATCATTTATCTTGCGGGTTGGGTTGCAGCCGCTCTTGTTCACATTCATCTTCGGGTTTGTGATGACGCGCCTCAGCATCACGAGCCAGAGCTATCCGAACCAACTGCTGCCGGGCATACTCGCGCTGAGCATGACGCTTTCGGGGATGCAGGCTGTGGCGTTGCCGCTCGTGATCGAGTTTGGTTGGACGAAGGAGATAGAGGATCGTCTGCTTGCGCCGATTAGCATCAACGGCGTGGCGCTGGAAAAGATTTTCGTCGGTGTTATCCAGTCGCTCATGGCCGGTGTGTTCGTATTGCCGCTCACGTGGTTGATGATCGGACGCAGCGCAGGTTTGCAATTGTCGCATCCGCTCTTGCTCATCGTGGTCGCGCTTTTGACGAGTTGGCTCTTTGCCGCGTTCGGCATGGTCATCGGCACGTATGCAGAGCCGCAGCAAGTGGGCCTAATCTTTCAAGTGCTGTTGGGGCCGATGATCTTCTTCGGTTGCACTTACTATCCTTGGGCGGCGCTGCGCGTCATCCCTTGGTTTCAAAAGCTCGTGCTCATCAACCCGCTCGTCTATGCCAGCGAAGGCTTTCGCGCCGCGCTCACACCGCAACAACCGCACATGTCCTACTGGCTCATCTTCGGCATGCTCGTCGGCTTCTGTGTGCTCTTCACCTACTTGGGTCTGCGCCAGTTCTCACGCCGCGCGCTCGACTAATTAACCATGCTCCGCGATCACTTCTTCGCTCGACGCACGCGCGCGCCGATAGACGTTCAACGCGATGCCGGCCATGATGCCTGCGCCGCCGATGACGATGCGCCACGTCAGACGCTCGTGCAGCCACACCATGCCGAGCGAGATGGCGATGATGGGTGTGACCAGTGAGATCAGCATCGTCTTGGTCACGTCCATATGACGCACCAGCCAGTAGAAGAGCAGGAACGCGGCACACGAGCCGACGAGTGCGAGATAGAAAAGTGAGACGACGGCGAGCGGCGTCCAATGAAATTTGAGCGGGCTGCCTTCGCGCCAGTAGCCGACGATGAGCAGAGGCACGAAGCCGCAAGCCATCTGCCCTGCGGCTAAGACGGCCGGGTCGAGCGCGCCGCCGCGCGCTTTGACGAGCACGTTTGAGTAGGCGACGCAGAACGCGCCGACCACAATCGCCGCGCTGCCCGCCAATGCCGCCGCCCCTTCGCCGTGCAACTGATCCGAAAAGATCAACGCCACACCCGCTATCCCTAAGAGCACGCCGCCCAACTTCGTCCAAGTGATCTGCTCCGCCGGCAAATAGTAGTGCGCGATGACGAGACCGAAGACCGGGATAATCGTTTGCAGGATCGCGGCGAGGCCGGAAGACGTGCGCTCTTCGCCCCAGAAGAGCAAGCCGTAGTTGAGCGCGAAAGCGAGCACGCCGGTGATGATGATAAGCAACCAGTCGCGGCGTGCGCGCGGCCACTGCACACGTCTGATGAACACAACTGCGGACAGGATCGCAGCCGCGATGACAAAGCGTATGCCCGCGAAACTGATCGGCGGCAAATCTTCCAGCCCCAGCTTGATGAAGAGCCAAGTCGAACCCCAGATCAGGCAGAGCACAAGCCAGACGACGAGCGGCGCGTTCATGTGTGGGCCAAACCTTTCGCGCTCGCGGTCTCGACATTCGCATCGTCACTCAAGCCGCCATTGCCCTGTTGCGGATCGAACCGTTCCATCCAACGACCGGGTTGCGCCAACTCCGCGAAACCGAAGCGGCGATAAAGTTCGTGCGCGTCGCGCGTCGCCAGCACCCAACGGCGCAAGCCCTGTAACTCCGGGTGCGTCGTGATCACTTCCATGAGCCACTTGGCCAAACCCTGTCCGCGAAACTCCGCGAGCACAAACACGTCCGCGAGCCAAGCGAACGTCGTATAGTCCGTCACGACGCGCGCGAAACCGATCTGCCGGCCGTCTCTGTAGAGACCAAAGGGCAGCGAATGTTCAATCGAGCGTCGAATCACGTCGCGCGTGCGCCCACGCGCCCAGTATGATGAGCGACTGAGAAAATCGCAGAGCACATCGTAATCCAGCCGCGCCCGCTCAGTGCTGATCTCAAACACGCCGCGCCGCCAAATCTGATCCATGTCAACGCTTCCGTTCATGTTATTTGATTCTATGCGGCGCGGCTTGATCTTAAAAGAGCCACTTAACATCTCATCTGCGGGGCCACTTGAAGTCAGTACCGCCGGCTGCAAGCGGGCGGGTCTTGGCCATACCACTTGACTGGCTGTTGCAACTATTACCTGCCCGCTACCGCAGGCGGTACTGACCCATGTGCAATCGTAAAGCGTTCGATGTAACGCCGATAGTCAGCCACTTCGCGTGCGGCTCGCGCGTCGTCCCAGCCGAGATATTTTTGCGCGAGTTGGGCTGCGCGTTCGACTGCGCCGAGACCGAGCGCGCGACCCAAGCCGACCATCGTGCGGCGCAGCAGGCAATCGCCGAGCGTTGCGGCCAACTCCGCGCGAAACGCGAACAGAACCTCCGCACCAAGCGCATTGCTCTCCGCACTGAACGGCGCGCGCAACTCTGCATCGTCGCCTGCTAGTCGCAGCACCTCGACGGCGCGCTTGCCGTAGATGCGCAACAGGCGCTCGCTCACGGCAACCGGCAACATACTTTCAGCCTTGAAGCGCGCGCTGAAAGTTTTAAAGTCCGCGACGGCAGCACCGGGTAAGGGCCGCTCGGCCGTCACGCAAGCGGGCGACGAGCGACGCTTTTTTTTGTAGATGAGATTGACGGCTTGTCGGGCCAGTTCGCGGTAGGTCGTCAGTTTGCCGCCGACGATTGAGATGAAGCCCGCGAGTTGCGGCGCGTGGTCGTGGATGAAGTGGCGACGTGTGAGGCTGTCCGTCGCACCCTCCGGCTGATATGCGAGCGGGCGCACGCCCGCGTAAGCGTAGAGCACGTCGGCGCGCGTGAGTTGCGCCGCAGGCAGCACGCGATTCGTCTCTGCGAGCAGATAGGCGATCTCAGTTTCATCCGGCACAACCTTGTCCAAGTCGCCCGCGTAGCGCACGTCGGTCGTGCCGATCAAATAAAGCTCGTTCCAAGGGATGATGAAGAACGGCCGGCCGTCCGCCTGCGCTTCGACGTACAAAGCATCGCGCGGCGCAGTCGCAAACGGCGCGACGACGATGTGGCTGCCTTTCGTGCCGCCGATCATGCGCTTGAGCGAAGGATTAGCGACCGCCGCGATCTCATCAACCCAAGGCCCCGCCGCATTCAGCACAATGGGTGCGCGCGCGCGATAACCACCGCCCGCCAACAGATCATCAAACTCAACACCGCACACACGCCCGCTCGCTTCATTGATTCGCGTCACACGCGCGTAAGTCAAGACCGACGCGCCGTGCGCTGCCGCGTCGAGCGCATTCTCCAATGCGAGTCGTTCGGCGTATTCAACCTGTGCGTCGTAGTAGAGCGCCGCGCCGCGCAAGTCTTCAGGGGCAAGACCGGGCGCGCGCTTGAGTGCTTCAGCGCGCGTGAGCGTGCGATGCGCGGCGAGCGTTTTGTCGAAGGAGAGCAGGTCGTAGACGAAGAGACCGGCGCGGACGACGAGCGGCGCGCGCCGAGCATCAGCGTAGAGCGGGATGAGCAGCGGCAGCGGCCGAACGAGGTGCGGCGCGATGTGTAATAGTCGCTCGCGCTCGCGCAAGGATTCGCGCACCAGTCCGAGTTCGCCGTGTTCGAGATAGCGCAGGCCGCCGTGAATCAGCCGCGTTGACCAAGCGGTCGTGCCGCTTGCGATGTCGCCCTTGTCGAGCAAGAGCATGCGCAGACCGCGCAACGCCGCATCGCGCGCGATCCCTGCGCCGTTGATGCCTGCGCCGATGATGATCGCGTCGAACGTTGCGCGCTCGATGTTGGTTAGTAGTTCGCGCCGCATGGTCGGAGAAAAAAGAAAGCGGATTCTCTGACCATCGCTAACGCACGGCGTTCCACACGAACGTGAACGCAGGTTCGCTGCGGTCGGCGAGGAACGTCCAGCCGTGATCGCCGGGCGCGAGGTGGTATTCGTGTTTGACACCGGCGGCGGTTAAGACCGCATCGAGTTCGCGGTTGCCCGCATCGAAGCCGTAACGATCATGCTCGCCGACATCGAAGTAGATTTTCAACGACTTGATCTTGTCTGCGTTCGCCTTCGCCAGATAGAGCGGATTGTTCGCTTGGAAGAAGGCGGCGTCGGGCGGCGTGCCGAAGAGTTTGGTGGCGAGTTGATAGCGATAGCCACCGCGCCTGTCTGCCGGGTCGGTCGGCGGCTGCGGCAGTTCGTTGAAGAGTGCGGCACTGTGCGCGGCGACGCCGACGAAGAGTTCTGGATGTTTGAAGGCGATCAGCAGCGCGCCGTAGCCGCCCATCGAGATGCCGTCGATCAGACGATGGCGCGAGTCAGCTATCGTGCGATACTTGCCGTCAATGAACGGCAAGAAGTCTTTGACGATGGCGTCTTCGTAGCGCGTGCCGTCTTTGGCGTTGAGATAAAAACTGTTCGCGCCGTAAGGCATGGCGACGATGAACTCGCCCACTTTGCCGGCCGTCCGCAACGCAGCGAGTTTCGCTTCAATCCCTTGCGTCTCCCAATCGCGCTCATCGTTGTTTAGGCCGTGCAGGAAGATGACGAGCGGATAACGCTGCGTCGTTTTCTGATCGTAAGACGGCGGCAGCGAGACGGCGTAGCGCACACTGCGCCCCAGACTCGGCGATTGAAACTCCGCATACTCGATGTGCCCCGTCGCCGCAGGCGTAGCGCCTTGCGGCGCACTCTGCGTCGCGCCCTGTTGATTGCTCTGTGCGCTGCCCGCTTGATCTTTAGCGGCGGCGGCGACTCCTTGCCACATCGCCGCCGCCCCTGCTGCTGCCAGCGCCAGCGCGCAAGCTAAACTTGCACACAGCACGAGCGGCAGCAAACCGGATGAAATGCGCTTGCGGTTGTTGGTCATCGTCCCTCTAGCTTTACTCGCTCTGCTTGCGCGTGTTCGGAAAGTGGTTGAGGCCGAGGCGCGCGGCCGTGCGGTCGCTGAGATCAATCATCGCGGCGGCGCTGATCGCAGCGGCGATGCAGATGGCTTCGCTGATCTCCTCTTTGGTCGTGCCGAGCGCCAGCGCCTTCTTGATGTGCCCGTCAATGCAGCCTTCGCACTTGGCGACGAGCGATGCGGCAATCGAGATCAACTCTTGCACTTTCGGATCGAGCACGCGCCGCTCAGGCGTGTAGTACAACTCTTTGTAGTACGCGCCATAGACCTTCTTCATGCGTGGCTCAAGCATCGAGTAAGACGAAGATGGTTCGTCCGTCGCCATCGGAATCACGCGGTCGGTCGCAACGTGCTCGACGACCGCAGCCGCATCCTTCGTTGCGCCGTTTGGTTCAGTCGTGTTGGCCGGTGCAGTCGCCGCCGTCGCGCTCGTTGTGGTTCCACTGCTGCTTGTGTCTTTCTCTTCCATCACGCTTCTTCCTCCTACAAATCGGCGCGGCCCCTTACTTGAGCGTCAACTTCTCGACGAGCGTGCGGTCACCGTAGTGGAAGTTGAGCGCGACCGCTTGGCCCATCCGTTGCGTCTCGATGACGAGATGATCAACCGACGGTGCGCCCTTATCAAACTTGATTGGCGTCGTGACGACGACCGTCGCATCCTTCGGCGCTTCGACAAACACGTTGCCGGCCTGCAAGAAAGTGCCGCCCGCGTCCGCAGGTTTGAACGAAGCGAGCGCGAGCATCATGCCTTTGTTCTCTTTCGGGTTCGCGGGCGTGATGATGACGGCGTAATCGCCGGGCGCGAGTTGTGTGCCCGCGAAGGTTGCGGGCGCAGCGAGCGTCAGGTGCGCGATGGGCCAAGCGCGCCCCGAATAGTAGCCGTTGTTGCGCGGGTCAATGCCGGTCTCGATGTAGCCGAACGTGGCCTCGCCCCAAGGCAGATTGAGATAGCGCACCTCGACCGCATTCTTCGTCGCGCCTGCGTCAATCGCAGCAGTTTGAATCGTCGTCAGCTTGCGCTTGTCCACGCGCGGCGCTTGCGTCTGTCCTTCTTGGGCCAACGCAGTTGCAGCGCAGACAAATAAAGTGGCGGCGAACAATAGATGTGCAAGAGTTTTGATTCGTGTGGTCATGACTGATGGATTCCTTTCTTTGCCGGTGATTTGCAGGCAGTGACAAGTGACGAGCGACAAGCAAAGACAAAGTTCTTATCTTGTCACTCGTCACTTGTCACTTGTCACTGCTTTTCATGCGTTTCGACCTTGATACGCATTCACACGGGCTGCGGTTTCAAGGCGCAGCCTGCGCCGCTTGTTCGGCGGTCTGCAAAAACTCGCGGACGGCCGCGATGTAGCCCGCAGGGTCTGCGTCGTAAGCGTGCCCGTGCGTCGCCTTCTCATCCGCAACGATCAGTTTGCGCTTGAGCGGACTGGTGGCCGCTGCGTAGAGCGGTTCGAGCACGGTCGCGATGGGCATGCGCTGATCGTTTGTGCCGCCGATGAACAGCACGGGCCGCTTGATCTGGCGCACCGCGCGGAGCAGATCGAAATCATCGGCGCGAAAGTTCATCCGCCAAGCGGTGAACTTTATCAGCAGCGTAGCGAAAGGAAAAGGTGGCACGCCCACACCGCGCGGCAAATGGATCAGCGAGACGTGATGCCTGACCGTGTCGGTGAATGAGAGAAAACTCGAATCGGCGACGACCGCGATGATGTCCTTATCATCGGCTGCTTCGGCCGCCGCCAGCAGCGTCGCCGCCGCGCCCATCGAGACGCCCATCAAGACGATCTTCTGCCCCGGCGCACGCGCACGCACAAACGCGACGGCCGCTGCCACGTCGTGTCGTTCGTCATAACCGATAGTCGAAAACTCTGCGGGGCTGCGCCCGTGTCGTCTGAGATCGTAGAGCAAGACGCCGTAGCCCGCGCGCCATAATTCAATGCCTCGATCCAACATCTCGTAGCGCGAACGAAACAGGCCGTGCGTCATGATGACGGTCACGCCATGCGTGCGCGCGGGTAGATACCAACCTGAGAGTTGATTGCTGTCCGTCGAAGTGAACGCGACATCTTCATAACTCGCGCCTTGTTGCGCGGGCGTGTCCGTGCGCCTACGTTCATCGGGGCGCGTGCCCGCCTTCGTCACCGCGAAACTCAACAGCCACGGCAACCCGACGACGATCAAGAGCGCAAGGACGCAGACCACGTAAGCAAGTTTACGCAACACGCGCCGCGACCGGCGAGCGACGACGCGCGGGCTGTCGCTCGCTGCGCCTGCGCGTTCAGCCGTTGCACTCTCGCCTTGCGGCTCGTGCAGTTTGCGCAGACTCAACCACGCGCCCAACGTGAGTAGCGCGCACCACAGCGCGACACCCATCAGTCCGAAGCGCGGATAGAAGCGCGCGCCGACGGCGACCGCGACGGCGATGCCGAGTTGCGACATGCCGTTGCGCAAGGCCACGTAAGTCGCGCGCTCTGCGGGCGCGACCAGTTCCGTGATCAATGCTTGCAGCGGTGCGACGCGCAGAGCGGCGACGAACGCAGTCACGCCGATCAAAATCCAGAGCGCCGTGCCGCGATTAAAACTTGGCAACAACACGAGCAGCGCGACCATCAAGACGCTGCTGCCGATGGCGACGCGCCGCTTGCCGTACAGGTCTGCGAGCATGCCGCCCGCCGCGCCGCCGACGACCGCGCCCAAGCCCGCCACCGCATAGATCGCGCCGACCTCGCGCGGCCCTTCGTGAAACGCATCGAACAACCACGCGCCCAAGTAAGTCGTCAAGCCAACCAACCCACCGGAGATAAAGAACGCGCTCACGATCCCGCGCCGCGTCGCGCTCGAACGCCAAGCGAGTCGCCACAACGCACCGAGACTCGCTTCCGATTTTGTTTGCGCGCGCGTTGCTGCGTTTGCTGAGTCTGTCGTCGCATCGGTCTGCGCGTCAGTCGTCGTGTCCGCTTGTTCAGTTGCGGCGCGCAAAGGAAACTGGCGCACGAGCAGACCCGTCAAGCCGACCAGCACGGCCGTTGCGCCGAAGACCACGCGCCAACCGAACCGGCCCGCGAGCCATGTGCCGACGGGCACACCCAAAACCGGCGCGAGAAAATAACTGATCGCCACGCCGCTCATCTGTCGCCCGCGCCGTTTATAAGCCGATGCGTTCGCGAGCGCCGCGATGGCGAGCGCCGACACGAGACCGCCCGCAAAGCCCGCGAGTGCCCGCGCCGTCCAGAAGATTGCGAGGCGTGGCGCAAACGTCGCCAACAGATTCGCCACGACAAATAACAAGGCCGCGCGCGGCAACCACACGACCGCGTCCACGCGCGGCGCAAAGCGGCCGAGCAACAATGCTACGGTCGCCGCCGCCACCGCATAGATCGTCACGCTCGCAGCCACCTGCGTCGGCGCGCTCCGTAAGCCCGTCGCCACCTGCGGCGTAATCGCCGCCACCACCTGCGAATCAATCAACGCCGCCAACATCAACAGACAAGCCGACACAACGGCAGGCCGGGCCGATGAACGTGCGAGCGTGAGATCAGGGGTCGTAGTGGACATAGAATTGAGTTGCATCAAGGACAGTACAGAATAAAGAATTGGCGGCGCGAGCGGCGCTAATAACAGACGAGACGCATGCGCGGCAGTTAAGCATCAACGCCCAAGATCAGCACAGGGATGTCTATGTCCGCGACGCCACGACTCTCTAAATCCCACATGAACTGCTCGAAATAGGAGACGCCTGTTGACATATCGTTGGCGAAGGCTTTGACCGGCACGATCTCAACACCGCAGTCAATGTGTCCGAGATTGCGGAAGATGGTCATCTTGGCGCAGACGTTATAAACCATGAAGGCGTACTTGCCGAACTGAACTTCGATGCCCAATTTTTCTTTGATGAAATCCATCTCGCGGAACGCGCCGCGATTCTTCGACCTGATCTTATAGTCTTCAAGGTAATACGTCGTCGGGTAATCGCAACGCACGCGGATGGGCTTCCAATCTAACCGACTAAACTTGGCTTTGAATGCGGCGTTGATGGCAGGCGGACTGTAAAGAATCCGCCCCGTCATTGTCTTTTCTGCGCTAACTTTGATTCTGTGCGCGGCGGCGTTGACGGATTTGATGGCGGCGTTAACTTCAGTGAGTAGGTGCGGGTAACGCTTAGAGACTTCTTCTCGCCCGCCTTTGAATGAATAGACGCCTGCGATTCTCACGCCTTCGTCTCCAGAGTGCGCCACGCCATCGGAATTTGCGCGACCTTTTCGCGCCCCGTCGGTTGATGAATCGGTTTACCTAACTGGCGGTAAGGCAACTCGCCTGAGTAGAAGTCAGCAATGCGTCGCTTGGCGATCTCGATGTATTCGCGCTCCTGCTCGCAGCCCATCGCGCGGCGTTTGTGCTTAAGGGCTGCAAGCAATGCAGAGCCGACGCCGGAGAATGGATCGAGCACCCAGTCGCCTTCGTTTGTTAAAGCCAGCACGCAACGCTCGACCAATTCAATCGGGAACTGGCAAGGGTGGATTGTCTTCTCTGGGTGATTTGCTTTGACATTGGGAATGTTCCAGAGCGCCGTCTCCCAATCTTGCGCGACAATGTGCCAGATGTCCGACGGATTTTTCCCCAGTGGATTACCGGATGGTTGGCCGCGCTTTGCGCCTTTGAAATGCGTCTTGCCCGGATACTTCGCAGGCACGCGCACCGGATCGAGGTTGAACGTGTACGTGTCGCTTTTTGTGAACCAGAGTAGAGTTTCGTAACGGCCGGAGAAACGTTTCGAAGCATGCAAGCCATGTTCAAAGTGCCAGACAATGCGATTGCGCAACCTCAGCCCCAGCGTTTTGAACAACGGATAGAAATAGATGTCTAATGGGAAGACCTCACCCGACTCGACGTAGTTGCCCACCTGCCAACACAGAGAGCCTTCGGGTGAAAGCACACGAACGATCTGTGCAAGCGTCGGCTTCATGGCTTCAAGGTATTGTTCTAAGGCTGCTGTTCGTTCATAAGCTTTGCCAATGTTGTAAGGTGGCGATGTGATGATCAATTTAGCAAAGCTGTCGGGCAATGTACACAACGTCGCTAAACAATCTCCCGGTGCGATAACCGCTTCAGCTTCGGGCGTGAAAAAGTCGGCAACTTCGCACGCCCACAGCCCCGGATTGTTGTTCGCGTCGTTCAACTTTTAGCTTCCTTTGCTTTGCGCGTGGCCTTGCCTTCAGTCGTTCGCGCATAAGATAGCACGGGCAATCAAGCACGCAGCAAGTTTGCACGGAGGACTTGCTTATCGCGCATGGGCAGTAATCCGGCGCGGACAAGTTATAATCGCGCGCCGAAGCAGTTTGAGTTGCGCCGCGTGGGGCGCGAGGGACGCTTGATGCGTAAGAGGATTCGCTGGCGTTGGGGTATGGTCGTGGCGGTCGGGATGACGTTGCTCGCACTGTGCCCGCAAATTTACTTGTGGCACGAGCGCGGGCGCGCGTGGGCTGGCACGAACGCTTACTTTTACACGGACGAGCCGGCTTATGCAGCTTACGTCAACGCGCTCGTTGACGGCCGCCCGCGTCGTTGCGATCCGTACACGGGCGGGGACAACACGGCCGACAAGCCGCAACCCGAATCGCTCTTCTCGATCCAGTTCATCTCCGCTTACATGGTCGCGCTGCCAGCGCGCGCGCTCCATCTGTCAACGGCGACCGCATTTATTTTGCTTGAAGCGATCTGCGCGTTCACCACCTCGCTCGCGCTCTTCTGGTTGTTCGCGCTCTTGCTGGACGACGAACGCGCGGCGGCTGCCTTCGTCCCGTTCGTCTTGTGTCTCGGCATACTGCTATCTGGTAACGGCCTCGTTCGTGCGCTGCTCGATCAAGAGACTTCTTATGTCTGGCTGCCGTTCCTACGTCGCTACATTCCGGCCGTGCCGTTCCCTTGCTTCATCGTCTTTTTTCCGCTCGCTTGGCTCGCGCTCACAGACGCCTCGCGTCGCCGCCGCTTGTTGTGCGCGCTCGGCGCGGGCGCGGCGTTCGTCGTCTGCGTCTATGGCTATTTTTATCTGTGGACGGCGGCGGCGGCTTGGCTCGCGCTCGGCGCGTTGCTATGGCTGATCGCGAAACCTGAAGGTTGGCGGCAGAGTTTTGAATCGTTCGGCTTGATCGGTTTGATTGCGCTCGCGGCGCTCGTGCCTTACGCCGTCTTGCTCTCACATCGCGCCGCGACGATAGACGTGGTGCAAGCGCTCGTGCGCACGCACGCGCCCGACCTTTGGCGCTCGCTTGAAGCCTGCGCGCTCGTCGTCGTCATCGCGCTCGTCATTGGCTTGAAACGCCGCCGGCTCGACCGGCACGACCCGCGCGTGCTCTCGACGCTCGCGTTCGCCGTGCTGCCGTTCGTTCTCTTCAATCAACAGCTCGTGACGGGGCGCTCGCTCCAACCGATGCACTACGAGCAGTTCGTCGCCGACTACATCACGCTCATCGCCGCCGCGCTCGCCATCTCGCTGCTCTGGCGCGGGCGCGCGTCGCAACCGAGACTGCCGCTCTATCTCTTGCTGATCATCTGCTACCTCTCATATTTCTGGGGCGCGGGCGAGACTTGGATTTCGACGCGCAGGTTTTCGCAGGCGAACATCCAACGCGACGAAGCGCGCCCGGTCGCGTTGCGCCTGCGCCGGATCGCGCTGCAAGCTTACGACGACATGACGCACGAGCCGGCCCAACCGCACGCGGTCGTGTTCGCGCCCGACATCGCGCGCGCAGACAATCTGCCGATGGTCGCGCCGCAAGCCGTCTTGTGGGCCCCGCATACGTTCGTCTTCTCAGGCGTGACGGTGGCTGAGAACAAAGAGCGTTTCTTTCAGTACCTCTATTATTCAGGCGTGGACGCGGACGAGTTCGCGCGCAACTACGAGCATCAAGGCTTCGTTCATTACGCCATCTTCGGCTGGGAGCGCGCCAATCCAAAACTGACCGTCAACTACAAGCCCGTCTCCGACGAAGAACTCGCCGTCGAAGCGCACAACTACGCCGCCTATATCGCCAACTTCGACCGCGCCCGCGCCACGCACCCGACGCTCGCCTACGCGCTCATCGCCGCCGATCAGCAGATCAACTTCACACACCTAGACCGTTGGTACACGCGCGCCGCAGGCGAGCGCATCGGCAAGTATGTGCTCTATCGTTTGCAGCCACGACCTTAAGAGAACACAACGCGCAACACGTTGCCGCGCAGCGCGGCGTTAATCTTGACGTGCGCACCTACGCGCGCTGGCCATAGCGCCCGTCCCTTGCGCCAAGGCCAGTTCACGCATGGCGGCCGCGGCCTGCGCCGCGACTGACGCCTCGTCTTCATCAACGTTGGCGAAGAGTCGGAGCACGTCGGGCCAGTCCGGTCGTTGGTAGAAACGGAGCAGCGCGTCGGGGTCGAACGAAAGCTCCTCATCAATCGGGTAGATCAA
The DNA here is from genome assembly GCA_003223935.1 of Acidobacteriota bacterium. Taxonomy (GTDB): domain Bacteria; phylum Acidobacteriota; class Blastocatellia; order Pyrinomonadales; family Pyrinomonadaceae; genus QHXQ01. The sequence goes on along the minus strand of QHXQ01000090.1, from coordinate 9,987 downwards.
GCCGCGCGCGACGAACTGGTGGAGATCGAGCGAGCCATAATCTAGGCCCGGCACGTAAGCGGCGGGCCGGCCCCGTGCCACCGCATCAACAAGCACGCTTGAGTTGCCAGCGAGCACGATGTCTGTTTCTTCGAGGTCGCGATAGACAGAGCCGCCGGAGTTCCGCCGCAGACGCGGGTCGTTGCGTGTGAGCGTCCACTCGTCGAGTCCCAACCAGAGGTTCTTCGGATGTGGGCGCACGAGTATGCGCGCCACTCGCGCGTCTGCGAGCAAGCGCTCAACGACAGCGCGCAGACGCTGCTCGTTCACGTCCTTGCAAAGAAATATCCCGACCCGCAAATGCTCCGGGAGCGGCCCCGTAGGCATCGGCGCATGATGTTGCCGCCGGCCATGAATGAGGCCGCGCTCGATCCGACAGCCCTCATTCAAGTACGTCTGTCGTGCGGCCTCACAATGCACCACTGCCAGATCATAAGAGAGCCGCGCGACGGGTCGCACGGGCATGCCGTGTGTGATGAGTACGACGGGCACGCCGCACTTGCGGGCCGCCAAGTTGAACGCGATGCCGTGCGGGTTGCTGTGGCTTGACATCACTGCAAGGCGGAAGCGCCCGCGCTGGAAGAGGTCGAGATAACGCGCGTAGTAGCCGATGAGTTCAATGACGCGCAGCACTTTGAAGAACTCATGCCGCCGATGCAGCCGGCGCGCGAGTTTGAGGATGCGCCGTGCTGAACCGAGGCTTCGGGCCAGCGCCGCAAGACTCACAACGTCGGGCCGGCGGCGGAACTTTAACTCTGTCCAACCTAACTCCGGCAGCAACGCAAGCAACGGCTCGATGGCCCGGCGTTCGTTGCTGAGGCGTGCAACCCAGACCGCGCCATCTCGTCGTTCATCTGCACGCACTTCGAGCAGCCTCGTCACGCCACCGAGCAGCGCGACAACAGACGGGAGCGGCGTCTCACGTGTCCGTGTCATCAACGCCGCGCCGCGTCGCAGACTGGCGTGTTGCGACATGACGTAGCGCGCAATCCCTGTGACCACTTCAGCCTCGTCGCAACGGAGCAGATTCTTGATGCCGCGATAGAGGAGCCACGCGCGCTCATCGTGCGCGCCGATTGTGTCAGTGTCGCGCGTGCTTGACCGCTGAGTCATCGGCTCGATCTCATTCTCGGCGTGTGCGCTCATCTGTCTCTCGCAGTGCATTGAGGAGATTTGCGATGGTGGCCTCGTGAACGCGCTTGCGGCAAGTGAGATCACTGTTTGCATTGTGTGGCGCGAGCAGGCAGTTAGTAAAAGTGCGGAGCGGGCTGTCGGCCGGAAGCGGTTCAACCTCGAAGACATCGAGCGCGGCCCCGGCAATCTGTCGCGCGCGCAAAGCAGCGATGAGCGCTGGCTCGTCAATTATCGTACCGCGCGCCGTGTTGATGAGATAGGCCGAGCGGCGCATGAGCGCTAGTTCGGCGTGGCTGATCAAGCGCAAAGAGGTCGGATTTAGATCGCAGTGCAGCGAGACGAAATCTGACTCGACGAGCAATGTGCACAGCGACACTAGACGCAGGCCGGTCTCTGCGATAAAAGATGCAGGCACCGGCACAGGATCAGCGCCGAGCAACTTCATCCCGAACGCATGCGCCCGCCGTACCACAGCTTTGCCGATGTGCCCGACACCAATGACACCAAGCGTGCATTCCCTCAACGAGTCAGCATCCTGCTTCATCCACAAACCGCTTCGCACATCCTCGTTCATCAACAGCAGTCGGCGCGCGAAGCAGAGGATGTAGCCGAGCGCGGTGTCTGCTACGGGGTCTGTGAAAGCGTCGGGCGTGTTGCAGACGCGAATGCCAAGTTGCGCCGCCGCGCGTGTGTCAATCGAGTCAATGCCAGTGCCCCATTTTGCGATCACCTTGAGGCGCGGCGCACTGCGCAGGACGCGCTCGGTGAACTGATCGTCGCCGCAGATCGCGCCGTCAATCGTCGCGACAAGCGGGAGCAGTTCCGCCGCGCTCAGACGTTCGCGCACAGGCACGCAGACGATCTCCACGCCCGCCGTCTCAAGCTGTGCCCGAAACTCTTCGATGACCGGCAGCAGGTACGGCGCACTAACGAGCACACGCCAAGTCATCTGCGCGCCTCCGCACGTGCCCTCGGCTCATCGTACCGGCGGATGAGCAGATCATTCTGCATGAGTGCTTCGACGCGGCGCAGGTCTTCGATTGTGTCCACCGCATGTGTGTCAACCTCAGTCTCAACCAGCCGCACGCGCCCACCATGTTCGAGCACACGCAGCATGTCAATTGACTCTGCCCGTTCGAGCGGCGTCGGTGCAAGGCGCGCGAACTCGCGCAAAGATTCGCGCCGGAACGGGATCACGCACACTTGCTTGAATGCCGATGAATGCTCGACGTGCGTGAAGTCTATCGCTGGAATGGGCGCGCGCGAAAAGTAAAGCGCATCGCCGTGCACGTTCATCACGACCTTGATCGTATTGCGATCAACGTACTCTGCTTGACTGCCGATCCGGCGCACCAAGTTCACACACGCGACGGATGGGTCTTGCAGCATGGGCGCGCAGGCGGCGACGATCATCTCCGGCGTGATCATCGGTTCGTCGCCTTGAATCATCACGACGATGTCGGCTGCGATGCGCTCGGCCGCTTCGGCGACGCGCTCACTCGCTCGCTCGTGTCGCGCCGAAGTCATGATGACTGTGCCGCCGAATGCTTCGACGACCGATCTGATCTCTTCATCGCACGTCGCAACGTAAACCGCGTCGAGTTGTGCGCACAACGCGGTGCGGCGAAAGACGTGCTCGATCATCGGTCGCCCAAGCAACGGGGCAAGCGGCTTGCCCGGAAACCGCGACGAACCCAGACGCGCCGGGATCACTGCAACGATGCGCAAACCTAGTCCTCCTCATCGTGCCCGGATCAAGTGCGTGCTGATCAGCGGCGCGCGCATCAGCACGAGCAGCTTAAATCTAACCAACCTCAGCTTGTTAAGCAAAGCATCGGCGCTTCATTTCGGCGCGACGTAGGCGAGCGTCAGGTCTGTGTTGAGGCCGGGCAGGGCGCGCGGATTTTGGTGGAAGGCGGTTTCGATGCGGACGCGGTCGTGGACATATGTGAACAGTTCGCCGGCCGTGACGAAATGATCTGAGTTGGCGTCCGCTTCACCGCGCAACCCCTCGATGAGCGCCCAACTGAAGATGCCGTGCCCGCCGCCCCAATGTGGACTCTCCTGCGATAACTCGTTCACATCCGATGAAGTCAAGACCGCGCGTCCCGTCTCTGTGAAGAGCCGCGAGGCGTAGAGGTTGATCAGATTATTCTCCAAGCCGCGCGTCGCGACGAGTTGCGCGCCTGAAAGTCCCGCGCTGTGGCATGTATCAACGAAGGTGACGACGCGCTCGGCGCGCACCTGATGATCGAGCACCTCTTGCAGTTCAGACATTGGCAGCGCGGTGTTCGGCATGTCTGCGACCTTCGTGTCGTGCAGGATGAAGTAGAGGTTCTGCGGCGCGTAAGGATCGGGCGCACCATGCCCGGCGAGGAAGATGAAGATCAGATCGCTTGCGCCTGCACGCGGCAGAAAGCGCGCGAGGGCTGCGCGCACGCCGTCCACGGTCGCCTGTTCATTCTCCAGAAAAAGTATGTCTGAGGCAGCGAAGTTGCCGCCTTGCGCACTCAAGAGAAAGTCGCGGACGGCGCGCGCGTCTGCGTCCGGGTAAGCGAGGTCTTGCAAGCCGCCGTCGTGATACTTGTAGCGCGAGACGCCGATGATGAGCGCATACTTGTGCCCCTTGAACTGCGCCGAGACGGCCGCCTCGCGGCGTCTGACCGGCACACTCAAGCGCGTCAGATTGCCCGCGCGATCCTTCGCCTCGATGACGACGGCCTGCATCTGCACCGTCACGCTCACCGTGCGCTCGAAGGCAAATGCGGACGTGTTCGCGGCGGCGTTCGCACTCGTAGCGTTCGTTGGCTGCGCTGCAAGCTCGACGAGCAGGCCGCGCGTCGCGGGCGCATCGGTGAGCGTGACGGGTTGACCGTTGATCGTGACCGAAGCGACTGCGCCGGAGTCGTCGCTCACGAGGCCGGCGATCTTAAACGTGCCGCTCTCGCCGGTCAGACGAAGCGCGCCGGTCGGTTGCTGCAAGAGGAGCGTGGGCGGCTGGCGATCCGCACCCGCTTCAACCGGCACTGATTCAATCGTCGCAGTCGAAGCGACGTTCTCGCGTTGCGGTCGCCCACCTGTGATCAGCACGTAAGAAGCATAGTAGCTGCGACTGTCGCGGTCGGTGGCGCTGATCTCGATGACATTCTTGCCGGGTTGCAAGCGGAAGCGCGGGCGCAGGTCTAGGTCGAGCGTGATGATGTGCCCGTGGCTGCTCGCGCGTATGTTCTGGATCGTGCCGGCCGACTCGCCGTTGATCTTGGTGAAAATCTTGCCGTAGTTGATCCCTTCGGCGTAAGGGTTGGCGATGCGCAATTTGAGCGTGTGCAGCTCGGCGGTCGGGATGGTGGCTTCCGGCGCGGTGATCGGCCCACTGGCAATGTCGGGCAGTTCAAGCGAGAAAGGCTTGCGCCGCTCCGACTCGTCAACCAGCGTGGCCGACGAAGGTTTGAGCGTCGGCAGCAACAGCGCGACGCTGGCGCAGACCAATAACAGCATGACCAAGCAACGACGCATCGCACGAACCTCCACAACGTTTCGCTTCTATCGGAGTTTGAGTTGCCATGTAAGCGGAAGATTCACCGCAGAGACGCAGAGGCCGCAGAGGGGGCGCAGAGAGTTAATTCTTTCTCTGCGTTAACTCTGCGCTCTCTGCATCTCTGCGGTGAGCTAGCTATACCCAGAGACACGTTTGAGTTTTAACTTACGGCCGGCGACCTGTCGCGTTGACGACCGGCGCGGCGGTGCTTGTGTTCGAGACGTTGACCGGCTCGATGTCTTTGGTCGAGACGTTGACGGCCGGCGGCGCGAACCAAGTCATCTCGCCCGCCTCTTGCATGTAGTCGTAGATGACATCCATGTTGGGCGGGAGCGCGCCGCCATGCCCGCGTTGATAGAGCGCGACGTACTCTTTCAGATTCGAGACGATCTCGGCCATCTGCGAGCCGTCCTTGTTGTCTATGAGCGCGAGCGCGCGATGCAAACGCGCTTCGGGTAGCGTGTGTCGCTTGTCGAGTTCGATGGCGCGAACGAACTCAGCGAGCGCGCGCGATTTTTCGGCCGGCTTGTGCGCCGTCAGTTTCAAGACCTTGCCGTAGTAGAAGTGCGCGAGCGGATCGTTGGAGCGGATTTGCAGCGACTCTTCCAGATTGTTCCGCGACATCTGGAACATGTCGTAGTAGTAGGCGCGGATGCCGTTGTCGCGTTTGAGTTCGGCCATGACGGCCTCAAACTCTGCGGTGCTGCCGATCAACTCGCCCGCGTCGAGTTTGGCTTTGATCTCGGCCGCGAGTTGCGTGTTGATTGACTTGGCGGCGGCGACGGCGCGCTCGGCTGCGTCGCGTTGCGGATCGAGCGCCTTGCTGTCAGCACCACTGGACAGATCGGTTGCGCCGACGAACAGGTTGTTGTTCAACGCGCTGCCCATGCCGCTCAGTAGCGAGTTGACCTGCACGAGCCGCTCGCCGACGCGATCCGCATCGGCCATGAACCCTAGGCCCACACGCGCATCGCGCGCCGTCGCGCGTTGCAGACTGGCGTAAAACTTCGGCACCTCGCGCGGGTCGTAGTTGCGCTCAAGCATGTACTTTAAGCCCAACTGATCGGCCTCGTCCTCTTGCAAGCGATCCCAAGAGTTGACCGCATTCGGATAAGCGAACTTCAAGAGCGAGGGCGCAAGCTCGAAGGCTATCAGACCGACTTGAAACGCATCTTGCGATGAGCCACCGGCCGCGCCCGTCACGCCGGCCGCCGCCGCGCTGATCACTGCGCCCCAGAACGCGCGCTTCTTCGCCTGCTTCTCGTTGTACGGCTCGATCCCTTGCGCCACAAGCACATCGTCGTGCCAGTGCTCCTTTTCGATGTGCCCGATCTCGTGACCGAGCACGTAAGCCAACTGCGCTTCGTTGTCCACGACCGAGAGCAAACCGGTCGAGACATAGACCGTGCCGGTCGAGAGCGAGCGCGCTTCGGGCACGGGGTTCAAGATGATCTTGAAGGCGTAGAGATGCTGTGAGTTGGTCGGCACGACGGATTGGCCGACGCGGTTGACGTAATCCTGCGCCAGCGGGTTGTCGTAGAGCGCGTCATAGACTTTCAGCTTGTCGCCGTTGCGCATGACGCGCGTGTCGCTGTAGTCGCGCGTGTTGAGATCGTAGGCGTACTCGCTGTGCTCGCGCATCTTCTGGCGATAAGCGTCCTCGACCTTGTCGCGGAACTCAGGGTCTTTGTTGTAGAGATCGAGCGAGAATTTTTTGATCTCCTGATACTTGCGTTCTTGTTTCGACAGTTTGGGAGCTTGAGCATTGTCCTTCTTGTCCTTGTCTTTATCTTTCTGCACCACAGGCGGCGCAGGCGGCGTGCGCCTGACGCGCGCAAAACTGGCGAGCGGCGCGCTGAAGACGAGACAGAAAGCGGCGACGAGCGCCAAGAGTGAACGGCGGGGGTGCTTGTGCATAGGAGTTCTCCTTAAGGTTGTTGGTACAGCGAGGTGAAGCCAGACACCCGGAGGTCGGGTGCGAAGTGTTAAGTTGCGGCCGAAAAGATCAGTGAGCTTATTCAGCGCACGTATGCGCCGCCTGAGCCACTGAGCAAACTTTGCGCGGCGCGCAAGCTATCACAACTCCGACGGGCAAGCAAATAAATTTCGTGCGCGGCAGGCAGTACCGCCTGCGGTAGCGGGCGGGTACTGCCTTGTTCGCGCCGCACTCAAAGGAAGAGACCACAGAGAGTTGAATAGCTCTGTGGCCTCTGTCTGTGCTGATCTGATCACGCAGCGTATTCGGCGCAGTTACCAGATGCGAGCCTGCGCTTTATCTGGCCGGACAAGCGGGTCGCCGGCTTGGCAGTTGAAAGCTTGGGCGAACTCCGGCAGGTTGGCGACCACGCCGAGCACGCGGAAGCGCGGCGGCGAGTGCGGATCGGTTTGCAGCATCAGGCGCAGTTGTTCGGGGCGCGAGTTGCGCCGCCAGTTCTGCGCGTAGGCGAGGAAGAAACGCTGTTCGGGCGTGAGGCCCTCAACGTTCGCGGGCTTCGGTTTATTCGCGAGCGACTTTTGCCAAGCGTAGTAAGCGATCTTCAAGCCGCCGAGGTCTGCGATGTTCTCGCCGAGCGTCAGCTTGCCGTTGATGTGCACGGTCTCGACGCCGATGAAGTCGTTGTACTCCGCTTCGACTATCTTTGCGCGCGCCGCATAATTCTTCTCGTCGGAGTCAGTCCACCAACTCTTGAGATTGCCGTCGGCGTCGAACTTGTGCCCTTCGTCGTCAAAGCCGTGCGTCAGTTCGTGCCCGATGATCGCGCCGATGCCGCCGTAGTTGGTCGCATCGTCGGCGTTTGGATCGAAGAAGGGCGGTTGCAGGATGCCGGCCGGAAAGACGATCTCGTTGAAGTTCGGGTTGTAGTAAGCGTCAACCGTGGGCGTGGTGATGCCCCACTCGGTTCTGTCCACAGGCTTGCCGATCTTGTTCAGATTGCGTTGAAACTCAAACTCGTTCGCGCGCAAGACGTTCTCGACGTAAGAGCTTTGATCAATCGTGAGCGCCGAATAGTCGCGCCACTTGTCTGGATAGCCGACCTTGATCTGGATCGCGTCCACTTTGCGCAGTGCTTGCTTGCGTGTGTCTTCGCCGATCCAATCAAGCGCCGCGATGCGGTCGCGCAACGCCGCTTTGAGGTTCATCACCATCGCCAACGCGCGCGCCTTCGCTTCGGGCGTGAACGCCTTGGCGACGTAGAGTTGACCGAGCGCCTCGCCGAGCAGTTCGTCGGTCGTGCCTTCGACGCGCTTCCAACGCGGGCGCAACTCCTTCTGCCCCGCGAGCGCCTTGCCGTAGAAGTTGAAGTTCTCGTTGACAAAGGCGGAGCTAAGATAAGGCGCAGCGTTGTGGATGAGTTGCCAACGTAGATAAGTCTGCCAATCGTTGATCGGCACGGCGGTCATCATCGCGCCGACCTCTGTGAAAAAGGCGGGCTGCCCGACGTTAATGTCGCCCGGATCATTCAGCCCCAACTCTTTGAAGTAAGCGCTCCAAGCGACGCCGGGCGCGAGTTTGTCCAACTCTGCGAGCGACAGCTTGTGATAGAGCGCTTCGGAGTCGCGCTGCTCAACCGCGTTCATTGAGACTTTGGCGAGTCGCGTCTCAAAGTCCATCACGGTCTTGGCTTCCGTCGCCGCTTGCTCCGGTTTGTCGCCGAGCAACTCAAACATCTTCTCGACGTGCGCGACGTAGGCCGCACGCAACTCCTTCGACTTGTCGTCGTCCTTGAAATAGTAGTCGCGGTCGGGCAAGCCCAGTCCGCCTTGATAGAGCCAAGCGATGATCCGCGTGCTGTCTTTGAAATCCTGATAAGCGGCGGGCGAAAAGGCTGGGGCCATGTTCAGCCGATGCAGGTGCGCCAACTCTGCTTGCAAGCTCGCAGCATCTTTAACGGCCGCGATGCGCGTGAACTCTGCGGCGAGCGGCTTCGCGCCTTCGCTCTCGATCTTCGCTTCGTCCATGCCTATGCGATAGAAGTCTGCGACCTTGCGCGCGGGTGTCCCTTTGGGCGCGCTCGTGTCTTTGGCTGCCGTGTCCAGTATCTCGTGCAGCACCGTCTGATTCTTCTCGTACAACTCGCTGCCCGCGCCCCAAGAAGAACGATCCGCCGGAATCGGATTGTTGGCGAGCCAATGGCCGTTCGCGTATTGATAAAAATCCTGACAGGGCTTCGCGGCCGTGTCCATGTAGGAGCGTTCGACGCCGCGTCCGCTCTGTTTGACTGCGGGCGTCTGCGCAAGCAGGCTGATCGCGGTCAGACCAAACGCCAACAACAGGGCGAGACCCGCGCGGACGGACGAAGTTTGTCTGTTCATCTGTGCACCTCTTAGATTTTGGAGTCTGGAAGGCCGGGCTGTTGTTACTACGTCGGCGGGCGCGGCACAGTTTCAGCCGGAGCGTTTGGCGCGCGCACATGCGAGCCGGTCGAACACGATTCTACTCTTCGGCGCACGCGCACTCTTCTGGCCCTCTGTTTGCGACAAGCTTATAGGGGCGCGCGCATGGCGTATTAAACGCGGCCAACTTTGCGGGCCGGGCCGCGCCAGAAGAGATAAACATGACGCCACAGAACGACTTGGACAAGACACTCGCCACGCCGCGTTTTGATGCGGCCGAAGCAGAGACAGCCCGGCCCGTCGAACCGCTTGCAGACGTGCAGTTGACGCGCGGCGCGGGCGTCCGTCGGTTCTGGTACGAGCAACGCCGCCTGTTGCGTCGCGCGTGGCCGCTCGCGCTCATCGTCTGTCTGTTGACCGCCGGTCTGGTCGTCGGTGCGACCGCGCTCATACGTCATCGGCAACACGCGCAGCAAGCGTTGACGCCGCAACCCGCGCCTGCGCCAACTGCTTCGGCAACAAACCAACATGCGCCCGTTGTCGGCAGCGCGCCTGTCCACACGGAACGGAACGAGCCTGCGCCGAGCGCAGAACGAAGCGAACCGGCGACGACACACAGGTCTGCGCCAACTGAGCCGACGGCGCTTGAACGTGTAGCGGCCGCTGTTGCAGATGCCGCCCGCGCCGACAAGGGGCAGAATGATCGAGCCGAGGCGCGGGTCGCAGACAGAGGCGAGCACAAGAAAGCGCATAAGCACGGCAAGCATGGCGACGAGGATGAAGATGCCACGTTGAGGCCGCATGATAAAAAGCATGATCGTCATCCGGCCGCGCGTCTGTTCGATGTCATTCACTGATGCCTCACGCTTTCCGGCGGCGGGCGGGTCGTAGTAAGCTAACGCCTCTTTTGCAATCAGATTCAACCTGAAGAGGTTTCAGCT
>QHXQ01000089.1 GCA_003223935.1 Acidobacteriota bacterium | reverse complement strand
CTTTTTCGAGCACGAAGAAATCGTTGTTGCCGATAAAGGCCATCGTGATCGGCTGATCGAGACCGCCGACGACTGTGCGCACGGCGAGATTCGGATCGGTGAGCGTCGGGCCTGCGACCGGCGCTTGCACGTCCGTCGTCGTCTGCGCGCTGTTGTTGCTTGCGACCGGATCGCTCTCTGTGCCCGTGACGCTCACGCTATCGTTCAACGTGCCGACGGCTTGCGGCGTCACGACGACGTTCACGGTCGCGCTGGCGTTAACGGCGAGCGAGCCGAGCGCGCAAGTGATCGTCGTCGTGCCGGAACACGTGCCTTGCGACGGCGTGGCGGAGACGAAGTTGGCGTTTGCGGGCAGCGCGTCTGTGAGATTGACGTTGGTCGCTGCGGCAGGGCCGTTGTTGGTGACGACGACGCGATAGGTCAAGTTGCCGCCGGTTGTGGCTGGATCAGGCGAGTCTGTGTTTGTGACGGCGAGGTCGGCGCTTGATGGGCTGGCAATCGTGAGCGTCCCTTGCGCCGAACGCGCGAGCACGCCGCTTGTGGCGCTTGGGATCAATGTGATCGTGCCGAGCGGCGCAGCCACCGTCGTGCTGATGCTTAATGTCGCAGATTGCGCCGATGCGTCCGTCAGATTGAGCACAGACGGCGTAATCGTCGCGCTTACGCCCGCAGGCAGGACGCCGAGACTCAAGTTGACTTGGCCGGTGAAGCCGCCAAACGGCGCGACGAGCAAGTTGTAAGTGGTTGCGCCTCCGGGCGCGATGACGCGCGCCGTTGGTGTAAGCGTGAGCGTGTAATCGGTGGCGGGGAGCGCTGTGACGAAAGTCGAGTAGATGAAATCGCCGTCGCTGTTGCCGTTGTTGTTCGCTTGATTGCCGGCCGCATAGAACGTGACGGGGCCGACGTTCTGCTGCGGCGCTGTCCATTGGAACGACCAACTCGCGCCGTCGTGCTGCCCCGCGAACGTGCCGGCAGATGTGTGCTCGACGTATTGCCGACTGCTGCCCGGCCCTTGATTGTCGAGTATCTGCGTCAGCCCGTCGCCGGCAGTTTGCAGACTGCCGGCCTTATCATCGCCGCCGTCGAGCGCGGTTAGTTGGAAGCCCCAACGCTGGCGCGTCTGGTCGGGCGAACTATGCGTGACAGTGATCTGATAAGTCTGTCCGGGTATGTACGACTGCGGCGCATTGATTGTGAACGTGCCGCTGCTCGTGCCGACCTTGAGATGGCACTCGTCGCAGGTGAACTCGCTCGGCGCGCCCGTGTGCCCGGCGGGTGGGCCGGCAGAGAAAGCGCCGACCGGCCGATTGATGAAATTATTTGTGAAGAGCACGCCGCCGCAAGCAGTAATGAAGAGCGCGACGATGGCAAGTTTGACCCGATTGATCCGCGACATAAAGACAATGATGAATGCAGAATGATGAATGATGAATGAAAGAATCTGTCTTAATTCATCATTCTGCATTCATCATTCATCATTTTCCTACTCCCTCAGCCCAAGAAACCGATGT
>QHXQ01000088.1 GCA_003223935.1 Acidobacteriota bacterium | reverse complement strand
GCCGCCGCGCCCGTGCCCGAAGGCTGGAACGTGCGCCCGAAATCCGAGAGCGTGAAGGTCGTGATCTGCGACGCCGCGCCCGGCTGAATCTGTTCGAGTTCGAGGGTCGCGTTGTAGAACGCATTCATCGCTTGGCTCAGTTGCGTGAACAGATTGCCTTGATTGCCTGCGCCATTTGGCGTGGTCGGGTTCGCGCTCGTCTGGTTCGAGTGCGTATCGAAGCCGCCCAAGGTGCAGAAGAAGATTTGCCGATGGAGACCTAATGAGCCAGATGGATTTACTAGATTGGCCTTAATCAACTTGGCGATCTGTTTCAACTGATTGCCGATTGACGTGTTCGGAAAGACGGTCGCGACCGTCTGATCCTGACTAAGCGCCGCGCTTGTCAAAAGCGCCTGCGCCGTCGTGTCGTTCGTCGCTTTGACAAGCGACAGGTTGTTGTCGAGCGCGCGAATCTGATCGAAGGCTGTGCGCCGCGCGGTCGTCTCCGAAGTCGTGCCGCTCATGCTCAAGACGAAGATTTGATTGAGCGGCGTCGGCGCGGACGCGACCGAGAGCGGGCGCGTGTTTGCGCCGGTGGTAAAGAGCGATGTGCCGGCCGTCGAGATGACCATCGGCAAAGGGGCCGCGCCGTTGACGTTTGCGAGCACGTCGGAGATGCGCCCGCCCCAGCCGGTCTGCGCGGGCGAGTTTGAGATCGAGGTCTGCTGTTGTGTGACTTGATCCGAATGCGAGAAGAGTTGGTACGGGCGCAAGCTAGGCGAAGACTGATACTGCGTGCGCGTCAAAGGCTGGATGAGCGTGCCGACGTTACAGAGGACGGCGAGTTTGCCCGCTTGCCAGACGGGCAAGAGACCGGCAGGTTGGGCAGAGTTGGCTACTTCTGGCGACAGGTTCGGGTGCAAGCCGTACTCAAGCCCGCCCGTGTTCGGCGGCGAGATTTTCAAGAGCGCCGATTGCGGAATGGCGAGACCCGAACCGTTCCGCACGGCGTTGTAACCGTTCGTCGCGTTGTAGTCGGTGAAAGGGATGATCGTGTTGTTGCAGTCGTTCCCGCCCGACAGGAAGATGCAGACGAGCGCCTTGTAGTCTGTGACCGATTGCGGCGTCTGCGCCAGCGCGTCAATCAGGCTGAATTGTTCTAGCCCGGCGAGCATGGCCGTTGCGCCGAGCGCGCAGCCCGTCTGTTTGAAAAAGTCTCTGCGTGTTAAGCCCATGACGTTTTATCGCTCCACCTGATACTGCGCCGAAGTCAAGACGAGATAGACGGCCGTCTGCGCCCGCTTGAGTTGATACTGTGAGGTGCTCGTCGGGATGGCGTTGATGGCCGTGATGACACTCGCGCGCACAGACGCGGACATCGTGCCGTGCAATAGCTGCGCGTTGAGCGTGTCCGCGAGTTGCGCGGGATTGTCTGCGAGCGCCTGCACGGCTGCGACATCGAGGCTCGTGCCGTTCGGTCTATCAGGGTTGACGGTGATACCTGTGTAGATCATGCCGTTCGCATAATTGGCGCGCTTGAGATCGGTCGTCGCCGAGAGGATGCCGAACTCAGGCCCTTCGAGCGGCGATTGGGGCACGTTGTAATCGGCCGGGAAATAACTGAACACGGTCGCCGGGCGGAATAGGTCTTGATCCATCGTGGTGAAACCCAGATTGTCGCGTGAAGCGATCACGCCGTCGCTCGTCGTCGTCTTATCGAACGACTTCGCGTTGAAGGCGCGCAGCATGTTGCTGACAAAATGCACAGGCTCGCGCAGGCGTCCATAGTCTGGATCGGTCTTCGCATCGCCGCGCGCTTCCGGGTCGAGCAGGATGGCGCGGATGACCGCACGCATGTCGCCGCGCACGCCCTGCCCGTTGTTATTGAAGGCGGCGGCGACGCGCGCGACATAAGCAGGGCTTGGGTTGCTCGTGACGAGTTGCTGAATGAGTTGTTTGCCGATGAACGGGCCGACGTTCGGGTGATTGAAGATATTGTCGAGCGCGTTGTTCAAATCCTGCGCCGAAGTCTGATTCGCAGGCAGCCCCGAAACCGCGCCCGCGTATTGCAGCAGCACTTTAGGATTCTTGTCGTGGTTGTTCTCGTTCGCCACGATCATCGGGCTGATGAAGTTGGGCACGCCGGCTTGCGGCGGGCTGAGCGGCGCGAAGTTCCAACCCGTGAAGACGCGGGCGAAGTTTGTGATCGTCGCCTGATCGTAGGTCGGGACGAGATTGCCTTGCGCGTCCAAGACAGGCGTGCCGTCTTGATTCAATTGATTAAGCCCGACGGAGAAAAGCTGCATGACCTCGCGCGCGTAGTTCTCGTTCGGCTGCGCCTTCGTGTTGCCGGCCATGTCGAGATAGACGCCCATCGCCGGGTTGAGCGTGATGTCGTTTAAGAGTTGGCGGAAGTTGCCGAAGGCGTTGTTGTTGATCGCCTGCAAATAAGGGTTGTAGTAGCTCGGAATGTTCACGTCCGCGCCGGAGACGACGATGATCTTGTGCAGCGCGAACGCGATGCGCTGGCGCAATTGATCCTGCCCGTAGAGCGCGTTGGTGAAGAACTGCTTCTGCAAAGGATAGAGCGTGTAGTTGTCGCGCAAGCATGTTGCGGCTGAACCTGTCGGGCAACCGACCGAGTTGTCAGCCGGCACGAGCGCGATGTTCGGATAGCCCGTCTGGGCTGCATTGAACTGTTCGTTGAGCCAAGCATTGAAGCCCACCGCTTTGACGCGCGTGACTTCGGCTGGCGTCGGGCCCCATGAGGCTTGTTCGAGGAAGCGGACGGTGTCGGCATCGGTCGCTGCGCCGGTATAAGGATTGGGCGTTGGCGTGGGCGTCGGCGCGGGCGGCGTCTGTGGCGCAGGTGAAGGCACGGAGCCAGCATCATCTTGGATCGTGCCGCCGATGTGGCCGACGCTGATGCGGACGCGATTGCTTGCGACACCGTGCAGGTTCAAGCGCAAGAGTATGTCGCCCACATCGCCGATGTCATCGCTCAGGCGAATGACGACCTGTTGCAAGCCCTCGAAGCCGGGCACGGGCTGAACATCCTCAACCTTAAACTTATAAAACTTGTGATTACTATCCTCGCCGTCGGCCGTTAAAGCGTTCGCGCCCTCGCCGGGCAGCAGGTCTAGGTTCAGCACGAAGAAGAGGACGCGCGTGCGTGTGTCTGCGCCTGCGACGAACGAGACCGTCGTGACCGGGAACGGGTCGCGCATACGCGACAAGGATTCGAGCGCGATGGCGCGTGTGCTGTTCGCATCCGTGATAATCACGGGCTGGCGCGTCTGCGCGCTGGCGACTTGCCAGAGGCCGCACAAGAGCACGACAGCGCAGAGCGCAGACAGCCGCAACAGGCGTGCGCCACCACGGTAAGATATGTTTTCCATCATGAGAGACACCGCATAAATGTCAAACGTGAGGCAACTTCAAGTTTTGAGCTTGGGGCAACTGCCACGAGGTGTGTTGACCGTTCACTACCGGCCGGGGTTCACTCAACTATAGCATACCGCGCTCAGAGGCCAAGTGGATTTTTCGCGCGTGTAGCCCCTCGCTGCAAAGTTAAGCAGGCGGGGTGGTCGTCCCCTTTACGACCACCCCGAACTGTCCGAATCACCTGTGGAAAAGCTGACTACCCGTGTGCCGGACGGACTGCTAAGTCATGTCTGACTAACCGCCCGAACGGAACTTTAGACGGCTGGTTGGCGAGAAAAGTCTTAACTTTTAGCCGGACGGCGGGCATAAAAATTTGCGGCTCGACGCTGGCGCGATCTTTGGCCTGCTCCATAAAGGGGCGCGATCAATTACTATCGCGTCTCTGCGGGACAGAATCTACTCCTGTCCTTTCTGCCGCAAGTCCTCTTCGACCGTGCGGCGGTCGCCCTCGGCCGTGCCGGGCGTGCGGCCCGGATCGCCGGTCAACTCTTTCTCGCCGCCCGGAATCGTCGTGCTGTCGTGCCCAACGCGCTGCTCTTTGTCGCGTTCTTTGTCTGTCATGTCTATCCGCTCCTTATGTCGCCCTTCTCCATCGTCGGGATGTAGCCATCATACAGGTGCAAGTCCGAGCCGCAGATCGCCGTGCGCGTGATCTTGATAATCGCGTCGCGCGGATTGAGGATTTTCGGATCGGGTACTTGCTCAACCCGCACGTCCATTTTCCGAACCAGCATAGAGCTTTCATACCGCCCCCTGTTAGCAAAGAAGGCAGTGGCCGCAATGAAGGTTAACGAGCATCGTGATTAAGGCGAAGCTTGATTGCCTACTGCTTTCTGCTTACTGCCTTCCGCTTTCCATCACTTCCCCGCCGTTGCGCTGCGGCCCGAAGGCTGATCTTCGACGGTCGCAACCTCGCCCGCCTCCATCACCCGTTTGAAGCGGCGCAGGTCTTCTTCGATCTGCTGTTCGGGATTTTCGCCGAATAGGCGCGCGACCGTCGCGCCAACCGTGCCCGCTGGCGGATCGTATTTGAGCGAGACGCGCACCTCTGTGCCGCGACCGCCGAGCGCAGGCATGAAACGGACTGAGCCGGCGTTGTCCACGTCCGCACCTGCGAGCGAGCGCCAAGCAATCAACTCGTTCTCTTTCTCGTTATAAACTTCTGCATCCCACTCGACCGACGTGCCCGCAGGCCCCTTCACGATCCAATGCGAGTGTTGCGGGTCGTTCACGCGCACCTCTTCGATGTGGCTCATAAAACGCGGCAGGTTCTCGAAGTTGCGCCAGAAGCGATAGAGTTCTTCGGGCGCACGATTGATCGTCAGACTCTTCTCGACCTTGATGCCCTGCCCGCCGCGCACACTCACATTCGGATTCGCGCCCTCACGACTCGCCGTGCTGACCCCGATGGTTTCATACAGATGACAATGGCCGGTCACGCCGCGATGCAGCAGCGCGCCGCCGAAGAGCGCGAGCGTGACGCCCGTGAACGTGCCGCGCGTTAGCCCGTAGAGCGCAAGCGCGCCGCCGCCGATGGCCGAAGCCCAACGCTCGAACTCGTTCACGTTGATCAGACTCTGCGATCTGATCGCTGCTTCCCTTTCTCCGTTGCTCTGTGTGAGCACCGTCTCATTCGCTGTCATAACAATTCTCCTCAGCAATTTGAAATATAACTATTCGGACAGGCCGCAGTTCATCTGCGCCTGCTCTGTCCGAAAACTACACGACGTTGTTCGCTCTGACGATATAAGTCAAACCTTGTGCCGTGCGACAACTAATCGGGGGCGGGGGCTAGGGCGCGGCGCGCTGGCAATGATTTGTTGGCAGATAAAAAAGGTGAGCCGCCGTAGCGACTCACCTTATACCCGCCCTTTGCTCGTTCTTGGAGGCGACGGCGTTGCTCGTTGTGTCCGGCCGCCTCCCGTTATTTGGTGAAGCCCTGAACTTCACCAACATTCGCGCTGACCGCGAAAACTTTTTCTCCTGTGGACCTCTCGTCGCCCAAAGCTTCGCGGCTGTTGCCGGCTGGACGCTTGCGCCTTCGTTAGCACTCAATCCGCGCACACAGCGCGTGAGCTTGTTGCTTCTATCACGTCTGTGATTGGCCGGCTGCGGTCTCGCCAATCGCAAGCCCGGTTGGCGGCAGCAGAATGCGTGCAGCCCGGCCGGCGACAGTGCCACCCTGAATCGCTCCCCATCAGATTCAATTGTCTTGAGCCTTAATGGTGCCGAAATGATAAGCAGCGCAATCCGACATGTCTGTACGCAGTCGTACTATGAAATTTGAAAAAAGTGTGACAAGGCTGGCGTGTGGCAGTTGCGGTTTTTAACTCAGATTTAAGTTGAAAAGCGGCTTGGGCGAAGGTTAAAGTTTTTGTACATTAGCGGACAGACTGCACCGTTGGCGTCCACTATTATTGGTGTCTAGTTTTGTCCCCGACCTGCGCGGTTCCTGATTTACGCGCAGACGAGACTAAGACGCATGAGCCAATCTTAAGCGACCTCCTCAGACATTGATTGACCAATCTTTTCAACTGAGCCGAGGCGTGTCAGAAGCGCGTGCGAACCCGATTCACTCGGAGACATAGATGAACCAGACGGACGGCAATCAGCCGACCATCCTCGTGGCTGAAGACGACGAAGACAACCGGCTCGTCATGAAGATGCTGCTTGAGTTGCGCGGCTATCACGTATTGGTCGCCGCCAACGGGCATGAGGCTTTGACGCTTGCCGAGCGCGAAAGCCCCGATCTGATCTTGATGGACTTGCGCATGCCGCAACTCAACGGCCTCGCCACCGCGCGCCACTTGCGCCAGCATGAGCGGACAGATTTACGCCGGGTGCCAATCATCGCGCTCTCGGCCTACGACCCGGCGCAGCACCGCAACGTCGCCCTTGCCGCCGGCTGCAACGACTACGTGACCAAGCCGATCAACTACGATCTGTTAGAACAGATGATTAAAGATTTTTTGGGCGCGCAACAGGAGAGCGCGCTGCAAGAGCAATAACCGTCGCCATCCGCCGCGCTAACCGTACAAGGTGTCGGCCTCATTCTTGATAAGCCGGTCACGCTCACAGGCCGCCACCTCTATTTCCTGCGACAAACACTGTAACCTATCCGCACGTCAGACTGCTGCAACGTAGGTCGTCACAGTAAGTCTTCAAACGAGAGTTGCGCGTCGTCGCTTTCGTTCGGGCGGCGTTTGGCATGTTTGCCGGAGCGACCGTCGAGGGCTTCGAGGACTGTGGGCAGATGGAAGCGTGCGAGGCGCGGGGTGATGCGCACGACCGGGATGCGCCCTTCGCGCGCCAGCCGGCGCACGGTCGTCTCGCTCACTTGCAGGATGGCGGCAAGTTGGCGCGCGGTCAAGAAGTCGTGGCGCGCCGCAGGCGCTCTGTCAGTTTCGTCTTGCACGAACAGTAACCTTTTGAGCCGCACCGCTTCAGATCATGGCGCAGGTTGGCCGAGCGAAAGGGCGATACGGAAGATGGCCGCACCTTCGATGTCGATCTCTTTGGAGACGGGCAGGAGACCGCCGTAGCGGGCCGTGACGCGATAACGCGCCGCGACGGGCGTGAGCCGGAATGAGAATTCACCCAGATCGTTCGTCACGCGCCCGTCAATTTTTTGCGCTGAGCCGTCAGCGAGCACGCGCGCAAGTTCGACCCGCGCGCCCTCGACGCTGCGCCCTTCGGCGCTAAACACACTGCCTTTCAGGAAAGCGATTGAGCCTTCATCCACCGGCAAGTAAACGCGGTCGCCGAGCGAACGCACCTTGCCCGCGCCTACCTCGAAGTCTTTCATCTCAGCCGTGCGCAAGCCCTGCTTGCGAAAGATGATCGAATAACGACCGGGCGCGAGATTATCGATCTCAAACCGGCCATTGCTGTCGGTCGTCGCGCGCGCCACTTCGCGCTCGTCGGCACGGACGACGACAGAGACACCCTCAGCCGATGCGCCCGCTTCCACGCGCACCTTGCCTTTAAGGCCGCCCGGACTAGCGGGCTGCGGCTTCTTATTCTTCTGCCCGACGCACACGCACGCCAACAACAGCGCCAACGCCACGACGCCGCCAACTCTGAATCTGTTCATTACGCTCACTTGCTTCATTAGCACCGGCTTAAGAGAGGCCCAAACATTTCCCACCGCCGTGCATTATACACGCAGACTGAGGTGTTGTTCACTGTCTGGGGCGCGGGTCGCACCGGCTGTTGATGCAACGAGCGCGCGCGGCTGTTGCCCGCTATCACACGTCTGGCGTGTTGCGCCGTCGGCCTCGTATAATGCCGGCCGTTAAGTCCGCCCCAGACGAAAACATGCAACCGGCTGGGGCGTGCCACCGTTTGATTAGTGACCCGCATCAAAGCGTGCGCGCGTGAACTGTTCGGACATTCGTTCAGACTGAATTTCTTTTGCCGTCAACATCAATGCCGATTGACGCCCCCAAGCCGCAATGCCCACGCCCAAGAGTTTGGCGTCTGTGGCCTTGCCTCGCATTGCTCATCGCGCTCGCAGCGCCCGCCCTATTTTGCCACGCGCAAGCGCAGCAACAGCCAGAGCAGACGCAACCGCCGCAGACGCCGGCGCAACGGCCGCGTCGTGTGACGCCGACGGATGTGCTGCCTGAAGACAAAGATGAAATCTATCGCGTGGACACAGACCTAGTGCTGGTTGATGCGACGGTGACGGATGCGACTGGGCGGCCCGTGCGCAATCTGCAAGCGAAGGATTTCAAACTCTACGATGATGGCGTCGAGCGCCCGCTCGCGTTCTTCAATGTCGAACGGCGCGGCGGCGTCAAGCGGCCCGTCGCGGTCGTCTTCGCGCTCGACGTGTCGGGCAGCATGACCGGCGAAGAGATGGCACGGCTCGGCAATGCGATGCGCGCCTTTTCGGAGCGACTGGTTGATCGGGATTCCGTCTATGCCGTGATGACCTTCGGCATGCGCGTCCACATCCTGCAAAACTTCACCGGCGATCAACGCAAACTTGACCACGCGCTCGCGCGCCTCGCGCGCGAAGAGAACGGACTCTCAACACATGCTTACGATGCGGTGGACGACGCCGTCCGTCTGCTCACGCGCGAAGCGCCACGCACGCGCGAGCGACAACTACTCAAACGCGCCGTCGTCGTCGTGACTGATGGTTTTCCGGTCGGCGATACGGTCGCGCCCGACACAGTAATCGAACGCGCCAACGCGGCCGACGTCAGCATCTACACCGTCACGCTGCCTTCGTTCTCGCGCCTGCTGGCCTCAACCGAGACCGCGCATGCGCCGTTGCCGACGCCATTAGATGTCAGTGGTCTGGTCGAGAAGACCGGCGGCACAAACGTCTATGCGACCGACAAGGATTATGAGCCGCTCTTTCACGCGCTCGCCGAAGAGGTCACGTCGTCTTACGTCCTAGCCTTCTACCCGCCTGAAGAGAAACGCCACGACGGTCGCTTCCACACCGTCCGCATCCAAGCGCCCACGGGCCTCGCCGTGCGCCAGAGCCGGCCCGGTTACCAAAGCAACAAACAGTAGGTAGAAGGCAGAAGGCAGTAAACGGTGAAAGACAAAGCCGAAAGCCGCTGATTGAACGCGCCCCGTGATCCAGCGAGAACCGAATCACTCAACGGCCGGTCGCTTGTCCTTAACTGCCTACTGCCTACTGTTCCTAGTAATCCTCTTCGTCGTCTTCGTCCAAGTCCTCTTCATCGTCTTCGACGATATCGAGTTCTACGGGGTCGAGGCCGACGATCTCTAAATCCGTCCCGCACTCTTCGCACGACACCATGTCGCCTTTGTCGGCGTCCGTGTCCACGTGCACGTCAGCTTCGCACTCTGGGCATGTTCCGGTTGGCACTTTCCTTCTCTACCTCCAGCCTGCGTTCCAGTCACGGAGGAGGCGCGCCCGCGCGTCATGTTTGGGGAGACCTCCACCTTGTCCTTGAGAGTTGGGTGAACGCCGACAATCTAACCGCGCGCGCTGGATTTTGCAATCCCGTTTGCGCCGCCGGCCTGCGCCCGACAATGCACGGTGCGAGTTGCGCTCAGCATTGTTCATTCATACTTCTTCGCTTCCTCCGCAGCAGTCGTGATGCAGACAGGCGCGAGACACGCAGACCATTTCTTTAGGGTTCAACGCTCAGACGTGCCGGAGAGTGTCGCTAGATGCGCGCGCGCCTGTGGTGCCTCAGGGCTGCGCGGATAGCGGCGCACAAGTTCGCGCCAACTCGCGCCGTCGTAATGAAACTGTTTCGTCATTTGATCGAACGTGAACGCGATGCCTTGCCGTTGATAACGATCAAGCTCGTTGAAGTTTAGAAAATAGCTGTGCAGGGGCGCGCCGCCCGCGCGTAGCTCCGGCTCCTTCAAGCGCCGCACCGCGTCGTGCGATAGACGCGCCGCCGCTTCCTCCGCCTCCGTGCCGTAGAGCAGCAAGACGGCGGGTCTGAGCGGCGAGCGTGGGAACTCGTCTAGGAAGATGCGCGCCCGCGCGATGCGATCAAAATCATCCGAGCCTTGAATCAGATGCAGCAGCCGCTCATCGTCGTGCGCGCGTGCGGGCGCGACGAGACTGTCGGCTTGCAGCCAACCGCGCGTCCGGCGCGTGACCGCGACGCGGTAGAAGCTGACGCCGTCGTTCGCCTGTCGCGTACCGACGATGGTGACTGCGCGCCCGCGACCGAGACGCTGCACGAGCGGCGCGGTTAGAGACGGTTCAGACCTGAGCGCCGAGAGCCTTTCGTCCACGACGACCGCGCGTTGCGCGCCCACGGGGCCACGCCGTTTGTTTGCCTGCGCGGGTGCGTGCAGCAAACACACGCACACGAACGAGACGAACAGCAAGCCGTAGCTGCGACGTTTTAAGTTGTGCTTGATCATGTGAGTTCTCCTTTGCAGGTTGAGGTCAACAACGACTGCGCCTTCTCTTTGCGGCTTTGCGCCTCTGCGTGAGATTCATACGCACTAAAGATAAGCCTCACGCAAAGACGCTAAGACGCTAAGATGGACGCAGAGAATAACGCAAAGAGCTTGTTTGATTCCGACTTGCGAGGATTAGTTAAGAACTGTTTGCGCCACCGAATCAGCGTGCCGTGCGCCGGCGCGGGCTGGCGGCCAGAAGCGCGTCGAGCTTGCGGCGCGCGGGCGCGAGCGGCGCACGACCAGCGAGGGCCGCGTGATGCAGATGGCAGATGGCGAGCGCGAGCGCGTCGGCCGCGTCATGCGGCTGCGGCGTCTGTTTGAGTTTCAACAACACCCGCACCATCTCCTGCACCTGATGCTTCTCGGCCGCGCCGTAACCGACCACCGTCTGCTTAACCAGACGCGGCGCATACTCTGCGATCTCGACGCCCGCGCGCTCGGCTGCGAGCAACACCACGCCGCGCACCTGCCCCAGTTTTAACGCCGTCTTCACATTGACCGCGAAGAACGCCTCTTCCACCGCGCACACATCAGGTCGGTAGCGCGCCAGAGCCTCTTCCACGCCCGCACTGATTTTCAACAGACGCGCCGCGAACCGCTCACGCGCCGACGCCCGCGCCACCCCAAACGCCACCAACTCATAGCGTCGCGCATCGCCCTCGACGACGCCCCAACCCGTCGTCTCGCTGCCGGGATCAATTCCGAGAACTCGCATCAGGTCAGAGGTCAGAGGTTAGAGATCAGAGGTTAGTGAGAACAATTTTACTGGCCTCTAACCTCTGACCTCTGCTTTTATGCTGTCGCCATCTCCGCTTCGTCTATGTCGAAGTTGGCGGAGACTTTTTGCACGTCGTCGTGGTCTTCGAGGGCTTCCATGAGTTTGAGCATCTGGCGCGCGTCGTTGCCGGTGAGTCTGATGTAGGTGTTCGGGATCATCTCGATCTCGGCGACATGCGGTTCGATGCCCGCTTGCTTGACGGCCGTCAAGACGGCGTCAAAGTTCTCCGGCGCGGTCAGGATTTCAAAATTGTCTTCGTCGTCGCGCAGGTCGTCCGCGCCGGCTTCGAGCGCGAGTTCTAATAATTCGTCTTCGGGCTTCGCCGCCTTTTCGACGACGATGTAGCCGCGCTTCTCGAACATGAAGCGGACTGAACCGGATTCGCCGAGGTTGCCGCCGTTCTTGCCGAAGAGATGACGAATCTCTGCGACCGTGCGATTGCGGTTGTCGGTCACTGCGTCAACCATCACGGCGACGCCCGCAGGGCCGTAGCCTTCGTAAGTTACCTCTTCATAATGGACGCCGGCCTCTTCGCCCGTGCCGCGCCGGGTGGCGCGGTTGATCGTGTCGTTCGGCATGTTGGCGGCTTTGGCGTCCGAGATGGCTTTGCGCAGGCGCGCGTTGGCGTCCGGGTCGCCGCCGCCGGTGCGCGCGGCGACCGTGATCTCTTTAATCAGCTTGGTGAACAGCTTGCCGCGCTTGGCGTCGAGCGCGCCTTTCTTGTGTTTGATGGTATGCCACTTTGAATGTCCCGACATCTTTAACTCAAATCCCTTGGATGAATTTTTTAACGGTGCAGTGGGTCGTGACTATATCACAACCTCGCATCATTTTGCTTGTTGCAGAAAGTCGCGCGTGCGCGCGTCTTGTGGTGCGGCCAGCAGTTGATCGGTCGGGCCGCGTTCGACGATCTCGCCGCCTTCCATGTAGAGCAAGCTGTCGGCCAAGCCGATGAGAAAACTGAGCGCGTGCGAGACGACGACCAGCGTGTGCCCCTCGGCGGCGAAGCGGCGCAGCAGGGCGCGCATCTCGGCACTGCGGCGCGGGTCGAGCGCGCTCGTCGGCTCGTCAAACAAAAGGACGGACGGGCGCATCGCCAGCGCCCGCGCAATTGCCACGCGCTGCTGTTCGCCGCCCGACAGCGATTCGGGGAAACGGCCGGCGGCGCTACGCAGGCCCAACGCTTCAAGTAACTCAAGCGCGCGCGCTTCAGCCTCTGTGCGCGGCACGCGCAAGACGTGGACGGGCGCTTCGATGATGTTGTCGAGCACGGACAGGTGCGGGAACAGGTGCAGGTGTTGAAAGACGGTGCCCACCTTGCGCCGCAGCGCACGCACGCGCCGTTGGTAGTCGGCGGGCGCAAGCTCGGCCGCCAATCGCACGTCGTCGCATTCAATCGCGCCGCCGTCAATGCGCTCCAAGCCATTCAGGCAACGCAGCAGCGTCGTCTTGCCGCTCCCTGATGCGCCGATGATGCCGAGCACTGTCTGCGGCGCGACCTCGAAGTTGAGACCGCGCAGAATCTGTGTGCCGCCAGCACGTTTCGTTAAGCCTGCAACTTGAATCATGCGGCCACCTCCGCTTGTACTGCGGCCACAGTCTGTCGCCTTTGCAATCTGCGCTCAAGTCGGCGCGCGAGATGCGCCATCGGCAGACTCATCAAGAGGTAGAAGGCCGAGACGATGACGCCGAGCAACATGAACTGTCCGGTCGCGTTCGCTAACTCGCGGTAGGCGGTCGCCAACTCCCAGACGGAGATGGCGAAGGCGACCGAAGTGTCTTTGAAGAGCGAGACGAAGTCGTTGGTCATTGGCGGCAGCGCGATGCGAAACGCTTGCGGCAGAATGATCCGGCGAAACGCAAGCACGGGCGTCATGCCCAGAGAGTAGCTGGCCTCCCATTGCCCGCGCGGGATCGCTTCGAGCGCGGCACGATAGACCTGCGACTCGTAAGCGGCGTAGTTAAGACCGAGACCGACGAGCGCCGTCAACCAACCCGGCAGCGCGATGCCGAGCGCCGGCAGCCCGAAGTATAGAAAGAGCAACTGCACGAGCACCGGCGTCCCGCGAAAGAACTCGATGTAGAGCGTGCAGATGGACTGCACCCACTTCGCGCCTTTCAGTTGACCGAGCGCGAGCGGCATGCCGAGCGCGAGCGCAATCAGCATCGCGCCGAAGGCGAGTAGCACCGTCACGCATGCGGCGCGCGTGAGCCGCAGGATCGCTTCGGGCCAGTTGAAGGTCGCGTTGGTTAGATCGAAAGCCGTGTTGCTGTTGCTTGCTGACGGCGGCGCTTCGAGTTGGGCACGCAACTCGGCCTGCGCGTCGTCCCACAAGTTCCACTTGCGCAGGATGCGCTCAAGCGTGCCGTCGCGCATGATCTTGTCAATCGCCGCATCAACCTGCGCCTTGAGCGCGTCGTCGCCTTTACGCAAACCGACGACGTAAGTGCCGCGTTGAAACGGCGCGCCCGCCGGTTTCAGACGCGGATTCTGGCGCGCGTAATACATCTCCATCGGCACATCCATCAGTACGGCGTCAATGCGGCGCAACTCTAGATCGCGATATGCGCCGACCGGATCGGCGTAGCTGCGAAAAGGGATCGCCTCTTGCGCGAGCAGACGCGAAGCGGCCGTGTTGCCGAGCGTGCCGACTGTGCGCTGGCGACAGTCTGCGAGTGTGTGGATGCGTTCGTCTTCGCGGCGGACGGTGAGTTGGAGTTGAAAGATGTAATAAGGCTTACTGAAGTTGATCTGGCGCGCGCGGTCGGCGGTCGGCTCAAGCCCATTGATGATCACGTCGAACGAGCCGCGTTGCAGGGTGGAGACGATGGTCTCCCAGTCGGTCGGCACGAATTCGGGCCGGCGACCCATCGCCGCCGCCAGCGCGTCCACCATCTCCTTCTCGTAACCGATGTACTCGTCGGGGCGGGCCGGATCGGCAAACACATAAGGTGCGCCGCCACTCGGATCAGCGCCCCAACGCAAGACTGGCTGCTCTTGCGCACGCACACTGCCTGTCGCCAGTGTCAGTAATAACAGTGCGGCCAGCGCGCCGCACAAACAACGGATGCTCTTCGTCAACCGTCACACCCTCCTTCTCAGCAACGCGCGCCATTCTCTGTCGCAAGCGCGCCAGAAAGCAATTGTTGAGTTAAAAAGTGAGGCGGCTCGTTTTTTACTATTGCCATCAGGCCACGCTGCACAACGGAGATATGCTACTGCCCCGCGAGCAGGCGCAGCAGTTGGTCGTGGGCGATGCCGTGCACGCGCACCTGCTTGGTCTTCGATGTGTGCCCGCTCATGATCTCGACGGCGCGCGGCGGCACATCGAGCGCGCGTGCGAGTGTGCGCCGGAGTTCTTCGTTGGCTGCGCCTGCGACGGGTGGCGCGGCGATGCGCACCTTGAGCGCACCGTCATGCTCACCCACGATCTCGCTGCGCGAAGCACGCGGCACGACGCGCACGGCGAAGGTGATCATGCCGTTTGATTCTGTGTAACGCAGCATGTGTAGTCAGGCGTTTCGGCAGGCGCAAGTTCAGAAGCGCATGAGCGTGCCTTGGATGGCGGCTTGAAAGAGACGGATGATGAAGAAGGCGACGATGGCCGAGATGTCGAAGCCACCTATTGTCGGAATGATGCGGCGCAGCGGCCCTAAGATCGGTTCAGTCGTGATGATCAAAAAACGCATGAGCCAGTTGCCATAACCCACTTGCCCCCACGAAAGAATGATGCGCGTGAAGATCATGAGCAAGTAGATGCTGAGCGCGCCGTAGAGCAGTACGCCGACGAGCGCGATGGGCCGGCCCGCGTGCGCGGCGACGATGACGCCATAGACGGTGCCGATCAAGCTGTCCGCGAGTTGAATGGCGATCCAGCCGAAGAGGATGGCAATGAGGATGATGATGAGCGGCGCGATGTTCGGATTGAACCCGAAACCTAGTAGCGCACGCCGCATACGGTTGACAGATGGATCAGTCCAACTGCGCACGAGATGGACGGGGCGACTGAACGGATTAAAGTCCGCATAGTTTAGCGCCAGGCGCACGAGCAGAAGGACGATGATGAAGACGATCACCCCGATGATGACCGCGTCCACGAAGTAGTTCAACTGGGCGAAAAAGCGTGTAACGTTATCCATAAATTATCGCTCGGACTGAATACTTGTGACAGACGTGCGCGCCCGCGCCTTAACCGCGCGCACCGAAGAGCGCCGTGCCGACGCGCACCATCGTCGCGCCTTCTGCAATCGCCACCTCGAAATCGTGTGTCATGCCCATCGAGAGGTCGCCCACACTCGCGCCGAACGCGCCGCGCCTTTGCCATTCGTCGCGCAGTTCGCGCAGGCGACGAAAGTAAGGGCGCACCTGTTCGGCATCGTCGAAATACGGCGGCAGCGTCATCAAACCCACGAGCCGCACATGCGCGCAACGTTGGCACTCTTCGATCATCTCCGGCAACGCAGCCACGTCGGCCCCAGACTTAGTCGCTTCACCCGCTAGATCAATCTGCAAGAGCACGGGCAGCACGCGCCGTTCCTCTTCCGCGCACAAGCGCTCAAGTCTTGCGACGAGCGTGGTCGAGTCAATCGAGTGGATCACATCGAACAACTTGACCGCGCGCCGCACCTTGTTTGCTTGCAGATGGCCGATCAGATGCCAGCGCGCAGCGCCGTCGGCCAACTGCGCGATCTTAGCTTCAGCTTCCTGCACACGGTTCTCGCCGAAGTCCGTCAACCCTGCGTTCAACGCTTCGCGCACGATCTCAGCCGGGTGCGTCTTGGTGACGGCGATCAGTTTGATCTC
This sequence comes from Acidobacteriota bacterium, assembly GCA_003223935.1. Classification (GTDB taxonomy): domain Bacteria; phylum Acidobacteriota; class Blastocatellia; order Pyrinomonadales; family Pyrinomonadaceae; genus QHXQ01. Next base: position 3,739 of record QHXQ01000088.1, on the reverse strand, counting down.
TGCGGGCGTGCGCGCCGCACGTTGTACACTCGCCTCGATGCGTCGGCGCACCGCCGCCACACGTTCAAAGATAGTTGCTGTCGCCTGCGCTACTTCCGGCATCTCTTGTGCAATTTAACTTCGGCCGCCGCAACTATAACAAGGCTGCGTAAGCAGTCGCAACGTTCGCTTGACACTGCTGCGAGCGCGTCCTTATATTGTTTTTCCACAGTTCATGCGGATGTGGCGGAACTGGTAGACGCGCAGGTCTCAGAAGCCTGTGATCGTGAGATCGTGGAGGTTCGATTCCTCTCATCCGCATAAAAGCAGAGGTCAGAGGCTAAAGGTTAGAGGTCAGTAAGAACTTCCGTTTACTGATCTCTAACCTCTAGCCTCTGACCTCTGCTTTTTCAGTTCACCGCCTCTGAAGCGTTCTCCGGCCCTTGTGCGCTGCGCGCGTCAAGCACGATGAGCGGTTGTTCATCGAAGAGCGTGGAGTCAACGAGCGTCTGCACCCAATACTGCCCCGGCTCGTGAAAGGTGACGTTGACGAAGAAGCTGATGTTGTCGGCGAAGCCGCCGGGCGTGACTTCAAAACTCGTCGGCTGCGAAACGACGACCGGTTGTCGGCGGTCGGGCGATAGGATACGCACCTCTGACAAGTGCGTACCCGCGCCCTGCCAGTGGCTCACCACTGCGAACTTGATCAGAGACACGGGCAGTTGCTGCACCATGATGTTCTGAAACACGCCCATCAACGACAACTTGTTGCCAACTTCCAGTCGCACATCATCGCAGAAGATCGTGTAGATCAGTTTGAGCTTATCGTCTTTATTCACTTGATCCATTATTACTCCTCAATGCTTAGCCATCGCTGGCAGAAAAATTTATCCTGATTACGCCAGTAACGCCTTGAACGCTTGCTCGTCAAGCACATTCAAGCCAAGCTCACGCGCTTTGTCGAGTTTTGAGCCGGCCTCTTCCCCTGCGATCACGTAGTCAGTTTTCTTGCTGACGGATGACGTGACGCGCCCGCCGCGCGCTTCGATAGCTGCACGCGCTTCGTCGCGTGTCATCGTTTCGAGCCGGCCGGTTAAGACGAATTGCTTGCCGGCGAAGGCTTCATTCGTAATCTCCTCTGCACCGGCCGCGAGTTCTGTGCGCACACCGGCCACGCGCAGACGTTCACACAGAGCGCGGTTGCCTTCGTCCGCGAACCAATCGTGGACGCTCTCTGCGACGGTCAGACCGATTTCAGGAATCACGTCCAACTCTTCGACCGTCGCCGCGCCCAAGCGTTCAAGCGTGCGAAAGTGGCGCGCGAGGATCGCGGCCGTGCGCTCGCCGACGTGACGTATGCCGAGACCGAAGACGAGTTGCGGCAGGTCGCGCTCGCGGCTTGCCGCGATCTGCGCGAGCAGATTCGACGCAGACTTTTCCGCCATGCGCTCAAGCCCCGCGACCTGTTCGAGCGTGAGCGTGTAGAGGTCTGCGACATCGCGCACGAGTTTCGTCTGCACGAACTGATCGGCGAGCGCATCGCCCAAGCCTTCGATCCGCATCGCGCGTCGCGAAGCGAAATGGAGCAGCCGCGCTTTGAGTTGCGCCGTGCAATCCGCCGCGACACAACGCGCGACCACTTCGCCTTCGGGGCGCGAGACCACGCCGCCGCAGACCGGGCACGCCTTCGGCATGCGAAATCTTTTCTCCGCGCCCGTGCGCCGCGACTCGACTACGTTCAAAACTTTCGGAATGATCTCGCCGCTCTTTTCAATCGTCACCCAATCGCCGATGCGCACGCCCAAACGTTTGATCTCGTCTTCGTTATGCAGCGTCGCGCGCGAGACAACTGTGCCGGCGAGTTGCACCGGCTCAAGCAATGCGACGGGCGTGAGCGCGCCGGTGCGCCCGACCTGCACGATGATGTCGTTGATCTTCGTCGTCGCTTGGCGCGCGGGATACTTGTAAGCAATCGCCCAGCGCGGCGATTTCGTCGTCGCGCCAAACTCGTCTTGCAACGCGGTCGAGTTGACTTTGACGACCACGCCGTCAATCTCGTATTCGAGTTCATCGCGCACGGCTTCCATCTTGTTGCAGAACGCGATGACCTCTGCAATCGTCGGGCACAAGCGGCGCGGGCTGACGCGAAAGCCCACGCGCTCCAACCAATCGAGCGCGTGCCAGTGCGTGTCGAACGGTTTGCGCTCGCCCGCGAGCACGTCGTAAGCGAAGAGATCGAGCCGGCGCGCGGCGACGATTTTGGGATCGAGTTGGCGGATCGTGCCCGACGCAGCGTTGCGCGGATTGGCGAAGCGCGGCTCGTCCGCCTCTTCGCGCTCGGCGTTGATGCGCTCGAAGACCTTGCGCGCGAGATATGCCTCGCCGCGCACTTCGATCTCCATCTCTTTGTGCTCTTCTTTCAAACGAAGCGGCACACTGCGAATCGTGCGCGCGTTCTGTGTCACGTCTTCGCCGATGCGCCCGTCGCCGCGTGTGACGCCGCGCACGAGCACGCCCGATTCGTAATGGAGCGCAATGGAGAGACCATCAATCTTCAACTCCGCGACATATTCAAACGCGCGCCCGTCGGCGAGTTTGCGACAGCGTTCGTCAAACGCGCGCAGGTCTTCGATGTTGTAGCTGTTGTCGAGCGAGAGCATCGGGCGGCGATGGACGTACTGCTCGAACTTTTCGGCGGGGCGACCGCCGACGCGCTGCGTCGGACTGTCGGGCGTGACAAGTTCCGGGTGCTCCGCTTCGAGAGCCTGCAAGCGCGCCAGCAACGCATCGTAATCGGCGTCGGAGATTTCGGGGTTATCATAGACGTAATAAAGCTCCTCGTGATGCCGCAACTCCGCGCGCAACGCTTCGATCTCTTGCGCTGTGCTTTGTTCACTGGTTGATGTCTTGGCCATACGTTGTGAGCTACGCTTAACACTTCATCTGGTGATCGGCAAGAAGGCTTCAATCGTGTTGCGTTCTTTGAAGTCGTCGCGGCTGATGTGCGCGAGCCGATCAATGACGCGCCCGAAGTATTTAATGCCTTGAATGAAATCACTGAGGCGTATGTTCTCGTTCGGCCCGTGCGGGTTCGAGCCGGCGTAAGCGATGCCGAAGGAGACGACGGGCGTCGGCGGCAGGTTCACGCCGCAGACCGCGCCCACAGGGCCGCTCGCAGGATCGAGCGGATAGACGACCGGCGGCTCGCCATAAATCTCCGCCGTAGTTTCAATCGCGGCCCGCGCGACGGTTGAAGTGGGCGATGATTTAGCATAAGGCGCGCTGGCGATCTCGATGATCTCTATGTCGTGAAACTCGCGTGCGTCCAAGTGTGCGCGCAGGAGCTTGACGATCAGTTCGGGCGAGAGATCGGGCACGAGGCGAAAGTCGAGTCGTGCCCGCGCCATGCCGGGCAGCACCGTTTTAGCGCCCGCATCGGTGTGCCCTGTCTGTATGCCGCAGATGGTACAGGTCGGGCCGAAGATCAGTTCTTTCGTCAAAGTGCGCCCGCTCATGTTGCGCACCCAGCCGCCGATCTTGAACTGACGTTTGAGGCCCGCTTCGTCAACTTCGATCTGCTTGAGCATCTTTGCGTCTGCTTCTTCAACCGGCGCGACGTGCGTGTTGAAACCGTCAATTGTGATGACGCCTTTGGGCGAGACGATGGTGGCGAGGGCTTGCACCAAACGCCAAGCGGGATTGGGCACGATGCCGCCCCACTTTGAATGCAGATCGGTATTCGCGCCGTAAGCGCGCAGTT
>QHXQ01000087.1 GCA_003223935.1 Acidobacteriota bacterium | reverse complement strand
GCGGTAGCCGTCGTCCCAAATGCAGCCGTCTGCGCGCAACATGTCCGCGTGCTCGCTCGTGAAGCGATAGAGGCTCGGACTGCCCAAGCCGTCTTCGCCTTCGATGATGAAGCGCAGACAGAACGGGAGTTTGCCGAACGTCTTCTGATAAGCCTCGACGGCCGCGAGCCGCGCGACCAGATCGCCTTTACTGTTCGCCGCGCCGCGCGCGTAGAGTTTGTCGTCGAGCACGCTCGCCGCGAACGGCCCGACCGCCCACTCGGTCAACTGCCCGACCGGCTGCACATCATAATGGCCATAGACGACGAAGCAATGCGTCCCTGCGCCGAACTCGCCATAGACAATCGGGAAACCGCTCCCCAAACGAAACGCCCGCGTGCCCGCGCCGACGCGCTGCATCATCTGTTCGACCTGCTCCGCCATCGCGCGCATCCCCGTCCCGCGCGCCGCCACCGACGGCATGCGACACAGAGCCTGCAACCGCTCGACGAACGCGGAAGCATGACGATCAACGTAACGATCAAACTTGGTAATAGCCATCAGAGCTTAATCATGTGACAGGCACTGAACCACGAAATCACACGAACAAGAACAGTTTTCAGTTTTCGGTTTTCAGTTTTCAGCCAGAGGCAAAGAGCTTGATCTGATAACTGAAAACAGAAAACTGAAAACTGCTTTTCGTGGTTTCAAACTGCGGCTAAAGAATAACCCAGCAATCAACTGACGAGCGCAAGTTAAAACAGCTTGCGCTCATCACTGTGCTCATAAAACAAGTAACGTGGTCGCGTCACATCGCGCTCGAAGCCTGCGCAGACGAGGCCGGCAGCGAAGGCTTGTTGAAACTCTGTGCGGACGCGGACGAGTTCGCGTTGTGCGTCTGCCGGAGCATTATGAATAAACGCAGACCAGTCAGATGGAATGGCGACCTCTGTGGCCGGAGTGCCCAAATCCGGCGGCGCTGTGCCGTGCGCACAGGCTTCGACGCGGGGCGTGTGCAAGTGCCATTCGGCGAAGAGGCGGTCGCTGTCGAGACCGTGCGGTACGTCTCGTTCGCCCGGCGTGGTCGCGTAGTCCGTGCCGTAGAAGTTGACGGCATAGGCGCGGACGATTGCGCCGAGCCGGTTGATGTTGAAGTGTGCGTTGCGCGCGCGCATCGGGTCCCAAGTCCATTTGATGAACGTGCGCCCTTCTGCAATTGCGCGTTCGCGTTGCGCCCATTTAAGCCGCGCGCCGAGTCCCTTGTTCTGATACTGCAACGCGACCGCCATCATGTGCGAATAGCCAAAGACCTCTGCGCCGCGCA
>QHXQ01000037.1 GCA_003223935.1 Acidobacteriota bacterium | reverse complement strand
TTTACGAGCATCTGGACGGGCGGCTCTCTATCGGCTATGGGTCGCACATCGTCGGCCGCTACGGGGCAGACGGACAGACCCTGAGCGTCAGCACAGGGAACACGAAGCGGAAGCAGAAGCCCCGGACACAACTAACAAACCGGACAGCTGATGGGCTACAAAAAGCGGACATTTTAATGTGCTAACAACATAAAATTTTTCAACGCGAGGTAGCCTAACGCGAGCGTTGAGCCGCACCTTTAATCGGAAGCCGTCGGTGCTGGCGGCTCCAGCGCTTCATTAGGCGACGCAGCAAGAGCTTGCTTGATCACCTCAATGAGCAGGCGTTTGGCCCTCGTGGCTCGATATGTGACCCAGATTACGATGGCAAAGGCGGCAAACACACCGGCAAAGTAAAATCCCATTGGAGCGCGACCCTTCACGATGAGCGCTTGCCATCCTTCGATAATCGAAAACACAATCGCTGCGAGCAACACGACGGCAGCAGACGCAGTGTAGACGGCATTGAGCGTGAATTGCTTACGCCCTGTTCTCGGATCGATGAGAGTTGGGGCATCGCACACGGTCAGGACTGTGACGCTGAAGTAACTCATCACCTGCTGCCCAAGCTCTTGGTTTATGCGCTTCTCGACAACTGCCAGTTGCGCACCGAGGACAACGACCTGCGACAGCTGTATCGCTGCGAAGAACGCGATAGCCAGGATCAGGTACGGAACAATCAGGAAGAACGTCGCTTCCGAGCGCCAGAGCCCAGCCGCGATAAGAGTTGCCGCCACGCCGAAGGCCATGCTCAGCTTCTTATCGGTTCCATCAAGCGCATTGCGATTTTCGGCAGCGAGGCTATCGAACTCCCGAAATAGGGCATCAAGCCGCCTATTCGGAGATTGGTTGTCAACCATATCGCTCAATTCCTATGTGCGTCGCCCAACTATTGATTATCCGTTTTGGGTGGCATAATACGCCCTATCAGCGTATTATGCCGCTCGCAGACGGATAATACCACTATCAACTTTGTCGGTTTTTAAGAATCTTGACGAACGAGCCGGAGCGCAGTTCCGCGAGCGTCAGGCTTGATAGCTGTAAGGCTTCGGCTTCGGTGATTGCGCCGCAGTTGATGGCGCGCAGGAAATAGTTCAAGAGTCCTTGCCCGGTGGCGGCGTCATCGAACACGTCGCCGACGAGCGTGGCTTTGGCGGCCTTCTCGACGAAGTTGCGGAGGCGCTCAGAGGCGGCGTCGAGGCTTTCGAGGAAGAAGGCGAAGACGGCGGCGTAGCGCGTCGGGAGTTGCGCGGGGTGCAAGTCCCAACCTTGATAGAAGCCGCCGCGCAGGGAGTGTTGGATGTGCTGGTAGTGCAAAGCCCATGCGCGTTGGACGGTGCGTTGGTTCTCTGCCGTCTGTGCAGGCGTAAGCGGTTGGTCTGGCGTAGCGCGATGCGGTGCGACGGGCATGATGTTGGTTGCGCCGTCGGAGAGCCACACGCCTGTGCCGCCGAAGGCGACCTGCATCATCTGTTTGGCGAAGTCGCATGAGGGGTGCATCATGTGTTGATGCGCGGCGGTGATGTTGCAACTGGCCGTGTAGTCGTACGTGCCGAAGTGCGCGGCAATGCAACGCCCGCGCGCGGCTGCGAGCAGGAGCGGCAGATTGATCTGGCCTTCGTGATTGATGATTGACTGCGTCGTCTCGATCATCATCTCGAACTTGAGCGCACCTGAAGCGAGACCAAGCTGCGGCTCAAGCAGATCGAAGAGACCGGCGAGCGCAGACGTCTGCGCCGGACTAACGATCTTCGGGAGCGTGACGACGAAGTTGTCAGGCAGCGTGCCCGTCTCTGCAATGAGCGTCGAGAGAAAGATGTCGAGCGTGCGCGTCGAGCGCGCGCGCAACTCTTCGTTGAAGGGCTTGATGCGGATGCCGATGAAGGGCGAGAGCGTGCCGGCCTTCATGCCTGCGGCCACTTCGCGCGCGGCTGCCTCGGCGTGCCCGTCCTCTTCCGCATCGGGGCGGTTGCCGTAGCCATCCTCAAAATCAATCCGAAAATCTTCGACCGGCTCGCGTTGTAGTTTCTCTTGCACGCGCGTGTAGATCGTACGCGCAAGCTCCAACGGCTTGTTGTCTTGCTCGACAAACTCGCCGCCTTCAAACGGCACACGCAACTGTGCCAACCGCTCCGACTTATCGGTTAAAACTTCAGCACCGGGCAGACCGACAGCGCGGGCGAACTCAACTGCATCAGGCGCGAACTGTTCAAGCGCGCGCAGGGCCAACGCGCCAAGTCGCTGCGGCGTGTCGGACTTAAACAAATGCGCGCCGCCGTAAACCGTGTGCACGGGCTGGCGACGACCGGATTCGCCGGGATAGTAGCGCGCGAAATCGGCGTTGGCTGCATGCAGTTGTGTGTTGATGTCGCTGATGGCTTCGGACGTGAGCGATCTTTTCATGTTGCGCCTCACTGAAAGACCTGTTCGACTGGCACGATGTGGACGTTCGCAGGCTGCACGTCAATCTTGTACGCCTCGATGATCTTGTCCTCGTCGAGAATCGCTTGCGGTTTAGGCGACACATAGGTGACGGGCGAGGGCTTGCTGCTCAAGAGCGCAGCGCGGAAGCCTTGCGCGTCCTTCGTGATGACGACGATGCGCAGGTGATTGGTCGCTAGATGCTCGCGGATCGCGCGGTTCACGTCGGCGAGCGTGAGCTTGGCTAACTGATCACGCACGTAGTCGTTGAAGTTGCCGACACGGTAGTAGCGACTGTCGAGCGCGTAGCCGAGTTGCGCGTCCTGCGTCGCCGTCAAAATGTTCGAGTGCTTCGAGAGATAATCGCGCGTGGCCTCGAACGCTTCCTCAGTCAGCCCATCGCGCACGAGTTTGTCGAACTCGTAGAGCGCGGCACGCAAAGCGAACATGCCGTTCGCGGGTTCGACCGGCCGAATCCAGATTTGGAAAATCTGTTGCTGGCGCGCGAGATTCGGATCAGGCTCGAACTGGTACATGCCGCGCGGAAAGTATTCGACGTAGGCATAGTCGCCGTAGTTTAAGCCGCGCGACTCGCGCAGACGTTGATAGAGATAGCTGTTCGACGAACGATGCTCACCGAAGTATGAAGCGACGAGCGCGAGCGCGGGCCAATCTTTGTCTGCGCGCGTGACGTTAATGGGAAAGCCGATTGAGATCGCGGTCGAGCGCGTGTCGCGTTGGATGATGTCAATGCGCGTGCCTGCGTCGAGCTTGGGCGTGAAGAAATTATTCGGCGTCTGCGTGCCCGCAGGGAGTTTGGCGAAGTCGGCTTTGACCTTGTTGACGAAGCCTGCGGGGTAGTTGCCCGCTAACCCTAGCACGAGGTTGGCGCGCGTGTAATGCTTTTGATAGAAGTCGCGCACGTCTGCGAGCGTAATCGAGTCAAGCCCGCTGATCGTGCCGACGTTCTCGTGCCCGTAAGGATGACCGGCGTAGATGACGTTGTAGAGGTACTCTTTGCCGAGTTCTTCGTCGTTCGACTGGCGCAAGCCAACTTTGAGAAAGTTGGTTGCGTCGGTCTTGAGGCGCGTGAAGTCGTCTTCGCGGAAGCCGGGATCAAGCAGCATCTGGCTGATGATCGCGTAATACTTTTGCAGATTGTCCACGTGCGTCGTGCCCGTGAAGACGGTCATCTCTTTATCCACTTGCGCGCCGAACGAGGTGGCCAACGGATAGAAGGCTTCCGTGATCTGCTCGTAAGACATGCGCCGCGAGCCACCCTGCGCGAGCAGCGCGGCCGTCAGATTCGCAAGGCCCTCTTTGCCATGCGGGTCATCGGCCGAGCCGGTCATGAAGAGGATGCGAAACGAGATAAGCGGCGAGCGTGACGGCAGCAGTACGTCGGCGCTGCTAGCTGCGCCCTTCGCCGTCGTCGTGCCGCGCTTCGTCCCGCGCGGTGGTGATTTGCGTTGTGCGAGTGTCGGCATGGCTGCGATTGTGATCAAGCAGATGGTCAATGTGATCGAAAGTGTGCGCTTCATTAGCGTTCGCCCTCCTTTTGCGCGGTGGTATCGCCCGCCTTGTGCGTAAGCGTGACGATGGTGCGATTGTTGTCAGTGAAATAACGGCGCGCGGCATCGCGTATGTCTGCGGGCGTGACGGTGTCTGCGAGCGCGAAAACCTTATTTAGCGTCTCAGGCGTGCGGCGGAGCGCGATGTAGGACGCGAGCGTCCCGGCAATCGCTTCGCTGCTGTTCATGCCTTGCGCGAAGCCGTAGCGGAAACGCGAGCGCGTGTTGTCGAGGTCTTGCTGCGACACGAGTTCAGTTGTGTAGCGTTTGAACGTGTCGAGTATCTGCTGCTCGACGTAAGCCATGTCCTTCTCGTCCTTGACGCGCGCGAAGGCGGCGAAGAGTTCTTGATCCTTGTGATCCTCTGCGCCCGCGTTCAGCGAATCAACCTTCTGCTCTTTGATGACAAGCCGTTGATAGAGATCAGAGTTCTCGCCGAAGGCGATGGACGAGAGCAGGTCGAGCGCGATCTTGTCTTTGTTCTCATCCGAGTAAGCGGGCGCGCGGAAGGCGACGACGACGTAAGGCAGCGTCGGGTTCGCCCAATCAACGTGCGCCTCGCGCGGCGCATCCTGCGCAGGCTCTTGCGGGATGTTGGGCACGTAGCTCCCGCGCTGCCAGTCGCCGAAGTATTGCTTGACGAGCGCAAGCGCGCGTGCGCGCGTCACGTCGCCGACGATGGTGATGGTTGTGTATTCGGGCCGGTAGTAGCGTTTATAAAACTCTAAGCTGTATTGATACTGATTGGGCATGTCCTCGATGTCGCGTATGTAGCCCATCGTGGTGTGCGCGTAGGTGTGCGTCTTGAACGCCGTTTCGCGCAAGACCTCGAACAGTTTCTCGGTCGGGTCGGCCGAGTTCTTGTTGTACTCGCCGAGCACGGCGCGCGTCTCCGTCTTGTAGTTCGCCTCCGGGTATTGCAGATGCTGGAAGCGGTCGGCTTCGAGCTTCAATACGGCATCGAGGTCTTCCTTTGAGAAGATTTCGTGAAAGACCGTGCGGTCGTCAGTCGTGTAAGCGTTTGAAGACGCGCCGGCCTTCTTCAAGATCGCGTCGCGCTGTTCGGGCGAGTAGTTTTGGCTGCCGCGAAACATCAAATGCTCGAACAGGTGCGCGTAACCGCTCTTGCCCGCTTCGATCTCGTTGCGCGAACCTGTGGAGACGACGATGTAGAGCGCGACGAGATTCGGATAGTCGGTCGGCACGGTGACGAGCCGTAGGCCGTTCGGCAGATCGTCAATCGTGTAATTGTACGGAAAAATCTTGCGCGGTTGTTTGGCGGGCGCTGAAGCCTTACGTCCGCCGCGCGTGCGCCCTTGTGCCAACGCCAACGCGGGCAGGCACAAGAGAAGCGAAACGAGAAGTAGCATTTTCATATCTTGAACTCCCGGATACTTGAATATGGTTTTGGAGACGGACGAATTATAACCGATGATGAAACAGACGGCGAAGCAGCGCCGCACCTGCTGCCGACATTCTCTTCCGCGTTGTTTCGTCTGCTTTTGTGGATTATCTTTGCTTTGACATTTAGCCAAGCCAATGACTGACGAGATCATATATCGCGTGGCGAGGGCAGCGGACGCGGCGGCGATTGCGCGCGTGCAGGTCAGTTCGTGGCGCGAGTCGTTTCAGGGCATACTCGATCCGGCGTGGCTCGCTTCGTTGTCGGTTGAACGACGCACGGAGTCATATCGCCAGCGTCTGACCGACAACAGCGAGTTCTATCGTCTGCTCGTCGCAGAAGCCAATGGCGAAGTGATCGGCATTTGCGATGTGGGCGCGGCGCGTGATGAGGAGAACTTCGGCTGCGCGGCCGAGTTATATTCGCTTTATCTCGACATAAATTATCAACGCCGCGGCATCGGGCGTGAACTATTCAGACGTGCGTCGGCACTGCTCGTCGCCAACGGGCGCAACAGTATGTATCTTGAAGCGCTGGCAGAGAACCCTTACCGGCGCTTCTACGAACAACTCGGCGGCGCGCTTGTCGCGCGCGGGCAGCTCGAACGATTCGGCCGAGAATATATGACAGTATTTTACAAATGGCCCGATCTTGCGCAGACTTTGCGCACGCTGACGAGGCGCGCATGGTGAAGAGCGATATGCGCGCTGAACTTGAGCGCGTCTATCAAACGTTGTTCGCATGGTGTCGCGCACGCAACTTCGCAGGGCACGATCCGTTCGACGCACTGAACAGTCGGCTCTTTCAGGCGACGCCGCTGCGCCATTCACGTCTTGCGCGCCTCGCATGGACGCAACTCGGCAAACGCGCGCCAATAAACTTACGTCCGTTCCTGCTCGTGCCGCATGAGCAAAACGCAAAAGGTCTCGCGCTCTTTGCGCTCGCCGCGCTCGCGCGCTTTCGCACGACGCGCACACAAGAGGATGAACAGACCGCCCGCGCGTTGTTGTCCGACTTGTTAGCTCATGCGCTCGACGGTTATCACGGCGCGGCTTGGGGCTACAACTTCGACTGGCAGGGGCGCGCCTTCTACGCGCCGCGCGGCACGCCGACAATCGTGCCCACAGCTTTCGCCGCGCGCGCACTCATCGCCGCGTCTGACGCCTTCAAGGATGAAGCTTATCTGCACGTCGCGCGCAGCACGTGCGATTTCATCCGGCGCGATCTACATCGCAGCGTAGAGAGAACGGATGAAGTCTGCTTCAGCTACACGCCGCTTGACGAGACGCGCGTCTTCAACGCGAGCCTGTTGGCGGCAGAGACGCTCGCCTGTGTGGGCGCACGCACGAAGGAGACGAAACTTGTCGAGTTGGCTTTGCATGCGACGCGCTACGTGGTGCGAGCCTCGCGCGCATCATGCGCGTCTCTCCTGACCAACGCGCGGAGTTTGCACCGGCGCTCCGGCGCGGATACGAATTTTGGCGCGCGAATTTTTTTCTGCCCGACGGCTGGCCGAAGTATTTCCCAAACCAAAACTATCCGGCGGACGCGCACGCGGTCGGCGCTAGCCTTGTCGCGCTCGTCGAGTTGCAAGCTTACGATGCGGGCGCGCTTGCGTTAGCCGAGCGTGTCGCGCGTTGGTCAATCAGCGAACTGCGCGACGCGCGCGGCTTCTTCTATTACCAACGCCGCCGCTTCTTCACCGTGCGCACGCCTTACATGCGTTGGGCGCAAGCGTGGATGCTCTACGGACTGGCCAGCTTGTTGGAGACAGAGAAACTGTAAGCAACAAAGAAATGTGCTGCACAGTTTGCAGGCTGAGTTGATGCTGCGACTAAAAGGCAAGCGGCAGTTCTTCCAGCCCGCGCACGATCAAGCTCTTGCGCCAACGCAGAGATTCGGGCGCTTGTGCGAGCCGCAGGTTGGGGAAGCGTTGGAACAGAGTAGTGAGCGCGATCTGGCCTTCCAAACGTGCCAGTGGCGCGCCCAGACAGAAGTGCGCGCCTTGCCCAAAGGCCAGGTGCTTGTTCGGCTCGCGCGTAATGTCGAAGGTCTCCGGCTCAGGAAACTGCGTCTCGTCGTGATTGGCCGACCCGACAATCGCGATCACCAGATCGCCGCGCGGAATAGTCGCGCCGTTAATGTTGACATCCTCACGCGCGAAACGTTGCGAGGCCATATCGAGCGGACTGGTGTAGCGCAACAACTCTTCGATGGCCGACTCGACAAGCGCCGGGTGCTGCTCGAACCGCGCCCGCTCTTGCGGATGCTCTATGAGCGCCAGCGCGCCGTTGCCGATTAGATTCACAGTCGTTTCATAACCGGCGATGAGCAGCAGTGTGATCATGCCGAGCAGTTCAGCTTCACTCAGTCTGTCGCCCGCCTCTTCGGCTTGAATCAGCGCCGTGATCAGATCGGCGCGCGGCTCTGTGCGGCGCTCTTTGATCAACTTGCGCAGGTGGCGAATCAGCGCCCATTGATCCGGCAGTGAACGCACGACGCCGGCCAGAGTCGAAGCCGAGAGGCTGCTTCTCGACAGCGTGTGAAAACGAAAGCGGTCTCGTTCGGGAATCCCCAGCAGTTCGGCGATGACGGTGAGCGGCAGCGGCAGCGCGTAGTCGTGCATCAACTCAAGCCGCCCGTTATGCGCCGCCTGAGTCAGCAACTCATCGCACACGCTTTGGATCCGCGCGCGTAGTTGCTCGATCAAACCGCGCGTGAACGCTTTGTGCACGAGCGTGCGCAGGCGCATGTGGTCTGCGCCGTCTTGATTGAGCATGTGGCGCGTGATGGGGCCGGCGAAGCGATGCAGCCAACGTGTCTTCGGCGGCCAATCTTTTACGAACCGCTCATCCTTGAGCACCGCGAGCACGTCAGCGTAGCGCGTGACGAGCCAAGTTCGCTGGCGCAACAGCGTGGTGCGGCAGACTGGCGCTTCGGCGCGCAGCCGCGCGTAGAAAGGATATGGATTGGCCTTGAAGCGTGGACTGGCGAGATCAGTCATCTTGATCTGAGCCACAGCGTCCTCCTCAGCTAAAGCTGGAAACGACCGCCACTGACTTGATAGTTTAATCCCTTTCGGCCTATACGTCTTCATACTTCATGGCTCGCATCTGGATCGATCTCGCCAACTCGCCGCACGTGCCGTTGTTTCGCGCGCTGGTGCCGGAACTGCGCGCGCACGGGCATGAGGTCGTGTTGACGGCGCGTGAGTTTGCGCAGACGGTGGAGTTGGCGGAGAGCGCGGGCTTGAAACCGCATGTGCTCGGTGGGCATGGCGGGCGCAAGCTGAGCGGGAAGGCGGGGAACTTATTCGGGCGCGCGTGGGCGCTCAGGCGTTGGGCGCGTGGACGTGAGGTGGCGCTCGCGGTCAGTCATAACTCTTATGCGCAGATCGTGGCGGCGCGTGCGCTCGGCATACAGTCGGTGACGTTGATGGATTATGAGCATCAACCGGCGAATCATCTGGCGTTTCGGCTGGCGACGCGCGTCATTGTGCCGCGCGCTTTTCCTGCTGCGGCGCTCCGGCGCTTCGGCGCGAGTGCGCGCAAAGTCCGGCGCTACGACGGGACGAAAGAGGACGTCTATCTCGCGGACTTCGCGCCCGATCCAAACTTCACAGCGCAACTGCGCACGCTTGGGATTGATGCGGATGATGTGCTCGTCGTCGTGCGCCCGCCTGCGCGTGAGGCGCTCTATCATCGCTTCGAGAATGCGTTATTTGATGAACTGCTCGAACGTTTGCAGACCCGCCGCGATGTCAAAGTGATCATGCTCGCGCGCAATCAAGCACAGCGCGAACTATATGCGGCGCGCGAGTCTGTTAATTTCATTCTGCCGCGTGCAGCGCTCGACGGCGCGAATCTGATTGCGGCATCCGATCTGATCATCAGCGCGGGCGGGACGATGAACCGCGAGGCGGCGGCGCTCGGCGTGCCAGCGGCGACGATCTACGCGGGGCGTTGGGCGGCCGTGGACGAAGAACTTGTGCGCGAAGGGCGGTTGCGGCGCATCAGCACGCGCGCCGATCTCGTTGATCTGCCGTTGCGTAAAAAGACGGGCCTGAATCTTCGGCGCGCAACGCAGGTGCGCGCCGAAGTTCTAGATTTGATTCTTGCGCTGGAGGCTTAAGCTGATCGTTCCTGTTCGGTCGAGCAATGAATCACGAAACGGCACGAAGCGAATGAGCAAAACTTTAGTTGGAGTCATGGGGCCGGGCGCAGGCGCGAGTGCAGACGACATACGCGCGGCTTATGTGCTCGGTCAGTTGATCGCGCGGGCGGATTGGGTTCTGGTCACAGGCGGACGCGCGACGGGCGTGATGGATGCGGCGTGCAGAGGCGCGCGGGCTGAAGGTGGTTTGACGGTCGGGATTTTGCCCACAGACGATGCGCGCGGCATGTCTGCGGCCGTTGATATTCCCATTCTCACCGGAATGGGGCAAGCGCGCAACAACATCAACGTGCTCTCAAGCGTCGCCGTCTTCGCCTGCGGCATGGGCGCGGGCACGGCGGCCGAAATAGCTCTCGCTATCAAGGCCGGCAAGCCGGCCATCTTATTGAATGTTGCTGAGGCAGGGCAGACGTTCTTCGCCGAGTTGGGCAAGGGCCAAGTGCATCTCGTCAACACGCCGGAAGAGGCTGTGGCGTTGGCCAAGCGGCTCATCACGGGCGCATAAAATAATCTAAATCCTTATTTGCGCCCGACGAGGAAGTAGGTGAGCATCTCGCCTTTGCCTTTGATAGTGATGGGGCCACGTTCTTCAAACACATACTTGTCGCGCAGACGTTCGTAGGTAGCCGCAGTCACTTGAATGCGACCGGGTACGCTGTGCGACTCCATGCGGCTCGCGGTGTTGACCGCATCGCCCCAGAGGTCGTAGGCGAACTTGGCCGTGCCGATGATGCCGGCGACGACGGGGCCTGTGTTGATGCCGGTGCGGATGTTGAGCGCGGCGTTGCGCGTCTCGTTGAACTGCGCAAGCGCCGCTTGCATGTCGAGCGCCATCTCGGCCATCGCTGCGACGTGATCCGCGCGCCGCATCGGGAGACCCGCGACGACCATGTAGCAATCGCCGATGGTCTTGATCTTCTCCAAGCGATGCCGGTGCGCGAGCCGGTCGAACGCGGAGAAGATTTCGTTCAAGAGATGCACCAACTCTTCGGGCGAGACGCGCGCGGACATCTGCGTGAAGCCGACCACGTCGGCGAAGAGGATCGTGGCCTCCGCAAAGCTCTCCGCAATCACGCCCTCTTGCTCCTTCAGACGCTCGGCAATCGGCGCGGGCAAGACGTTCAGCAATAGTCGCTCAGACTTCGCCCGCTCGGCGCGCAACTGTTCAAGATAAGCCTGCTCGCGGTCGCGCAGGCGCTTCTTCTCCAAAGACGTTTCCACGCGCGCGCGCAGTAGCACGGGATTGAACGGCTTCGGCAAGTAGTCTTCCGCGCCGAGTTCGATGCAACGGACGATACTGGCGATGTCGTCGAGCGCGGAGATCATGATGACGGGAATGTCGCGCAGCCAAGGCGTCGCCTTGAGCCGTTCCAACACTTGATAGCCGTTCAGGTAAGGCATCATGATGTCGAGCAGGACGAGATCGAACTTGCGTTGTTGAACGACCTGCAACGCTTCCGGCCCGTCAGCCGCGCAGACCACTTCGTAACCTTCGCGGCTCAGTCGGCGCGTGAGTATGTCGCGATTCGTCGCGCTGTCGTCCACGACAAGGATCAAGCCGCTCCGTTCTCCCTGCGCGCGGCTCGCGTCGGCAAACTCTTGCAGTGTGCCGGCCAGACTCTTGATCATCGAAGAGACATCGGCATCCGTCGGGTTCAGGTCGCGTGCGCCCGCTTCGAGATCGGAGAAGTGCACGATGTCTTCGATCAGTGTGAGCAGCCGCCGACCGGCCGCATGTATCTTCTCTAAATCCGCGACGAGTGCGGTCTGACCTGCGTCAGTTGCATCTTCGATCAACATTTCGCTGTAGCCGTTGATGGCGTTGATGGGCGTGCGCAGTTCATGGCGGACGTGTGCACCGTAGGCGTCCAAGTCGAGGTCTTGGGCTGAGGTGCGATCAGGATGCAGTAACTCGTTGACTCGTATGTGCAGTTGGCGGGCGGCCGTGAGGATTTTTTGCAGATCATCGGTGGATTGCTCGGCCGCGTCTTCAAGCAGCATTTCGGTGTAGCCGATGATGCCGTTGATCGGTGAGGCCAACTCATGGCGTATGTGCGCGAGCAGCGCCGCGCGTTCAAGCGCCGCTTCGCTCGCTGCCCGTTCGTTGTCTGGCTCACTACTCATGCGCTCGTGGCTCGTTGCAATAGCGCCTCGATCTTCTCTAACAGACGCGGCAACTCAATCGGCTTGGTGTCGTAATCATCGCAGCCGACGCTGAGCGCGCGCTCGCGGTCGCCCGACATGGCGTGCGCGGTTAGAGCGATGATGGGGATCGCTTTGGTTGCGTCGTCGGCTTTGAGTTGGCGCGTCGCCTCCCAACCGTCGAGCACGGGCAGGCTCATATCCATCAAGATCAGATCGGGCGCATCGCTTCGCGCCTTCTGAAGACCTTCGCTGCCGTCCACGGCGAGCAGCACGTCGTAACCTTTGCGCGCCAGACGGCGACTGAGCATGTCGCGGTTCATCTCGTTATCTTCAACCAACAAAAGCTTCGGCATATGACAGCATTCCCCTCAAACTCGAATGTGTTTTATGAAATCGCTTTGACCGCGCCGCGATTGCGCACGCAAGCCTGCACTAGCTCATGCACTTCGCGCAACAACTCTTCGCGGTCGAGCGCGCCCTTCTCCAGAATCTTCTCGACGTAGCCGCTCAAGCGCAGACGGTCTTCGACCGTGATGTCTTTCGCGGTGATGACGACGATGGGGATCGCATGGCGCGCGTGTCGGCGGTGCAGTTCTTCGACGAACTGGAAGCCGTCCATCTCAGGCATCATCAGGTCGAGCAGGATGAGGCGCGGCGTTTCGGCGGCGACGGCTGCGAGCGCCGCCCGCCCGTTCGTGGCCTCGCGTACTTGCCAGCCTTCTTGTTCGAGCAAATGGCGCAGAAGCATGCGCGTCACGTCGTCGTCTTCGACTACGAGCGCCGGACAAGGGGCGTCCGCGTGCCGGTACTTGTTGAGGATCGAGACGAGTTGTTCGCGGTCAATCGGCTTGGTCATGTAGTCGGCCGCGCCGAGCGCGTAGCCTTTGTTCTTGTCGTCAATGATGGACAACATGATAACGGGGATGTCGGCCAATTCTGGATCGGCCTTCAAAACGGCGAGCGCGGCCCAACCGTCCATGCCGGGCATCATCACGTCGAGCGTGATGGCATCGGGATGGAGCGCGCGCGCGAGCCGCAAGCCGTCTTCGGCATTCGCAGCCGACTCGACGCGGAAGCCAGCCTTGTTGAGCGTGCGCTGCAACAGTTCGCGCGCCGCCGGATCGTCGTCCACGATGAGCACAGTGCTCGCGTCTGCGGGCATAGATTCGGCCGCCGGTTCGATCTCCGCAGGTTGCGGTGCGCGTGGGTCGCGCACGACGGCCGGCAGTTTGATCGTGAAAACTGAACCTTTGCCGCGCTCGCTCTCGACGGTGATGCCGCCGCCCATCAGCTCGCAAAATTTTCTGGTGATGACGAGACCGAGGCCCGTGCCGCCGAACTGGCGCGTGGTCGAAGCATCGGCTTGCGAGAAGGGTTGGAACAACTTGAGCATCTGCTCGTCGCTGATGCCGATGCCTGTGTCTGCGACGCGGAAGACGACGAAGTCGCGCCCGTTCAGCCGCTCACGCGCCACATCGAACGTGACCGCGCCTTGCTTCGTAAACTTGCAAGCGTTCGAGAGCAGATTCAGAAGCGATTGACGCACTTTGGTCAGGTCGGCGCGCATCGTGCCGAGGTTATCATCAACACGGACGCGCAACTCGTTATCGTTCTTCGCGGCGAGCGGGCGAATCGTCGCTTCGATCTCTTCGACGAGCGCAGGCAGGCTGAACGTCTCAAGATAAAGCTCAGTCTTACCTGCTTCGATCTTCGAGAGATCGAGTATGTCGTTGATGAGCGTGAGCAGATGGCGGCCCGCGACTTGAATCTTTTTCAGATCGGGCACGAACTCATCTTGCCCGCCGTCCTCAGCCTCCTCTTGCAGCATCTCGCTGTAGCCGATGATGGCGTTCAAAGGCGTGCGCAACTCGTGGCTCATGTTGGCGAGGAACGTGCTCTTGGCTTGATTCGCCGCTTCGGCCGCCTCCTTCGCTTCTTGCAGCGCCATCTCTGTCTCCTGCAACTCAAGCAGCGCGGCGGACAACTCGCCGTTGGCACGTTCCAACGCACGCAGCACGCGCCCGCGTTGGATCATGCGGATGGCTATGATCGCCAGAAGCAGCGTGACGAAGAGAATCGTGAAGACTTTATAGACCGTGTGGTTGAACGACTGCCCGACCTCGGCCAGTTGCGCTTCGGCGTCAGTCTTGTAAAGCTGCTTGATGCTCTGCAAGTCTGCGCGCACCTGATTGAAGGCCGGGATGCTCGTGCGCTGATCGAGCTTGACCGCCTCTTTGATATTGCCTTGCAGGATCGTGCCGAGCACGTCGTCGCGCGTCTCAAGATATGCGTGCCAGTCCTGCTCGAACTTGTTGATGAGTTGCTGGTGCTGCTCCGAGCGCGGATGCTGTTTTTCGGCGGCGATAATGTCGGTGATATGCTGCTCGGCTTCGTGCGATTGATCCGCGTACTCAATTTGCAGGTTCGGATCGCTCGTCGTGAACGTGTAGAGCACGATGCGGCGGACTTCCTGCGTCTGGTATTGCAGGTCGCCGATCAGATCAAGCCCGCGCGCCGTGCCCGCGTACAACTGCTCCACCTGCACGTTAGTACGCATCAGATCGCGCATGACATACCAACCGACGGCTACGACCAACAGCCCGATCAGCGCGAACAGCAGAGTGATCTTGTAATGATGCAGCGTTCGATTCATGCCATTCCGATTCGTCACTTGAGCCGGTAGCCCGCGTCGCCGGGCTTGCGTCCATCAACGCTCAAGACGTTGACCTTCGAGTAGTCAACCTGATCTGCGCGCACATAGCCGAGCGCGCCCGGCGTGTAATGCACGTACTGGATCATCGCGTAAGTCGTGTTCAACTCTTTCGGCACGGACTGGATGCTCTCGTTGAACTGACCTTGCCGAAAATAGGTGCGATAGTAGTCTTCATTCCAATTGTAGATCGAACGAAGCACGACGCTGCGTTCGGTCTGACCAGCAGGCGCACGCATGGCGATGACGACGCGCGTGCCGTCGGGCCATTGTGTGCGCTCGGCCATGAAGTATTTGCGCAAGGCGCTGAACGAGATGTCCTGCGTCGAGTTCTTTTGATTGACGATGAGCGCCACGTCGGACGATTCGACCGCAGCGACGGGCGACGGCGAGACGAAGGAGCTACCGCCGACGAACAACAGCAACAGACTTGCGAGCCAGAATCCTTTGCGCATCGCTCTCTAGAATGACTCCTCTCAGAACGTGAATGCGAGTTGCGCGATCACTTCGTCAAGCGGCCGTTGTGCGCGGCGCTGCGTGCGGTTGTATTGCAGCTTGAGCGCGGCGTAAGTGGTCACGTCGTAGCGCAGGCCCGCCGAAGGGCCATTGCGCCGGCCCGTCGCCGAGAGGATCGGATCATCTGCGGGCGCGTTCAGGTATTGGTAACGGAAATAAGGCGTCGCTTTGCCGAAGCGCCGCGCAAACTGCGTGTAGAAGCCGGGCGTGTAGAAGACCTGCGACGAGCCGGCCGGTGCGTGGCGAATGAAGACCGCTTCGTTCAACCACTCGTAGCGCGGGTTGCGATAGACGACGTGTCCGGCCATGATCTCTTGACTAACGTTCGGCGCATTCAGAGGCGTGAGCTTGTCGTGATAGAAAGAGAAGCCGGTTTGCAAACCCGCCAACCAATCGGGGCGCGCGAACAGGCCGAGATTAAAAGCCTTGCCGTTGTTCTCGTCGCCGGCCGACTGCACCGAGCGATCAGCAGGCGAGCGCACCGCACGCCCGTTGCCGATCTCTGCGATGTAGTGCAGACCGAGCGAGCCGGACGGGATGCGCCCTGTGGCCGATAGTCCCGTGTTATGTAGCGGCAGCGGCCCGCCCTGACCCTCGAAGGCGAAGAGGAAGGGGCGGTCGGCGGCCGTAGCGAACCAAGAGCCGTGATGATAGGCGGTGTTGTAGTAGCCAATCGCGGTGTGATAGCGCCCGACGCTCACGTTGAAGAAATCGTTGGGCGCGTAGCGTAAGAGCAGCCGGTGAATCTCGAAGCGGAACGTGTTGTCGCGTTGCGCTTCGATGATCAGTTCGCTCAAGACGCTGAAGCGTTCAGACAGACGCGAGGTGAGAAACAGATCGAGTTGGCCGAGATTGAAAGCGTTGGTCGTACCCTTCTGATTACTGGCGCGGAAGTCTATGTCGGCGAAGCCCTGAATCTGCATGTGCGGGCCAGCGCCACCCTCGTGCCCGTGTTCATCTAGGACGGCCTGCGCCTTCTCCGCCTCGCTCGTCTCCTCTGTCGGCACAGATGCTTGCGCCGCCGGCATCGGCAGCGCCGTGTTCGCGGCAGCGCCCGCTTTCAGTTCTTTAACTTGACCTTCCAACTCTTCAATGCGTCTCAGTAGTTGCTGGATCAACTCGTGGTCGTTGCCCGATGCGACCGTCTGCGGCGCTGTGTCCTGCGCCGCGTCGTGATGATCATTCGTGCTGTTTGCCGGTTGCGTGATGAAGTTGATCTCAAGCCGGTTGAACTTCTGTGTGACGCGCGCTTCCGTGTCTGCTTGCAGTTGGAACGTGAGCAGCACATCGCCATGTTGGCGCGCGAGGTGCGTCGCGGTGAAGCCGCGCCCCGCGAGTTCGCCGCGCAGTTCGGCCATCTCGGCGCGGGGCACGAGGACGTAGAACTGATCGCCTTTGCGATAGTCCGCGTAATCGTCGAGCGGCGCATCGGCCGCGAGCGTGACGCGCGAGCCTGCCGTCGTCTCGCCTGCGCGCAACGGCAGGATGTGGCGGCGCGTCTGCGGCGCAGACTCGTTGGCGATATGCGTTGAGACGTTGCCCTCACGCACGGCAGCGAGACTCGCGGGCGTCTGCGCATGCGTCTGTTGATTGATTAAAAAGATGATGAGCAGCGAGATGATGGCGAGCGTCGGGGTCTGCTTCATGTTGAATCTTCCTGTCGGCTGTGCAACTGATCACGGACGAGAGTGGAGCGCGTCTGCTTCTGACGCGAAGCCCGCTTAAACGTCGCGCGCATCATACGACGTTTCAGCGCGACGATTCCAGCCTCCGGTTATTCGCGCGCGCTGCCGACCGGCTCTGTGGCGCGCAAGATGCGCTGCCAGCCAGAATCGTCCGTGCGCATGCGGCGCGTCAGTTCGTCGCGCAAAGTTCGTAGGCGTTCGCTCAAGGTGTGTGGATAGTGTTCGATGTCGCAGAAGCGCGCGCGTTGTTCTTCGACGAAGGCTTTCTGTTTCGTGATCGAAGGGATCGGCTCATAGCGTCCGCGCTCCCAGAAGGGCACGAGCAGACGCTCGACCACACAAGCGCCCGCGATCTCAATCTCTTCATCGTCCAAGCCGACGACATCGGCCACGTAGTTGCCCTCTGCATCCACGCCGCGAAAGATTTGCAGGCGACCGGGCAGCGTTGATTTCTCCGGCGTGTTTGACGCCTTGAGCGTCGGGCGGCCGTCAATCAGACATTGCTTGAAGATGACCCCGGCGATGCGCTGCACTTCGCCCGACAGTTTCGTGCCGACGCCGAAGCCCGCCGCTTGCGGAAACTCCGCGACGATCTCGCGCACGCGCTCGACCGTCAGATCGCCCGTCAAGATCGGCATCAGCCCGTGCAAGCCGTTCGCTTCAAAAAATTCCAGACACCACTTGCCCAGTTCAATGAGATCACCCGAATCAACGCGGAAGCCTTTGAAGGCACGGCGACGCGTGTCGCTCGAAGTTGCGGCCATCGCCGCGTGCACCGCGCCCATGCGCACGTCAATCGTGTCGAGCAAGAGCGTCGTGCCCTGTGGACTCGTGTCGAGCCAGCGTTCAAAGGCGACCTGCTCGAAATGTTTGGGTTGGCCCGTGCGCGGCTCTATCTCAGGCTCGTCCATGTATTCGATGAAAGCCTGTTGCCAATAGTGCGCCTCCGTGCCGACCGCAGGGATGTCTAGGCGATGCGCCGCTTCCATGTTCGACGTGTCGTTGAAGCCGCCGATGAAAGCATAAGTGGCCACTTCGACCGCGCGCTCGATGTCGCCGTTGCGCCGCAAGCTGAAGTCCGACAGCCAGCGTTCGCCCGCAGCCATGCGCAACTCCATCGCGATGCTCGCCGTCGTCATCGGCAGATCGAAAGCATGCTCAAACTTGATCTCCTGCGCTTGCGTCAAACCAAACGCGCCCGTGATGTCTGCGAACGGCTCGCCCGCAAACGTGATCGTGCCCGGCCGCACACAACGCACCGCGCCGACGAACGTCATATCTTCAATCGCGTGCGCGAACCGCTCTAGGCCCCCGCGATCCTGTTCGAGAAAACGGATGCGCGGGCGATCTATGCCGCTATCAACGAGCAGCCGCACCAGACGCTCATGGCCCAGACACGGCGCGAACGGGAGCTTACGCTGCGTCACATAAAAGGTCGCCTCCGACTCGCTCAGCGGTCGTTCATGCAGCCGGGTCGCATCCTTGTACGACGCATCGCCCATCGTCGCGTGATAACGATCAATGTTGAGTGTGCCCATAATAGAAATGATGAATGATGAATTAGAAACAGTCTTTCATTCATCATTCATCATTCTGCATTCATCATTTATTTCCGTAAAGCTTAGCTGCGTTGTCGTGCAAGACCATGTGCGCGAGTTCGCGGGCGCGGGCGCGTGTGATCTCGCCGTCTTGCATCATGCCGGTTAAGGCGAGCGCGAGCGCCTGTCGCGCCGTTCTGTTCGTGAGCCAGCCGACCTCTTCCCAACCGACTTCGGGCGAGATGGCGAAAGCGTCCGTGCCGAACAGTACGTGTTCGGGGACGGTTTCGAGCCAAGCGCGTATGACTGTGCTCAGTTCGCGCGGGTAGAGTAGAAAAGTTTGCGCGGAGAAGTCCGCATAGACGTTCGCTTTGGTAAAGAGCGCGGGCGTCTGTTTCGAGTAGGGCCAGCCGCCGTGGAGCAGGACGAAGTTGGTCTTGCGCAAAGACGGATCGTTGAAGATGGGTTCGAGCAACAGCGGGTTGCCGCCGTTGACGTTGAAGTAGCCGCCAATGCCTGCGCCGGTGTGGAAGTGGACGGCGAGCGAGAGCCGGCCGGCTTCGCGCGCGATGTAATAGAAGAGGAAATCTTGCAGCGTGCGATACTCATCCGGCGCAGGTTCGCCACCCTGAATGTATTTCGCATAGACGCGCCGCGCTATGTCTTCCGACGCGCTGCGAAAATCGAGCGGGCGCAAATATGCCGCTTCAAATTTGACGGCGACCACGCCGTTGCGCTTTTGTCGTTCGAGTGTGGGCGTGACGACTTTGCTCAAGTATTCGTCGAGCGTCGCGGGCAAAGCATTGAGTTGCAGGTCTGCGAGGTAGCGTTTGAGCAGACGCTCTTCGGGCGGATAGAAGGCGCGGAAGTCTGGATTGGCGCGCTTCGCCGCTTCGTTGTTGAGCGGGATGATGAGCGCGTCAACGTAAGAGACCCAGCGATAGCGCGGCGCGACGAGACCGCGACCCATCGCCACGCGATTGGCGAGCATCGTCTCGATGCCGAGTTGATCCAAAACCCACGCCGGATACTTATCGCCCTGCTCGCGCGCGACGCGCAACTTCGCGGCGCGCAACTCTTGCAGATGCGCCGCCGACATGTCGTCATACTTGTAACCGTAGAGCGCGCGCCACGCCGCGATGTACTCGGCGTTGTCCGGGCGCAGCCGGATAGGGAACGGTTGATCTTCCAAAGAGTCCGGGATGAGCGCGTCCCACTCGTTATCAATCTCGCCTTCGTTCACCGCACGCCAAGGGTGCGCGTGATTGTCGAACGCTTTGATCCGATTGATCTCGGCGAGCAGGGCCGGATCAGGCGCAGACTGCGCGTGAGCATTTATGAGGCACAAGCAAAAGAGCAATGCTGTTGGCAGCAAGACGAACAGGGGATGACGCATCTTCGTTTGAATTCTCCTTCAAAGTTGAAATGCGTGATCGAGCTACATCACAGCCCGGTGCGCAGCGAGAGCACCAGCCTTCACGCTTCGCGGTTGCTGATTCTAACACGGAGCGTCAGGCGCTGGCGGCGTTCAAGGAATAGCGTTCGAGTTTGAGGTAGAGACCGCGACGCGTGAGACCGAGTTCGCGGGCGGCGCGGGAGATGTTGCCGTTGTGGCGGCGCAGGGCGGCGGCGATCATCTGGCGTTCGAGTTCGGCTTGGGCATCGGCGAGCGTGGTATGACGGCTGGCGATGCCGGTGACGTTGGCTTGCATGGGCGTCGCGACGCCGGCCGACGCGGGCGGGGCGACGGGCGCAGAGGTGCGTTTGAGTTCGGGCGAGAGATGTTCGGGCGTGATCGTCGTGCCATCTTCGGCCCGCGCCACGACGCGCTGGATTTCGTTGCAGAGTTGGCGCACATTGCCGGGCCAGTCGCAGACCATCAACAGGTCAACAGTCTGCGGCGTGATCTGTAGGTCGCTGCGGCCAAACTTCGCGGCATAGTGATTGACGTAATAGTTGACGATGGTCGGAATCTCAGAACGACGCTCTCGCAAGGGCGGCACGCGCAACCGAATCACGTTTAGGCGATAATATAAATCTTCGCGGAAGCGTCCGTCCTTGACCATCTCTTCCAGATCGGTGTTCGTCGCCGCGATAATCCGCACGTCAACTTTGATCGGGCGCTGCTCGCCCAATGGTTGAATCTCGCCCTCTTGTAGAAAGCGTAAGAGCTTCGGTTGCACGTCGAGCGGGAGATCACCGATCTCATCAAGGAAAAGTGTGCCGCCTGCCGCCGCCCGAATGACACCCGGCGAATCCGAGACCGCACCCGTGAACGCCCCCCTGCGATAGCCAAACAGATAAGCGTCGCTCAACTCTTTGGGGACAGCCGTGCAGTTGAACGGGACGAACACTTTATTGCGTCTCGATGACAGAGCATGAATCGCTCGCGCGACCAGTTCTTTGCCAGTGCCTGACTCACCGGTGACCAACACAGTCACATCCGATGAGCGAATCTTGTGGACTTCTTCGACGAGCCGCGTCATTGCTGGACTTGAGTGGATGAAGCCGGGCATGAGGCTTGAGCCGGTGTAGGTGTTCTGTTCCTGCGCGCCGCCGCCGGCACTGACGCGCGCGCGCAAAGCGCAGACGTTCATGCCGAGTTCAACGACGCGCAAGAGCGAATCAATCGGCGCGCCGCCCGGCAGGGTCGCGGCACCGCGCGGCGCGACGTAGAGCAGCGCGGGCACGGCGTTGGTCGGGCGCAACATGATGACGGTGGCATCGTGCGCTTGCGCGATCTGTTCACGCTCGCTCTCGTTCTTCGCGCGACAAAGCTCTTCGGCCAGTTCCGTGTTGTCGTGTTGCGGCGTGCCGTGCGCGGCGGCGACGCGAATGCTGCCCGTCTCGTCCAACTCCGCGATCAGGACGCGCCGCGCGTTGGTCTCTTGATGCAGCGCTGCGGCCAACTCGCGCAGCAGCAGTTCGCGCGAAGCGGTTGCTTCTGCCAATCTGAGCGTCAGCAGTTGCGCGACCGCAGAAACTTCGTGCCGTTGCTCCGGCGCTTGCTGGTCGAGCGCGGCGATAGATTCTTCGACGCGCGCGCTGTCGAGGCGCGCACCCAGTTCGCGAAAAGTTTGGAGCGCGCGCGCGAAGTGTTCGGCGGCCCGTTCGGGTTGTACGTGTGCGTAGGCGCGGCCCAGATTGTAGAGCGCAACGGCGGTGCGATAGCGGTCGCCAAGGATCGAGAAGATCGAGACGCTGCGGCCGAAATGATGTATGGCGAGCGTCGTGTCGCCTTGCGCGAGCGCGACGAGACCGTGCAGGCGTTGCGCTTCGCCGGCGATGGCGAGGTCATCAGTGGCTTCGGATGTCTGATCGGTTTGGTGTTGTAATTCGGCGAGGCAAGCGCGTTCGTCGCCGCTGCGCAGGTATGCTTCGGCGAGCAACAGACGCGCGTCGGCTGCGCCGTAGCGGTCGCCGATCCGCTCCGTGTGCGCGAGCGCCTGCTCAGCAAAGTCGCGCGCTTGCGCGCTTTCATTCAACGCTAGATGCACGCGTCCTAAGGTGCGCAAGGCTTGGCCCGCGTACCACTTGTTGCCGTTCTCGTTGGCGATCTGCACGGCGCGATCAAGATACTCGCGGGCTGCTTCAATGTCGCCGCGCAGCATGTGCAACTCGCCGAGCGAGTCGAGGATCATCGGCACTTTCGCGCCGCGCTCGTCGAACTCTGTGGCGAGCGCGAGCGCGCGTTCAAGCATCGTTTGGGCGCGCGCCCAGTTGCCGACGAGGATCAGGTTGATGCCGAGATTGTTGTAGCCAACGGCGGCATTCGTCTTGTGGTCTGTGCGCTCGTAATAGTCAACGGCCTTTTCGAGATGGCGGATGCCATCGTGCGGGCGCTTCAAGAACCAACAGACGCCGGCCATGTTCGCGTAGATGCGGCCTAAGAGATAGGGCGCGGGATGATCACCGACGAGTTTAAGGGCTTGCTCGTTGTTTTCGAGCGACGACTCGTAAGCGCCCTCTTGCAAATCGCTCAAAGCCATACCGAAGTAAGCTTCGGCCATACCACGCCAGTCGCCTGTGTTGCGGTAGTGTTCGAGCGCGCGCCGCGAGTTGTCGCGCGCGATGGGGAACTCGTTGATCGAGCGATAGACGCGCGACAGCGCCGCATAGAGCGCGCCGAGTTGCACGCTTGAACCAAGCTCGGTCGCTTCGCGCAACGTCGCATTAAGAAGCGCGATGGCTTTGGGATGATCGCCTGCGTAGTTGTAAGCGACGCCGAGTTGCACGCGCACGGCGATGGATGTTTCCGCGTCGAGTCCTTTGCGCGCCGCAGGCTCTTCGTACATCTGTACGGCGTCGAGCGAGTCGCGATAATGACCCTGCATCTCCAGTGCGGCGGCGAGCATGATGCGCGACTGCGCGAGCACCGTCTCGTCGTAGCGCGTGGCCTTGATCAGTTGGCGCGCGCGCGCTTCCGCCTCGCCCGCTTGCCCCCAGTCGAGTCGTTCGCGCGCCGCTTCGAGTTGGGCGGCGAGCGACTGTTCGGTCGCGTCTGTCGAGCGCCGGCGCGCACGCTGCCGCGCGTCGGAGAGATTGATCACGCTGTCTTCGGGCAAGGTCATAAAAACAGATCAGTCGTTAGCCGTCCCCCGCACGGGGCATGCGTGCATTCACCTGTGCTCGTTTAATCGCGCAAGAGACCTACGGGTCGCTCTTTGCAGGCTAATTGTTCCGGCTGGAAAGGGTTCAGCAACACGCACAAACTGCACCCCTCAAACAGTGCCAAAGGCATGTACGTTCCAGAATCTAGCAAAAGCCGTGACGAGTGACAAGTAAGAAAGTCAGGAGTCTGGAGTTGAGAGTCTGGAGTCAGAAGATAAAAGTTCTTAACTCCAGACTCTCGACTCCAGACTCTCGACTCAATATGTGGCATGTGCTTTGACGTGGAAACAAAATTGGTATATTGAACCGCAGCAAGTTGCAGTGAAATTGAACTGTGAGACCGGGCGCGTGTATTGTGCGGGTACAACGCCGGCCGCACAATGCTGTCCGGGCGCGGCGCCGGCCGGTCACTCTGTTCAGGCTCAGACACGTTTCAGTTTAAGCTCCTGCCAACTCTGCTTAGCTTCGGAGGCCGCCGATGGTTGGGCTAACCGCCCCGCGCAAAAAGAGGCTCAGCCCGTTCAAGCGTTGGTTGTATGAAGGTACGACTGAACTGCCTGAAGGGCCGCATGAGCAAGCGGCGCACGCACGCCATCGGGCGCATGCTTGGTGGCAGGTGATGTGTCTGACTGGCGTGGACTATTTCTCGACGCTCGGTTATCAACCGGGCATCGCCTTCCTCGCCGCCGGTGCGCTCTCGCCCATCGCCACTTTGATCCTCGTGCTGCTCACACTCTTCGGCGCATACCCGATCTACAGCCGCGTCGCCGTCGAAAGCCCACACGGCGAAGGCTCGATTGCGATGCTTGAACATCTGCTGACGCGCTGGCGGGGCAAACTCTTCGTCCTCGTCCTGCTCGGCTTCGTCGCCACAGACTTCATCATCACGATCACGCTCTCGGCGGCCGACGCCACCGCGCACCTGATCGAGAATCCTTACATGCCGGCCTTCTTCGCGCATCGCATCTACCTGACGCTCGCGCTCATCGCGCTGCTGGGCGCGATCTTCCTCAAAGGGTTCAAAGAGGCCATCGGCATCGCCGTCTTGCTCGTCGGCGCTTACCTGTTGCTGAACGGGATCGTCGTTGGTTATGGCGTCTATCAGATCGCGCGCCATATGGAAGTGTTAGCGCGCTGGCGCGGGGCGCTGTTTACCGCGCCGAGCGTGCACGGCAATCCGCTTCTGATCATCGGCGTCTCGCTGTTGTTATTTCCAAAACTCGCGCTCGGCTTGTCGGGCTTTGAGACCGGCGTCGCGGTCATGCCTTTGATCAAAGGCGAGCCGACGGACACTGAGGAACGACCGCCGGGGCGCATACGCGGCACGCGCCATCTGCTCATCACCGCCGCGCTCATTATGAGCGTCTATCTGATCGCGAGCAGCCTTGTGACGACGACGCTCATTCCGCCAGAACAGTTTCGCCCCGCCATCGAGGGCGTGGACGCTGGCGGCAAAGCGAACGGGCGCGCGCTCGCCTATCTCGCGTATCAATTCTTCGGCAACGGCTTTGGCACGGCTTACGACATCAGCACGATCCTGATCCTCTGGTTCGCGGGCGCGTCGGCGATGGCCGGTCTTTTGAATATCGTGCCGCGCTATCTGCCGCGCTACGGCATGGCTCCGAACTGGGCGCGTGCGCAACGCCCGCTCGTGCTGGTGTACATGGCGGTCGCGTTCACCGTCACGTGGATTTTCCACGCCGACGTGGATGCGCAAGGCGGCGCGTATGCGACGGGCGTCCTTGTGTTGATGAGTTCGGCGGCTGTCGCGGTGACGCTCTCGACTTGGCGCAAGGGGCAGCGCGGGCTGACTTGGGCGTTCGCCCTGATCGCGCTCGTCTTCGCCTACACGACCGTCGCGAACGTCATCGAACGGCCTGAAGGGATCAAGATCGCTTCGTTTTTTATCGGCACGATCATCTTCACGTCGTTTCTGTCGCGCGTCATGCGCACAACCGAGTTGCGCGTTGAGCGCGTCGAGTTGGATGAGCAGGCGCGGGCGTTCGTCGAAGAGGTGGCGCGCAAGCGCGACGAAATACGCATCGTGACCAATCGTTGCGATCGCGGTGACGTGAGCGAATACCAATTCAAAGAGCGTGAGAAGCGCGAGGATAATCACATTCCGACGCGCGATCCAATCCTGTTTCTTGAAGTGAAGACGGGCGACGCATCGGAGTT
Organism: Acidobacteriota bacterium; assembly: GCA_003223935.1. Lineage (GTDB taxonomy): Bacteria > Acidobacteriota > Blastocatellia > Pyrinomonadales > Pyrinomonadaceae > QHXQ01. The sequence continues at coordinate 68,294 of QHXQ01000037.1, read as the reverse complement.
TTCGGGCAAACTCTGCGTGCGCGGCGTAGACGTGGACGGCTTTCGCGTGTTGCGCACCGAAAGTGCGGCCGTGCCGAACGCTATTGCCGCGCTTCTGCTCCACCTACGCGATACGACCGGCAAGATGCCGCACGTCTATTTCGGCTGGAGTGAGGGCAATCCCCTGAAGTATCTATTCCGGTACATCATCTTCGGTGAAGGCGACACAGCGCCGGTCACGCGCGAAGTGCTCAGGCAGGCCGAAGAAGACCCGGAGCGCCGGCCCATCGTGCATGTCGGCGGCTGAGTTGCTTTGCTTGATCGTTCAGGCGTAAGATTCGTCGCCGTTGACAGTTTGTCTGCCGAAGTCGGATGGGGCTGTAAGACAGTCGTCCTGTTCGACGCGGGGGAACCACACGACCTGTCCGTTCGTGCAGGTCGCGGGGCGTATAGCGCGAGCGCGCTTTCAGTCATGATGGCGCACGCGCGCTTAGGACACTTCTCCGTCCAAGCCCGTCAGCTAACCTCGTAGGCGTGAAAGAGAAGGGCAAGGCTGCCGCGAGTTTTACTGCGAGGCGCGGGGCGTGATGCTCCGCGCCTCTTGCTTTTTGCGGCGGCGGCGGAACAAGGAGACTTGAAGACATTGGCCACAGCCATTAAGCGCCTGCTCGTCGGCCGCGCTAAACGCACAGAGCAAGCGATACACGAACGACTCTCAAAGAAGACTGCGCTCGCGGTCTTTTCATCGGACGCGCTCTCATCCACAGCTTACGCGACGGAAGAAATTCTGCTCGTGCTCGCCGTCGCCGTCGCCTACGGTCAGGCTTATACGTTTCATTACGTCGTGCCGATCTCGCTCGGCATCGCCACGCTCTTAGTCATCGTCACCATCAGCTACCGGCAGACGATTCACGCTTACCCTTCAGGCGGCGGCGCGTACATCGTCGCCAAAGATAACTTGGGCACGAACGCCGGCCTCATCGCGGGCGCGGCTTTGTTGGTTGACTATGTGTTGACTGTATCGGTCTCGATCTCTGCGGGCGTGGCCGCGCTCACGTCCGCCGCGCAGGGGACGCGCTTCGCTTGGCTCGACGATCACAAGGTCGCATTGTGTCTCTTCTTCATCGCCTTTATCGCCGTCGCCAACCTGCGCGGCGTGCGCGAGTCGGGCGCGATCTTCGCTTTTCCAACTTACGCCTTCGTCGTCTCGTTTCTCTTCATGATCGGCTACGGGCTACTGCACTACAAGCTCTACGGCGCGCCGCCGCCAAGCACTGAGCCGATGAAGCTCGCCGAAGGCTATCACGTGCAACCGCTCACACTGTTCCTGCTACTCGGCGCGTTCTCGAACGGCTGTGCTGCGCTGACCGGCATCGAAGCGATCTCAAACGGCGTGCCCGCGTTCAAACAGCCCGAAGCGAAGAACGCCTCGACGACGCTCGTCTGGATGGCGGTGCTGCTGACGATCATGTTTCTCGGCACGAGCGTGATGGCTTGGCTCTACGGCGTGCAGCCGCACGCGAACGAGACCGTCATCTCGCAGTTTGCGCGCAACATTTTTACGGGCCCGATGGGCTGGTTCTACTACCTCGTGCAAGGAACGACGGCCGCGATTCTCGTGCTCGCCGCCAACACTTCATTCGCAGACTTCCCGCGCCTCTCCTCGTTGCTTGCGCGTGATCGTTTCCTGCCGCGCCAGTTCGCCAATCGCGGCGACCGGCTCGTCTTCTCAAACGGCATCATCATCCTCGCCGTCTTCGCTTCAATCCTCGTGGTCGCCTTCGGCGGCGACACGAGCCGGCTGATTCCGCTCTACGCCGTCGGCGTCTTCCTCTCATTCACGCTCTCGCAGTCGGGGATGGTCAAGCACTGGCTCAAGGAGCGCCGCGAGCTATTGGGGCGCAGACCGAACGACGCGCCGCGCGAGCCGCAAGGGCCAACTCCATCCAGTACAGGTGCTGTGACGGGCGCGCAGCAAAGCAGCGACGCGGCCGCAACGGCGCACGTGCGCCCGTTGCCCGATGCCACACTGGCCGTCGAGACGGAACGTGAGTCGCCTTTTGTCGCCGACGATGTTACGTCAGGCCCGCACTGGAAGAAGTCGATCTTTATTAACGCGCTCGGCGCTATTGCTACGTTCGTCGTACTCTGCGTCTTCATCCTGACGAAGTTCATACACGGCGCGTGGATCGTCGTGGTCGTCATACCGCTCCTCGTCGTGATGTTCCGCTCCATCCACAGACATTACTTGCTGGTCGCACGGCAACTCTCGACCGAAGGATTGTCGGAGCTACGCCCATTACCCAACACGGTCGTCGTCCCGATCTCAGGCGTGCATCGCGGCGTCATCGCGGCGCTCGAATACGCGAAGGCGATTGCGCCGGATCGCGTCACGGCCGTCTATGTGGACATTGATGAGACGGCGACGCAGAAGTTGCGCGATAAGTGGACGCAGTGGGGCGCTGGGATCAACTTGGTCGTGCTGGCTTCGCCTTATCGTTCGTTGACGCGTCCGTTGTTGCGCTACATCAATCGGCTGCGCCAGCAGAACGAAGGCGGGATGGTGACGGTAATCTTGCCGGAGTTCGTGCCCGCAAGGTGGTGGCAGCACCTGTTGCACAACCAAAGCTCGCTGCTCTTGAAAGGCTCGCTCCTCTTCAAGAAGGGCATCATCGTGACGAGCGTGCCTTATCATCTTGAGCAATAGGACGTGAAGCGAGACACAAAGACATGGGCCGGCATAGGGGTGCCGGGCGGGAGCATTTTAGATTATGTCGGGTTGCGACCGCGCCTTAGCGGCGTCGGTCCTCAAGCGCGCCTAATCTTCAAAGCCGCGACTGGCCTGGAAGCAGATGCGGCAAAAGACGGGGCGACCCTGCGAGGGGTAGAACGGGACGGTGGTCTGTTGCCCGCATTGGGCGCAAGTGACTGAGACTTCAATTCGTTGGCGCATGCCGTTGGCTTGCGCGGCGGCAATCGCGGCGAGCCGTTCGTTCTTCGCCTGCTTGCAAGGCTTGCAACGCTTCGGCTCATTCTTCAGTCCCTTGTCGTGAAAGAAGAGTTGCTCGCCGGCCGTCCAGATGAACTCTTCGTCGCAATCAATACAGCGAATCGCGCGGTCTTGGAACTCCATCTCGGCCCGACCCCACTCTCCGTTGGTTCTGCTGGTTGCTTGTGCTTGTGCCATGATCATTTCCCTTACTCGCTGTCCCCTCGGAGCTGAACAAAGGTGGGCGCGCTCGAAGGAAGATGCAAAAAATTTGGCAGAACCGGCAAGGGTGCTTACGGCTGCCCGCTGTTTCGCTTGGACGACGCTCGCGTACATGAACGCCAACTAAACGCCGTCCTTTGCTCGTGCAAAGTATAGCCATCACAAAATTGTGTCAAGGATTTCCGGTACGTTTTCGGACGCACGCTTGACACGCTCTTGCGCCCGTGCCAGCATCCGCCGCTTGATCGCACGGCTCAGCCTCGATGAATTGAACAAACCACACCATGAAGATTCTCGTCATCGGCTCAGGCGGACGTGAGCACGCGCTCTGTTGGGCGTTGCAACGAAGCGCGCGCGCCAAACGGCAAATCTTCTGCGCGCCCGGCAACGACGGCATCGCGCAGAACGTACGTTGCGTCTCCATCAAAGCCACAGACATCGCGGCCCTCGCGCGTTTCGCTGAAGTCGAGCAGATCGATCTGACTGTGGTCGGCAGCGAAGCACCGCTCGCGGCCGGATTAGTTGATGAGTTCGCGGCGCGCGGTCTCACCGTCGCCGGCCCAAGCGCCGCCGCCGCACAGCTTGAGTCGAGCAAAGTCTTCGCCAAAGAGTTCATGGCGCGGCACGCAATCCCGACCGCGCGCTTCCGCGTGGCCGAGAGCGCCGAAGAGGCGCGCGACATACTGCGGCGCGGCGAGTTTGGCGATGAAGAGACGCCGGTCGTCGTCAAGGCCGATGGCCTAGCGGCGGGCAAGGGCGTCGTGGTCGCGCGCACGCGCGCCGAAGCTGAACGGGCCGTCATCGAGTTGATGGAGCAAGGGCGCGTCGGCCTTGAAGCCGCACGCCGCGTCGTGCTCGAAGAGGCGCTCGTCGGGCGCGAGGCGTCGCTACTGCTTTGGACTGACGGCAAGGATTACGCGCTGATGCCTGCGGCGCGCGATCACAAGCGCGTCGGCGAAGACGACACAGGCCCCAACACCGGCGGCATGGGCGCGATCACCGCGCCCGACGTGCTCGATGAGGCGACGCTCAGGCACGTCGTCCGCGAAATAGTCGAACCGACGCTCGCAGGCGCGCAGGCCGACCGGCTCGATTTTCGCGGCGTCCTCTTCATCGGCCTCATGCTCACAGCCGCAGGCCCGCGCGTGCTCGAATACAACGTCCGCTTCGGCGACCCGGAAGCGCAAGCCATCCTCGTGCGCCTCGAAAGTGACCTCGCAGACATCTTCGCCGCCGTCGCGCATGGCAACTTAGGCGCAACGCGCGTTGCTTGGTCAAGCGATGCCTCAGCCTGTGTCGTCCTCGCCGCACGCGGCTACCCCGAACAACCAGAAACCGGCGCGCGCATCGCGGGTCTCGATGAAGCCGCACAACAGTACGACGTCCAACTCTTCCACGCCGGCACACGCCGCACCGCCGCCGGCTCATGGCTCACGAACGGCGGCCGTGTCCTCGGCGTCACTGCTACAGCCCCAACGCTCGCACGCGCCCTCGCACACTGCTACGAGGCTATCAGCCTCATCAACTGGGATGGCATGCACTACCGACGGGACATAGGGGAGTTTAGTAGGCAGTAGGCAGAAGGCAGGAGGCAGTGAAAATAAAGCGAGAGTCCGTAGGTTGAACGCGCTTCGTAATTCGTCGAGCCGCGCATCAACCTACGGCCTTCTTTTTTGTCTTGAACTACCTGCTGCCTACTGCCTTCTGCTTTCCGCCTACCGTTCTTCCCTGTTCCGCGTTGGCCTGTTATACTCACATCCAAGGCGGCGCTGAAAATGCAACCGCGCGGTGCGGGCGGACGTACAACGGTAGGCGCGGCCTGTTAGGCACGCTGAAATTGAATGTTCGCGCGGGCAAAACCGAACGCGCGAACCGCTCGGAGGAGCTAAAGACGATGGGCCTGTGGAGCCGTTTCAAACGTTCGATGCGCGCGTTGCTCGGCGGCGTGATCGAGAGGACCGAAGACCCCGAGCTAGTCCTACAACAGACTATTCGCGAGATGCGCGACCGCGTGCCGGAGTTAAATAATTCGGTCGCACAGGTCATGGCTACCGAGCGTCTGCTCGCCAAGAACAAAGATCGGTTGGAAACGCAGGTTGTGGACTACGATTCGAAAATCAAAGCCGCCATCAAACTCGGCCGCGACGATATGGCCACCGCTTACATCGGCCAGTTACAACAAGCGCAACTCGATCTGCAAAAGACCAAACAGCAACTGCAAGCCGCCGAGATGGCATCCAAGCAGGCGCTCAAGGCGCGCGACAACTACATGCTGCAAATGCAGCGTCGTTCCGCCGAGGCGATGCAGCTCATCAATCAGTCGAAGCAGGCGCGGCTGCAAGAGCAACTCGCGCAGACGATGGAGACCTTCCAACTCGGCGACGACGCTTCGACCTTCAATGAGATGCGCGACAAGATTGACCGGCGCTCGGCCGCAGCCGAAGCCAAGATGCAACTCGGCGCAGCCTCGGTTGATAATCAGTTGCACGAGATCGAACAGGAAGCGATGAACTTGCAGTTGCAAGACAAGCTGCTTGAGTACAAACGCGAGATGGGTCTGCTGCCCGGTTCGACCACGCCGCAGCAAGGCCAACTCCCCGCCGCTCAGACCGAAGGCGCGGAGGACAATAGCGGGCGCACGATGTAAGTTAATCGCAGCCGTGAACGCAAGTCGTTGGTTGGTTAGGGAGTAAGATCGCAGCGCAGAGCGAGCGCACGTTGGCTCGCAAGCAATTGGCAAAACGTTATGGCGGACATCAAAAAGATCGATCTGCAATACCTGAAAGAGGCCGCGAAAGAACCAGTCAACTTCTGGGGCTTGGCCGGCTTCGCCGTGGCCGCCGCCTTCATCCCGTCGGTGATTCCGCTCGGTCTCGCGCTTGTCGCCGAAGGTCTGTATCTGGCGACCATCCCTTCAAGTTCGCTCTATCGTCGGCTCGTCAATCAGCGCCAGCGCAGACAGCTCTACGAGATGCGCCGCCGCCAGCGCGAGAAGTTGATCGACACATTCGATCCGCGCGAGCGTGAAGCGGTGCTCTATTTGAAGTGGCTCAAGAAACAGATTTTCGAGAACTACACCAAGTTCACCGGCGCGAAAGACGTGCCCGCAAACATTCAGAGCCTCGAACAACGTTGGGAAGATTTCGTTGACCTGCTCGACGTCTATCGCCGCCGCAAAAATCATCTGCGCTCGATCAATAAGCAAGCGGTGGCGAATCAACTCGCGCAGGCCGAGCGCTCGGTCGAGAACGCGCCGGATGACCGCGCGCGCCGGATTCAACAGGCGAACGTCGAGATTCTCAAACGCCGCTTGGCCGCCTTCGGTGAACTCGAACGCTCGGTCAAACTCGTCGAAGGACAACTTCAGTCCATTGAAAACTTCTTCGGCTTGGTCAACGATCAAGTCGTCACGCTGCCGACGCCAGAGCGCGTCTCCGCGCTCGACTTCGAGCAACTGAGCGACTCCATCGCCATGACCAAACAGATGCTCGAAGACACCTCCGACGTCATGGGCACGCTCGACGAACACAATCGGCAAGCAGGGAACTACGACCTGCTCATGTCGAAACAGTAAGCAACAGGATTTTGCTCAGATCAAAACGCGGGGCGTTGATTCAATCATCAACGCCCCGCGTTTTTCATTAGACGATTAACTCTACCAAGCGATCCTTTAATCGCTAACGCTGCCGGCCAAGATTCCTTCCAGCGCGGTTTCATCGAGCCGGTACGTCTCGTTGCAGAAGTGACAGGTCAACGCCGCGCCTTTGTCTTCACGCAGGATCAACTCCAACTCGTTGCGCTCAATCGCAGCGATCAGCGAGACCGCGCGCTCATATGAACATGAACACGTGAAACTAACGGGCCGTTCTTCGAGCACCTCGAATTGCAAGTCGCCAAGCACAGCATGCAATAGATCAACGGGGCGCGCGCCATCACGAATCAGCGTTGTCGTATGCGGCGCACGCGCAACGGCCGCTTCAATCGCTGCGACAGTCGCTTCGTCTGCGCCCGGCATCATCTGAATCATCAGTCCGCCGGCCGCTTCGACGAACGCTTTACCGGCTTCATCCGCGCGCATGAACACGCCGAGCAGCACCGCCGACGGAATCTGTTCCGACTTGGCGAGGTAGTATGCGAAGTCCTCGCCGATCTCGCCGGAGACGAGTGGCACGGAACCGCGATAAGGTTCTTTGTACAAACCAATGTCGAAGCCCGACTCATAAGTGACATACAACATGCCTTGCCCGATGACCGCGCGCACATCAAACTTGCCGCCAGCATTCAATGGCGGGTTCGCTTCTGGATGACGCACGTAACCGCGCACCTCGCCGCGCGCATTCACTTCCGTCGTGATCCCGCCGACGGGGCCATCGCAGACAATCTGCACCGTCAAACGATCCAACTCTTTCAGGCCAGCACCTAACAGCAATGTGCCGGTCAACGTGCGCCCGAGCGCCGCCGCGACGGTCGGCGATGTTTCATGTCTGCGCGCTGCTTCGGCCACCAGATTCGTCGTGATCGCAGCCATGCAGCGCACCGCGCCATCGGCGGCCGTTGCGCGCACGAGTATGTCCGTGTTCGTCTGCTTCCTTTCGTTCAATATCTCACCCTTGATCATCTGAATGTTCGATCTGAAATTTGCGTTTTATCTCACCGCGCAGTTTTTGCTTTTCGTCACCGAGCAAATGCCGACGATAACTTATTTTGCATGCTGACTCGACACGCTTTTGATGTCTCAAATCGCCAGTTCGTTGGTTAAGGTAAACTCTTAAAAGCCCCACTGTATGGGACTGAAAAGAAAGTATGCTACAATATATTGGGCTTGGCTATTGACAGCCACTAAGGAGGTATGTATACTGCGCACCGCTTGAGGCCGGGCGGTTCTGAAGCGACGGCCGCGACGCAGGGGGCTGCGTTGCGGGCAGGAAATCTGTCACCCCGCCGGTCAACCAGCCGCAGTTTTCGAGACCACAGCCGAAGTCCAAACGAACAATCAGACAAGACTCGCGCAAGGGTGCCGCCGGGCGCGGGAAAGGCAGAAAAAGATGAGCACAGTGATCGAGCCAAACGCCTCTCAAGGGAATCCCATCGCCGCCGCTACTGCCCCGGCCAAAAGTCAACTGCAACCGAGCGAGTTGGGTCTCAACGCGCGCAAAGTGATCAGCAAGCGTTACTCTTTGAAGAACGCGCAGGGGCAACCGCTTGAAGAGTGGGCGGACGTGACGCGTCGCGTGGTCGGGCATGTTGCGATGGCGGAGACCGACGAGCAGAAGCGCGATGAGTTCTACGAGGCGATGGCAGGCGTCATGCTCAGGCGCGAGTTCGTGCCGAACACGCCGTGTCTGGTCAACGCGGGCAAGCCTGCGGGCCAACTCGCAGCTTGCTTTGTGCTCGACGTGCCGGATTCGATTGCGGGCATCATGAAGTCTGTAACCGATGCCGCCATCATTCATCAAACCGGCGGCGGCACAGGCTTCACGTTTGAGAAGCTGCGGCCGGTCGGCGCGATGGTGCGTTCAACGCATGGTGTCGCCAGTGGTCCGGTCTCGTTCATGAACATCTTCAACACGACGACCGACACGGTGAAGCAGGGCGGCGTCCGTCGCGGCGCAAACATGGGCATCATGCGCGTGGATCATCCAGACGTGCTGCGCTTCATTCATGCGAAGAACGATCAGCATTCATTGACGAACTTCAACATCTCCGTGACCGTAACCGACCGCTTCTTCGAGGCGGTGGATAACAGCGAGTGGTATCAACTGAGCTTTGATGGCAAGCCTTGGGACGAGCCGATCTTCGATCCCGTCCAGAACGGCCCTTATGCCATCTATCGCCGCGCAGATGGTTCGACCGTTACGTTCCGCGACAAACAAGCATTCGTTGAAGCTGATCTCTTCGATTGCACGCGTGAAGAGCCGCCGCAAGCAGGCATGGTCTATGCGCCGGACATTTGGAATCGCATCGTCGCGTCGGCGCATCGCTACGCCGAGCCGGGCGTCATCTTCATTGACGAGGTGAACCGGCGCAACCATATGATCGAGTCAATGGGGCCGATCTATGCGACCAATCCGTGCGCGGAGCAGGCGCTCCATTTCAACAACTCTTGCAACCTCGGCTCGATTGATGTGGCGAAGTTCTATGACGGGGCGACGCGCGTTGACTGGGAGCGGCTGGCTGAGGTCGTGCATTGGTCAACGCATTTTCTCGATAACGTGATTGACGTGTGCTCTTGGCCGTTGCCGGAGATTGACAACGTGGTGAAGCGGACGCGCCCTGTCGGGCTTGGCATCATGGGCTTCGCTGATCTCTGTCTGCAACTCAAGGTCAAATATGGCAGCCCTGAGTCTATTGCGCTGATGGACGAGTTGATGAGTTTCGTCCGGCGCGAGGCGTGGTTGGAGTCGTGCCAACTCGGCGCAGAGAAAGGTGTGTTCGCCGAGTACCAGCCGAATAAAGAGTCTTACGATCAATTCTTGCGCGACGAGATCGGCATCCCCGCCGACATGCTCACGCCGCGCAACTACGAGACGACGACGATTGCGCCGACCGGCACGATCTCGCTCGTCGCCGAAACCTCTTCGGGCGTCGAGCCGAACTTCTCTTGGGCTTACGTGCGCCAAGACACGCTCGGCAAACGCACATACGTGCACACGCTCGCCGCGAACGCGCTCGGCATGGATGTGGATCAGACCGATCAAGCTTCGATTGATCGGGCGGCCGAATATGTCGTCGCGCATGAACGTGAGTTGCCCGACTATTTCATCGCGGCGATGGACATCGGCGCAGAGCAACACGTGCATGTGCTCGCCGCCGCACAGCGTCATGTGGACAACGGCGTGTCGAAGACCTGCAACGGCGCGGCGGACGACACGGTCGAGTCGGTCGATCATCTCTATCGGCTCGCGCGTGAGTTGGGTTGCAAGGCTGTGAGCTATTACCGCGACGGCTCGCGCGATTCGCAAGTGCTCTCGACCGTGAAGGGGCAAGAGCCGAAAGGCGAAGTCGCTTGCGATCCGGCCATCACGACTGAGGCGGAGATGGTTGCGCCGGAAATTGAGACCGAGCCGGCGGGCGACGAAGCGACGGGCTTGACTGCGACGGGCGTGGCCGCGATTGACAGCGACAACGATCTCAACGTGGCAGCGCAAGCTGTGCGCGCCGAACGGCCGCGTGAGTTGCGCGGCTACACGTGGCAGATTCCGTTCGACGGGCAGAATCTTTATGTGACGGTCAACAACGATGGGCGCGACATCCTCGAAGTCTTTGCGACGGGGCCGATCTCCGGCGGCGTGGGCTTGCTCGCGTCGAAGATGCTGCGCGGCGGCTTTGAAGCCAGAGAGGTCGCGCGCAGTCTCAACAAGGTCACGGGCACACACTCGGTCTGGTTCAACGAGCGTTTGCTGACCAGTCCCGAACAGGCTGTCGCGGAGTGCATCATGCTCTCGATCCGACGCTTGCAGAATCAACCCGACTCGGCGCGCGCCGCCGCCTATGCACAGCCGCAGATTAGCGTCGCCGTGCCCGACACCGCCACAGCCAACCGCAACTTCTCGCTCATCAGCGAGTGCCCAGAATGTCGCGGGCAACTCGAACATGCTTCGGGCTGCGACTTCTGCCGTGACTGCGGTTATTCAAAGTGCAAGTAAGTTAACCCAATTAACCAAGTACAACCGGCCCTGAAATTCTTTACGGAGAGTTTCAGGGCTGTTTGTTTGTCCAATCGAGCAGCCGCAAGCGAGCACAACCGCCTTGATAAATTTTCTTGACGACCATGCGCTCGCATCTTTAGGATGAATCTTGGCTGCTGCCCGACAAGCGCGCCGGCCAAACCGTAGTCACAACGCCCCTAATTTTTATCCTAACCTTACTCACATCTTGGAGCATGAACAACATAGAGCCTTGGTTCACTAACTACGACGGCAACTTTGAGTTGTGGCACTACCAGTTCAAAGGTATGCCGGTGACCTTGCTGCTCCGAGATGGCAAGGTGACCAACATCAGGATGAATGAATAGGTAAGTAAAGCCACGCGCACGTGCGACGCAAACGGATAAAGAGCGGCGCGACTGTAATGTTCGGCAGTCGCGCCGCTCTTTATCTGTCCGTACAAGGTTGGGCTATACTTGCGCGCGTGTCAGTCAAGGGGCTTAGTTCAACACCAAGCATAGACAACTCAGACACTCGGCCGTCTTCATTCGCCGCGCTGCGCCATCGCGACTTCCGTCTGTTGTGGGCGGGGCAGTTTATCTCGCTCACGGGTTCGCAGATGCAACTCGTGGCGATCAACTGGCACGTCTATCTGTTGACGAAATCATCGGTCGCGTTGGGCCTCGTCGGTCTCGTGCGCGTTGTGCCCATCGTCCTATGCTCGCTCATGGGTGGTGTGGTCGCGGATGCGTTCGACCGCAAGCGGCTGATGGTGATCACGCAGTCAACCATGCTTGTGAGCGCGTGCGTGCTGGCGACGATCACGGCCGCAGGATTACATGCCGTCTGGCCGATCTATCTGCTGACCGCCATCGCTTCGGCGGCGACAGCCTTTGACAACCCAGCGCGGCAAGCACTGCTGCCGCAGCTTGTGCCGGCGCGCGTCTTTCCGAACGCGGTCAGTCTCGGCCTGATCGCTTTTCAAATCGCGATGGTCACAGGGCCACTGCTCGCGGGGCTTGTGCTGGCGAAGTGGGGGCCGGCGATTGTGTACGGCGTGAACGCGGCGTCGTTCCTCGCGGTGATCGGCGCGGTGTTGATGTTGCGCGCGCGCGGCCGCGCAAGCGATGAGACGCAGGCGCAAGGGCGCGTAAGTTTCGCCGCGCTCACTGAAGGCTTGAAGTTTGTCTGGCGCACGCCGGTCGTGGTGCAGTCCATGACGCTCGATTTTGTGGCCACGTTCTTTGCATCGGCGACGGCCCTGTTGCCGATCTACGCGGACAGAATTCTGGGCGTCGGGGCGCGCGGGTTGGGCGTGTTGGCTGCATCGCCGGCCGTCGGCGCAGTCATCGCTGGACTGGCGATGGCGCGCTTCGGCAGCCGACTTGAGAAACCGGGCGCGACGGTGCTTATATCAATCGCGGCTTACGGCGCAGCCACAGTGTTGTTCGGTTGGTCGCATCTTTTTTGGTTCTCGTGTCTGATGCTCGCGTGCGTCGGCGCGGGCGACACGGTGAGCACAGTGCTTAGACAGACCATGCGCCAACTCGTCACACCCGACCGGCTGCGTGGGCGCATGACTTCGGTCAACATGATCTTCTTCATGGGCGGGCCGCAACTCGGCGAACTCGAAGCGGGCTTGTTGGCCGCAGCCGTCGGCGTGCAACTCTCTGTCATCGTCGGCGGCGTCGGCTGCCTGCTCGCCGTCGTGCTTGCAGCCTGCAAAGCGCGCGCGCTGCTGCGCTACAAGCTGACGGATACGGCGGCCCACGATTGAGGTTCTCGACCACAGCAGCAATTAAGATCATTCAATGGATTGGACACCGGCCCCAACCAACACGCATCAGGATCACGTCATCGCGCACGTCGTCGGCGCGACCGTGCTCGGCTATTTCGGCGCAGACGAAGCGGCGCACTTCGTCCTCGACATCGGTTTCATCTGGACGATCCTCTTGGACGGCGAGATGGCGCTCACGCTTGAACGCACGGCGCTCGCCGAGTTGAATGTTGCCGAGGATGAACGCGCGGCTTTGCGTGCGGACGTGCGCGCGCTCTATGAGACGGACACGCACACGCCGCTCGCGCGCATCGCGCCTGCGCCCGTTGGCTGTCAGATCGTAGCGGTTGAGTTTTACACGGACGAAGCGCGGCGTAGGTTGCTAATCGAATGCGAAAGCGCGAACCTGTGCGTCGAGACGATGCTTGCGACCGGCGCAGTTGAGATCACGGCGCAGCCGGCAGAATAGTTAGGAGCAGCGCGGGGGAGGGAAGAGATGTCAGCAAAAGCGAATGATGAACCGGCAGACGCGCCGCGCACAGATGAATCGCTCGCCCAGACCGCCCGCAAGGAACGCGATTATCTGCGCGCCCGCCTGCGCGCCGAACTCGGCCGCGAACCTAGCGACGATGAACTAGACGAGTGGCTGCGCGAACACACGGAAGGATATTGAAGCAAAGGCGAAGGGCGGAAGGAGAAAGTTAGGACACAGCTTCGCTGTAATCTGATTTTTTCAGATGCACGTTGCAGCCGTGGCCACGCTTTCTTCTTCCGCCCTTCGCCTTTCTACTTTACTGCGGTGTGCCTTCGACCATGATCTTGCTGTCAACGACACGGACGCCTTTAATGCCGTGGGCGAGGCGTTCGGCGCGCGTCTTTAGCTCAGGCGTCTTGACTGAACCGATGAGCGTGGCGCGGCCGTTGATGACGGTGACGGTGATGCCAGCATCTTTGAGGTCTGCGTCGTCCGTCAATGCTTTGTTGACGTTTGCTTCGATGGTCGCGTCGTCAAGCTGAGGGGCAGCGCCTGCGTTCGTTGCCGGCGCGGGCGGTGTGACGATGACGGGCGCGGGTTGCGTCGTGGTTGTGGGCGGTGGCTGCACGATAACGGGCGGCGCTTGCTGTGCGGGCGGCACCATGATGGGCGTCGCGGGCGGTGGCGGCAGAGGCGTCGGCACCGTCGGAATGGGCGTCGGCGCGGTGGCGACGCTCACGTTCGTGTTGGTTGCGTCGCTGCGATTCATCAGGAAGAACATGATCAAAGCGGTCGCCGCGATAGCCAAGAGTGCGACGACGGCGACGACGCCGGTCGAATAGCCCGCGCGCTCCGGCACACGGCTTGTGCGCGCATAGTATTCCTCGCGGCGTGCGTTCGGCGTCTCGACCACCACGCGGCTGCGCTTCTGTTGCTCCTCATCGTATGACATAAAAATTGATCTCCTGCGCGAGTTGGAAGTTAACGATCAACTGCGCGAGGTGTGTCTGGGCACATCTTGGTCTGTGTGCCGGGGTCGTGCATCCGATTCTAGCATCATGGTAAACGTGAAGAGAGTGAGCGCGCGTCTTGCGCTCACTCCCTTGCGCCGTTCAAGTTTAGCAACGGTGTGTGCGGCAATAACTGCTGCGGCGTTGTTTGTGCCGGTAGAGTGCACCACCACCCGCGCCGACCAGTGCGCCGACTGCCGCGCCCCTGCCATGCCCGACTGCGCCGCCGATGCCTCCGCCGAGTAGCGCGCCGCCGGCCACAGTGCCGGCCGTGCGCGTGCGCGGTTTGAAGTGTCTGCGCGCAGCCTTGCGATTAAACGCATAGAGCGAGCTTCCGCCTGCGCCGATGGCCGCGCCCTTGCCGCCGCCTATCAGTCCGCCGACCAAAGCGCCGCCGCCCACAATCGCCGCCGTGCGGGCCTTGCGCCCGAAGCGCGAACGATGGCGATGGCGTTCCTGTGCTGACAAGTTGGGCACGAGTGTGGCCAACAGCAGCACGAGACAGATAAATGATACGAGTAATCTCTTCATCTCGAATCCCTCCATGAATGACCTACGCAAAAACGTCCTTACGGGAGAGCGTCCCCAATTCAATTGAATAAGTTTGCAACTCGTGTTCCGCACAGGCGCAAACCGCGCGACGGCACGAAAAATTAAAGCTTTAGACACCGCTCGGCGGGCGATTTAACTATGTGACTTGCCTGCAAACACACTTGCATGCGTATTGATTTCATGCTGACAGCAGACGGGTTTGACCTCTCAGCACGCGCCACGCATAATCGCCCGCATGAAGACCGCGCTCGTCCATCACCCAGTCTTTCAACAACACGACACAGGCCCCGGTCATCCCGAACGTCCCGAACGCTACGCGGTCGTGATGGACGCCCTGCGCAAAGATACAGAACTGTGGGCACAGTTGCTTGAACTCCAAGCGCCGGCCGCAGCGCGCGGCACGGTGCAAGCGGCGCACACGCCGCAGCACTTCAAACGGGTCGAGCGCGCCGTCAGCGAAGGGCTTGGTTACTTGGACGCAGACACAATCGTCTCTTTGCGCTCGCTCGATGCGGCGCTGCATGCGGCGGGCGGCGCGTGTCGCGCGGTTGATGCCGTCATGTCGGGCGAGGCGCGTAACGCATTCTTGCCCGCGCGCCCGCCCGGTCATCATGCGACGAGCGAACGCGCAATGGGCTTCTGTCTCTTCAACACGGTCGCTGTCGCCGCGCGTTATGCGCAATCGCGTTATCCGGAGATCGAGCGCGTCGCCGTCGTTGATTGGGACGTGCATCACGGCAACGGCACGCAAGGGATTTTCTACGACGACCCCACGGTCTTCTTCTTCTCCACGCATCAATACCCTTGGTATCCGGGCACGGGCGCGCGCGGCGAGACCGGACAGGGACGCGGACGCGGTTACACTTTGAACGTGCCCGTGCGCGCGCACACACCCGCCGCCGAGCAGCGCAGCATGTTCGCCGCCGCCTTGTCAGAGATTGACGCGAAGTTCAACCCCGACCTCGTCATCATCTCCGCCGGCTTCGACGCGCACGCGGGCGACCCGCTCGGCCAGTTGCGCCTCGAAGACGAAGATTTCATCGAGCTGACGCGCACGGTCAAAGCTTGGGCCGCGCACGCCTGTCAGGGGCGCATCATCTCCTGTCTCGAAGGCGGCTACAACTTACAAACGCTCGGCGCAACCGTGCGCGCGCATGTGCAGGCTTTGAGTGATGATTGAGTACAGTTTTCAGTTTTCGGTTTTCAGTTTTAAGATGATAATAAAGGCTGAAAACTGAAAACTGAAAACTGTTCTTATTCGTGTAACACTTGTTGCTCTTGCATCGTCAACAGTAGCGCGACGAAGAGACAGTGACAGACGGCACAGAGATGGAACAGCAGATGAGCGGACGAGACTTGCGCGCGCGTTTGCGGCGCTTGATGCCGCGCGTGGCGATTGCGGCCGGCGTCTGCTTCGTGCTCCGTTCGTTCGTGCGCGACACGCTGTTGTATCGCAACGGTTTCGTCAGCGCCGTCTTTGATCTCATCACCTTCTGTCTCGTCGCGGCGACGCTCGGTTATTACGGCGGGCAGATGTTGCTCTGGTTGAAGCGGCGTCTGTTCTGGCGCGTGCGGCGGCGCTTGGTGATCACTTATCTCTTCATCGGTCTGACGCCGATCCTTTTGCTCACCGCGCTCGGTCTGATCTTCACGCTCGGCGTCTCCATCTCTGGCCTCTCGCGCACAGTGACCGCGCAGGTTGAACAGACGAACCGGCAAGCGCTCGCCAACGCGCGCACGCTCGCAGACGCCTTCGCGCGCTTGCCCGCCAATACGGACGCGCACCACACGCAGACGTGGCTCGATGAACAGAACATGCTGCTGCAAGCCTCTTCGCCGGGCGCGCGCGTGGCCGTCTGGCAAAGTGCAGGCGATAATGATCTGTTGCAAGTAGGCGAGCATGCGCCGGCCACTTTCACGAGCGAGCCGACGACAGAAGAGACGCGCGGCGGCGGGAGCGATCAAGTCTCGGCGGCTGCGCCTCTGCCCGCATGGCTGCGCGGCAAGAACGAATGGAGCGGGTTTACGTTCGTGCCGCCCGCACAGACGAGTGAAGTGTACGGCACGCCCGCCGTGCGTGCGCTCGTGCGGCGCGAGGCAAACGGGCGCGCGTTCGCGTTGCTCTTGACCGTGCCCGTGAGTCGTGCGCTCATGCGCCAGCTCAACGAAAGCACAGGCATCGAACTGCACCCGTTCTTCATCGGCTCTGAAGAGGTGCAGATCAATGCCGACGACAAAGGCATACGCGTGCGCTCGAACGGCAACGCAAACTTTTCGCCCAACTTCGGTCAGCGCGCAGATCAACTGGGCGACCCACTGCCGCACGGTTACACGTGGGTTGTGCTCGCGACGACCGACTGGCGCAACGGCACAGAGAGTCCGCACATCGCGTTTCTCATGCAGCAGACGCGCGCGCAGTTGTTCAAACAGGTGCTCGGCAGCGGCGGCTACTTCGACATCGTCTGGCGCAACATCCTGCTCGCCGTCGCCATCGTCTTTCTCGTGCTCGAACTGCTCGCGCTCTCTGCCGCCGGTTGGATGACGCGCGCCGTCACCGGCACAGTCCATAAGCTCTATCGCGCGACCGAGTACATCAAGCGCGGCGACTTCTCGCATCGCGTCCATATTCGCTCGCACGATCAACTCGGCGAACTCGCCCACGCCTACAACGACATGGCCGCGAACATCGAAGTGCTGCTTGCGGAGCGCGTCGAGCGTGAACGCTTGGAGCGCGAGATCGAGATCGCCGCCGAAGTGCAAGCGCAACTCTTCCCGCGCGCCGTGCCGGAGCTTGCGAGCGCAGAGATCGCGGCCGAGTGTCGGGCGGCGCGCGGCGTGGCGGGCGACTACTACGATTACGTCGAGATCGCACACGGCTTCATCGCGCTCGCCTTGGGCGACGTGTCGGGCAAAGGGCTATCGGCCTCGCTCGTCATGTCAAACCTGCAAGCATCTCTGCGCGCGCAGACGACGATACTGGCCGAACGTCTGCGTCTCGCCGAGCGCGCGGCTGTGGCGAGCGTCGCCGGACAGGCCGGTGAGGTTGAAGCGCCGTGCGGTGTGACCGGTGTGGATAATGCTTGCGCGGTCGAAGAGATGGTCGCCAACATCAACACGCAACTCGAACAGTCAACGGACGCGAACCGCTTCGTCACACTCTTCCTCGCGCTCTACGACGACCGCACGCGCCGTCTGCGTTACACCAACGCAGGCCACAACGCGCCCTTCCTCATCCGCACCGACGGCACACACGAACGTCTCGACGTAGGCGGCACAGTCGTCGGCGCGTTCGACTTCGCCCGCTACGAAGAAGCGGCCGTCACGCTCGCACCCAACGATCTGCTCCTCATCTTCTCCGACGGCATCAGCGAAGCGCAGAACGCCGACGGCGCAGAATACGGCGAAGCCCACCTCTTGCAGTTCGCGCTACAACATCGCACGCGCTCAGCCGACGAACTGCGTCGCGCCATCTTCGACGAGATCGAACACTGGTCAGGCGGACGCGAACGCGGCGACGATCAGACGGTCGTGATTGTAAGAGCACGTGGCTAGCTTGAAAGGGTTGGTCTGTTTCTCTGAAGAATTGTGAATCAACGAGGGCACGGTCTAATTATTGGGCTGCTTTGCTATCTAAAATTGAAGGCTATGGCAAAGATACGAACATGGAAGCCTCTTACCACCGAACATACAGATGAACTGATTGCGCTTGTAGTTCATGCGTATGAGCTTGCGAATAGAACCCCAAGTATGCGGAGATTGGCTGTTCATCTGATTAAAGTAGCTGCTTGGCGATGGACGGCTGACGCTGTAGATGTTGCAACTGGCATCGTTATCCCCGATGCCGTGAAGTATGACATCCGCTATTTGCCACACACCGCCGCCGCTGCTTTAGTTTCCGCCCAATATCCAAATGAGCTTGGTAAACGGCTGACCCACGAGCACACTATCCCGCTTGCGCTACTTGCAGAAAAGGTGTTGAATCTTGAAACCGGCGATAAAGCAGTTATTTACGAGATGTTCAAGAAATATTGCCGGGCTGCCATCGTAACACGCGAAGAAGATCGTATGCTCAACAGTGCTAAGCTACGCAGCGCAATGCCGCCAGAATGGTGTTTTGGTGAAGACATACTTGCACGCTATTGTACTGTCGGAATCGAGTTGCTTCGGCCTTCGTCAATCTGATAAGAAAATGTTTTCGGATGCTGTCTTAAAAGTAGAAAAGATGTGCAAGAGCATAACTGCCGATAGTTTTTGTTGGAGGTGGCGATGTATCAAATAGAACTTGAGAAAGCGAAAGCACAAATTGCAAGTTTGCTGCAAACTGCGCTTGCGGGCGAGGAGATCGTAATTACCGAGAATGATCAACCTGTCCTGAGACTGGTGCCGATTGCAGCCGCCAAAGCACGGCGGCGGCGGAGTGGCAGCGCCAGAGGCTTGATTACTATGACGGACGATTTTAATGAGCCGTTGGAAGATTTCGCCGAGTATATGCCATGAAGCTGTTGCTTGATACGCATGCTTTCCTGTGGGTCATCAAGCGGGCGCGCCGATCATCCTGATGATCGGCGCGCCCGTGCGGTCTTGGCGTAAGCAGTTGCCTTAAAATTTTTGGGCTGCGCCTTGATTGGCGCGATCCGTGTAGCCGCCGGCGAGGGTGATGACGCACATGACGCCGAGTTGGGCGTGGTCGCCGCAGGAGACGCCAGCGACTTTGAAGTCCGGGCTGAGCAGGCGTGTGCGATGGCCGCGGTCTGTGAAGCCGTCGTCTATGAGCAGCGTCATGATTCGTTGCCGCGCAGTCTCTTTGCCATAGGAGAGGTTTTCGCCAACTGAGCCTTGCCACGTGCCGAAGCGTTCGATGCGTTGCTCACAGAAACTGCCGTCCGTGCCTTTGTGACCGGTCAAGCCTTTCGGGCCTGCGTCCTGCACCAGCAGATTCGCGCCGAGACTCATGCCGCGTGAGAGCGTGAATGGATTGAGCGGCTTCGTTTGGCGCAGGACGCGGATCGCATCTTCCAGCGCGCTCGTGCCTTCTTGCGTGATCAGTCCGCCCCGCCCCGGCAACTGAAAGATGTTGCCTTTGAAATAAGGTTTTAGTTGTTCGAGATAGCCTGCGTACTGCTGCGGGTTCGTGCGCGCCAGATTGATCTCATCAAGCAGCTCTTGTTCAAGAGCGGACAGCGCAAAATTATTGGCCGCGGCCGTCTGCACAACCGGCGCTTTAGTCTGCTGCGGGGCTTGCGCTTTGGTCTGAGCGAGCGTTTGATAAAACAAGCAGAGAGAGCAGAGCAGCGTCAACGCGATAGCTGACCGACGATTCATGGGGGAATGAACCTCCTTACCTTAGCCGGCAAATTGTTAGTCGTACCTGTTTGTAACCGGAAGTTTGGCTCAGCGAATCGGTTCGCTGAACTTGTCGGGCGAACGTCTGTGCCGGATGGCTTATAGGCCAGACGGAGTAGCAAGTCAAGACGTTCGCAGGAAGCGGGCTGAACCTGTGTTGCCGGTTTAGTGGAAGTCTGCTATAACTGCTGTTATCTCGTATCCCTCTTCATCCCCCTGATTACATACTAAATCCATAATGAGGCTGCTCGCTTTATGATGCAGAAAGAAACGGCCTGTCTAACTGTCTTGGTGGTGGACGATTTCGACGATGCGCGGCTGACACTCAAGCGCCTGTTGGAACTGAGGGATTATAGTGTGCTTGAAGCGACCAACGGACGGGAAGCGTTAGAGCTAGTGCAGCGCCGTTGCCCCGACTTGATTCTGATGGATTTGAACATGCCGCAGATGGACGGGTTAGAGGCAGCCAAACGAATCCGCCAGTGTCGAGACCTGTGCCAGAACGTCCCGATCATTGCGCTCACCGCTTACGACACTTACGGAATGAAAGAGGCGGCGCTAGAGGCAGGATGTGACGACTACCTCACCAGACCCGTTGACTTCGAGCAGTTGGATGGAATGCTGCGCCGGTTTCTAGTGGGCTAGTGAGCCAACTCAAGACCTTGCCCGCTTCGTCGGCCCGCGTCAATCTTGCCACTCTGCGACGACGATCTCCGACGTGAGCGTTTTATGCACCGGACACTTGTGCGCGATCTCTTGCAAGCGTGTGCGCTGTTCATCGGTCAGCGCGCCCTCGAACGCGACGCCACGCTCAATGCGATGAACGTAATTGTCCGTCTTGGGCTGACATTCGACGCAATCTCGCGCGTGGATACGTTGCTGGCGCAGACGCACCGTGACGCGCTCAAGCGGCCAAGCTTTGCGCCGCGCGTAGAGCGTGACAGTCATCGAGATACAACTGCCGAGCGCGGCGAGCAGCAGCGTGTAAGGATCGGGGCCCGCATCTTCGCCGCCTGCGCTCAAGGGTTCGTCCGTGATGAACGTGTGCTGTGCTGCGCCGTAGCGCACCTCGTTTTGCAGCTTCACTAGCGACGTGACGACGACTTCACTCATAGTTCGTGCCTCCACGCTTCAAAATTTACCTGCCAGCATCAACACGCCGATGACGATGAAGGCGACCGCCGCCACACGCTCGATCCACTCTTTCGGTAAGTAATGACCGAGCGCCGCGCCGACCGCCACGCCCAAAGCCGAGACACAGGCGAGCGCGAGCGCCGCACCGACGAAGACCGCGATGGGTCGCTTCGTGTCCGCCGCCAAAGTCATCGCCGCGAGTTGCGTCTTATCGCCCATCTCGGCGAGAAAGATCACGCCGAACGTGCTCAGCAAAACTTTCCAATCCATCCTGTGCGCCTCCTTGATGAAAAGAGCCTGTGCCTCAGATTCGCGGCACAGGCTCTTTTGTTTTGTTCAGTCTGTCAACGGCAAAAACATACCGCGCAGTTTACCAGATCACGCAACGATCCTTTTCCGCACGCACCATCGGGTCGCCCTCTTTGCACTGGAAGGCGGCGGCGAAGGCGGGGAAGTTGGCGAGCGGGCCGTTGACGCGGAACTTCGGGAGCGGATGCGGGTCGGTCTGCGCGAGCAGGCGCGCGCGTTCCGGCCGGATGTTGGTCGCCCAAGAATAAGCATAGGCGAGGAAGAAACGCTGTTCAGGCGTGAATCCGTCAACGCTTGCCGGGCGCGGTTTGCCTTCGAGCGACTTCTGCCAAGCGGCGTAAGCGATAACCAGACCGCCCAAGTCTGCGACCGATTCGCCGACGACGAGCTTGCCGTTCTCGCTCAAACCCTTCTCAACCTCGAACTGATTGAACTGATTGACGACGCACTCGGTGCGCACGTGGAAGTTCTTCAAATCTTCCTCCGTGAACCAGTTCTTCAAGTTGCCTGCGGCGTCAAACTGCGCGCCTTGATCGTCGAAGCCGTGCGTCATCTCGTGGCCGATGACCGAACCCATCGCGCCGTAATTGAACGCATCCTCGGCCGTTGGATCGAAGAAAGGCCATTGCAGGATGCCGGCCGGGAAGACGATCTCGTTGATCTGCGGATTGTAGTAAGCGTTCACCGTGGGCGGCGTCATGCCCCACTCCAGCTTGTCCACAGGTTGCCCGATCTTGTGCAGATCGCGCCGCTCCTCGAACGTGCCGGTGCGCAGCTCGTTCGCCAAATACGATGTGCGATCAATCTGGAGCGCGGAGTAATCGCGCCACTTGTCCGGGTAGCCGATCTTTCTGATCAAGGTTTCGAGTTTGGCGACCGCTTGTCTGCGCGTCGCGTCGCTCATCCAAGCGAGCGTGCCGATGTCGCTCCTCAGCGCCGCGATCAGATTTTGCACCATTGCGAGCGAGCGCGCTTTCGCTTCGGGCGGGAAGGCACGTTTGACGTAAACCTCGCCGAGCGCCTCGCCGAGATTGCGGTCGGTCGCGGCGACGCAACGCTTCCAACGCGGCAACTGTTCGGTCGCGCCCGTCAAGACCTTGCCTTTGAAGTTGAAATCTTCATCGTCGAACGGCTTCGCGAGCGCGCTCGCCGAGACGTTAATCAGATGCCAGCGCAAATAAGTCTGCCAATCAGGAATCGGCGTCGCGGTCAACTGCCGGTTGACCTCTGCAAAGAATTTGGGCTGCGCGACGTTGATGTCTGCTTTCGGCGGCACGCCGACGGTTTTGAAGAAGGCGGCCCAATCGAAGTTCGGCGTGAGCGTCTGCAACTGCGCGAAGGTCTGCCGGTGATAGACCGCGTTCGGGTCGCGCCGCTCGACGCGCGTCATCGAAGCGGCGGCCAACTTCGTCTCAAGCCCCATGACGGTCTGCGTTTCCGCCGCAGCTTTCGTCGCATCGTCGCCCAGCAATTCGAACATCTTGGCGACGTGCTTCACATACTCTTCGCGTATGTGCTTCGATCTATCGTCATCTTTCAGATAGTAGTCGCGGTCAGGCAAACCAAGGCCGCCTTGCAGGATTTCATAAGTGACTTCGGCGCTGTTCTTCGCGTCTTGCGTCGAGCCTTCGCGGAAGAGCGCGTTGACGCCCATGCTGTGCAGGTGTGCGATCTCGGCTTCGAGCGCGCGCGCCTCTTTGATCTCCGCGATGCGTTGCAGTTCAGGCTTGAGCGGCGCGAGGCCGGCGGCGTTGATCTGATCTTCAGCCATGCAACTCGCATAAAAATCGCCGACCTTCTGCTCGTTGCTGCCCTTCGGCGCGCTCGTGTTCTTGGCTGCGGCTTCGAGCACTTCGTGCAACACGTCGCGGTTCTTCTCCGACAGCACACTATCCACGCCCCAAGCCGAGAAGGCGGCCGGAATCGGATTAGCGGCGAGCCAACTACCGTTCGCGTATTGATAAAAATCAACGCACGGGTTCGCATTCTTATCAATGGCGCTCAAGTCGAGACCGTGCATGGAGGTCTGCGCACAGAGCACAGACGCCGCGAGCAAGACGGTCAACAGGGAAGCGAAAAGGGAACTACCGGATCGTTTCATGGGTCAACTCCTCAAGAGGTCAAAGGCTGGAACTATTAAGATACGGCTGCGACGCAACAAAGTTTACCGCAGGCGTGCGCGGGTTTGAATTGTGCAGACGCAAAAATGTGATGAGCGGCCGATGAATTGTGTCGGCCGGCCTTAACATGGGCCGCGACATTATGCGCCGCGCCCGCGGCGGCTTGATCTCTGCGCATCATTTCTTGTCAGCTTGCAGTCGCGCGCTTGATACGACTACACTCGGCAGCGTTCCACGCAAAGACAGCGGTCAGTGGTCGGTGGTCAGGGATCAGTAATAAAACTGATTTCGCTGACCATCGACCACTGACCACTGACCACTGCTGACGCGAGGGCTGACGATGAAGATTCACGAGTATCAGGCGAAAGAGTTGTTGCGGAAATTCGGGGTGGCGGTGCCGCGCGGCTTGGTGGCGCGTTCGCCGGAAGAGGCGTATCACGCGGCGAAGGAGTTGGGCACGGACGTGGTCGTCGTCAAGGCGCAGATACACGCGGGCGGGCGCGGCAAGGGCGGCGGCGTGAAGTTGGCACGCTCGGCTGATGAAGCGCAGGAGATCGCGCGCCAGATGCTCGGCATGAAACTCGTCACGCATCAGACCGGGCCGGAGGGGCGCGAGGTGCGCGTGTTGCTCGTCGAAGAAGGCTTGCCGATTGATAAGGAGTTTTATTTGGGCATCGTGCTTGATCGGCAGACGGGCCGGCCCGTCTTCATGGCTTCGTCGGCGGGCGGCATGGATATTGAAGAGGTCGCGGCGCATTCGCCGGAAAAGATTATGAAAGAGACGATTGATCCGGCCATCGGCTTCCGTCCGTTTCAAGCGCGCAAACTCGCCTTCGGTCTGAGTCTCCCCTCTGATTTGATCAATCAAGCGGCGAAGTTCATGCAGGCGCTCTACACGGCCTATGAGCAGACCGATTCATCTCTCTTTGAGATCAACCCGTTCCTCTTGACCAAAGACAAGCGGCTCATCGCGCTCGACGCGAAGGTCAACTTCGACGACAACGCCTTGTTCCGCCATCAAGATTTTCTCGCGCTGCGCGACTTGCACGAAGAAGAACCGCTTGAGATTGAAGCCTCGAAGTTTGATCTCAACTACATCAAGCTCGACGGCAACATCGCCTGCATGGTCAATGGCGCGGGCCTTGCGATGGCCACGATGGACATCATCAAACTCGCGGGCGGCGAGCCGGCAAACTTCTTGGACGTGGGCGGCGGTGCCTCACAACAGCGAGTTGAAGCCGCATTCAAGATTCTGCTCGCGGACGAGCATGTGCAGGCTGTCTTGATCAACATCTTCGGCGGCATCGTGCGCTGCGACATGGTGGCGCGCGGCGTGGTCGGTGCGGCGCAGACGTTGGGTGTCAAAGTGCCCGTCGTCGTCCGGCTCGAAGGCACGAACGTCGAAGAGGGGCAGCGCGTGATCCGCGAGTCGGGCCTGAACTTCACCGTCGCCGATGGCATGAAGGACGCCGCCGAAAAGGTTGTCGCATTAGCCAAACAAGCCGCTTGAAGCCGAGCAATCGTGACTCAGTTTCGTTGGTTTAAAATTCTTGTCTTGCTCTGCCGCTTTGGACTGGCGGCGCTGTTTCTGTTCGCCGCAGGTGCGAAGCTTTATACGCTCGCGGACTTCGCCGGTAACGTGGCGAATCTGGTCGGCGCGCGTTGGGCTTGGCCCGCGACAGTCCTCGTCATCGCGGCGGAACTGACGACCGCCCTACTGCTCATCACGCCCCGCACTGTCCGCCTCGGTGCTGCGCTGGCGGCGTTGTTGCTCGTCGGCTTTGCCGCTTACGCGCTCTTCTACGTCTATGTGCAGCACGGGGAACCGCTCGAATGCGGTTGCTTCGGCCGGCTCGTTGCCAGTCAACTCGGCGTCTCGACCGCGCGGCGCAACCTTGTCCTGCTCGTACCCGCGCTGTTAGTTCTCTTCGGTCATCGGCGCGCGCGTACGCCATGGAGTCAGTACTGCCTGCGGTAGCGGGCGGGTCTTAGTAACGATACAACCCGCCCGCTACCGCAGGCGGTACTGACCTGTTGATTCGGAGGATGCAATGGCAACGCTATCTTTCTGGGGCGGTGTGGGCACGGTCACAGGCTCGAAGTATCTGCTTGAATCAGACGGCCATCGTGTGTTGATTGATTGTGGGCTGTTTCAAGGTTTGAAAGAACTGCGCGAGCGCAACTGGCAAGACCCGCCGTTTGATCCTGCAAGCATCAATGCCGTGCTCATCACGCACGCGCACATAGACCACACGGGTTATCTCCCGCGCCTCGTCGCGCAAGGCTTCAACGGCCCCATCTATTGCTCGCGCGGCACAGCCGACCTCTTGAAAATCCTTCTGCCCGACGCCGCCCGCCTCCAAGAAGAAGACGCAGACTATCGCAACCGCCACAACCTGACGAGCCACACGCCCGCGCTCCCGCTCTATACCGAAGACGATGCGCGCGAAGCTCTGAAACTCGTCCACCCCGAACCGAACACAGGCGAGGCAGTCGCCGTTGCGCCCGGCTTCAACGCGGGCTTTCGCATCGCCGGCCACATTCTCGGCTCAAGTCTTGTGTTAGTTGAAATCGCAGACGCAGGACAAGACGGCAAGGGGCGGCGCGTGCTGTTCTCCGGCGATCTAGGCCATTACAATCAACCGATCATACGCGATCCCGTGCCGCCGCCTCAGTGTGATTACCTGCTCGTCGAATCAACCTACGGCGACCGTCTGCACGACGCGGAAGACCCGAAAGACAAACTCGCGCGCGTTATCAATGAGACGGCCGAGCGCGACGGCGTCATCCTGATCCCAGCCTTCGCCATCGGGCGCACGCAGGAACTCATCTACATCATCCGCGAACTCGAAGACGAAAAACGAATCCCTATCCTACCAGTGCGCGTTGATTCGCCGATGGCCGCCGCCGCGACGCAAGCCTACAGTCATCGCACGGAAGAACAGGACGAAGACTATGCCACCGTGCTCGCGCGCCGCGAACATCCTCTGCGCACGCATTCGATGTTGACCGTTTCATCGCGTGAAGAGTCGAAGAGTTTGAACGAGGAACGCGGCGCGCGCATCATCATCAGCGCTTCCGGCATGATGACGGGCGGGCGCGTCCTGCATCATGCCGTGCGCTACTTGCCGGACGCACGCGCGACCATTATCTTCGTCGGCTATCAAGCGGCGGGCACAATCGGCCGGCGCATCTTGAGCGGCGACCGCGAAGTTTCCATCTTCAAACAGACAGTGCCCGTGCAATGTCATGTCGAACAGATCGGCGGTTTCTCCGCGCACGCCGACTGGCAAGAGGTCTTGCGCTGGCTCAAAGACATGCCCGCGCCCCCACGCCGCGCCTTCACCACGCACGGCGAACCGCAAGCCGCCGAAGCCATGGCCGAACACATACGCCAACATTACGGCTGGCGCGTTGACGCGGCACAATACGGCGAGCAAGTGGAATTGGCATAAGCAGTGCATTCTGAATTAAAAATGATGGCGTGTTATACTGCGCCGGCAATCAAGCAAATAAAATGGTATCTTGAGGAGCAAGAGCGTTGAGCGTTCTGGTTGATAAAACGACGCGCCTCGTCGTGCAGGGCATCACGGGCAAAGAGGGCACGTTTCATACCGTACAGATGGTCGAGTATGGGACGAACGTTGTCGGCGGCGTCACGCCCGGCAAAGGCGGCACGACGCACGAAGGCATCCCCGTCTTCAACACCGTCGCGCAGGCTGTGAGCGAAGCGGGCGCGAACGCGAGTGTCATCTATGTGCCGCCGCCGTTTGCGGCCGATGCGATCCTCGAAGCGGCAGACGCAGGCATCCCACTCGTCGTCTGCATCACCGAAGGCATTCCGGCGCTCGACATGGTCAAGGTCAAACGTTATTTGCAAGATAGGAGTACGCGCCTCATCGGCCCGAACTGCCCCGGCGTCATCTCGCCCGGCAAATGCAAGATCGGCATCATGCCCGGTCACATACACAAAGAGGGACGCATCGGCGTCGTCTCGCGCTCCGGCACGTTGACCTATGAAGCAGTCGGACAGTTGACCGCGCTCGGTCTCGGTCAGTCAACTGCCATCGGCATCGGCGGCGATCCGGTCGTCGGCACAACGCACCGTGACGCGCTCGCGCTCTTTCAAGCGGACGACGAAACCGAAGGCATCGTCATGATCGGCGAGATCGGCGGCACGGCCGAAGAGGAAGCGGCCGAGTACGCGAAAGATAACGTGACCAAACCCATCGTCGCTTTCATCGCCGGCCAGACCGCACCGCCCGGTCGCCGCATGGGCCACGCCGGCGCGATCATCGCAGGCGGCAAAGGCACAGCCGCCGAGAAGATGAAAGCTCTCGAAGCCGCCGGCATCCGCGTCGTCCAATCACCCGCCGACATCGGCCAAGCGATGAAAGACGCGCTCGGCGCGAAGGCTGTGGCTTAAAGGTAATCTCAGTGGGTGCGTCGTGCGTTACAATCTGAACCGTGATGAATGATGATCTGATTCAAATTGATCCCGATGTGATGATGGGCAAGCCGGTCATCGCGGGCACGCGCATTACAGTCGAATTGATCCTTGAAAAGCTTGCTGCCGGGGAGACAGTTGATCAGATACTCGAAGCGCATCCGCGTCTCACGCGGGAAGCCGTGTCGGCCGCGTTATCGTATGCGGCGCAGTCTCTCAGTCCGCCGCCTAAGAAAGCCGCATGAATCTGCTGGCTGATGAAAATGTGGATCGGCAGATCGTTGAACGGCTGCGGCTGGATGGACATGAAGTCTTATACATCGCCGAAATGGAGCGCGGTATCTCCGACGAGACGGTGCTTGAACGGGCCAACGAGAGAGCCGCGCTGTTGCTGACAGCCGATAAGGATTTCGGCGAATTGATTTTTCGCGCCCGGCGTCTAAGCACAGGCGGCGTGGTGTTGCTTCGCTTGGCCGGGCTGTCGGCAGAGGCGAAAGCGGAAATTGTGGCCGACGCTTTTCGCGATCACGTAACGGAGTTTCTACACTGCTTCAGCGTGATTTCGCCAAGCAGAGTCAGAGTTAGCTGGAGAATTTGAGACTAAATTTTGCTGGGGAGCGCAATGGTAGAACAGATCGGCAATCTAACATTCGGTATCATCAAGCCCGACGCGGTGCGGGCCGGAAAAGTCGGCACAATCATTCAGCGCATCACGGACGGCGGGTTCAAGTTACACGGGTTGAAGTTGATTCACATGACGAGACAAGAAGCGGAAGGGTTCTACGCGGTGCACCGCGAGCGGCCGTTCTTCGCGGGTCTGACGGAGTTCATGTCGAGCGGCCCATGCGTCGTCACGGTGTTAGAGAAAGCGGGCGCGGTCAAAGCTTGGCGCGACCTGATGGGCGCGACCGATCCGGCGAAGGCGGATGCGGGCACGCTGCGCAAAGAGTTCGGCGCATCGGTCGGCGAGAACGCCGTTCACGGCTCAGACTCGGAAGAGAACGCGCGCATTGAAATCTCTTACTTTTTCAGTCAACTAGAATTGGTGGGATAAGCTATCAGCAGTCAGCTTTCAGCTTTAGCTACGAACAAAGGCTGAACGCTAATAGCTGAACGCTGACAGCTACGGAGTCTTTTATGTCCATCATCAGCGATGTGATCGAATCAACGAAGGCGATCATCAAGGGCATGGGCGTGACCTTCTCTTATATTCCGAAGGAGAAGTGGACGGTCGAGTACCCGGATGAGCCGGTCACGGTGCAGCCGCGTTATCGCGGGCAGCACCTCTTGCACGTGGACGAGCACGGGCGCGAGAAGTGCGTCGCATGTTTTCTGTGCGCGGCGGCGTGCCCGTCCGATTGCATCTACATCATCGCGGCCGACGATCCGCGTTCGCCCGAAGAGCGCATCGGCGTGGATGAACGCTACGCGAAGGTCTATAACATAGACTACGGGCGCTGCATCTTCTGCGGCTTCTGCGTCGAAGCCTGCCCGAAAGACGCGATCACACACGGCTACAACTTCGAGTTATCGGTCTATAACCGCGCCGATCTCTTGAAGACCAAAGACGACCTACTCATCACCAAACAGAAACAGTCGCCTAACTACCGCGTCGCCTTCGCCGACGAGGATGTGGATTCGGAGTACAAAGAAGTCTGAAAGATAGCTTTCAGTTTTCGGTTTTCAGTTTTCAGCGAACCGAACGCGGCTGTTGACTGAAAACCGAAAACTGTTCTTGAATTTCAGCCCGCCGCGTGTTATTCGACACGCGGCGGTTTGATCGTTTATGAGCGAAGCATTGCTGGAGACGCGTGCGGTCTCAAAGCATTACCAGATGGGCGCGACGACGGTTGTGGCGCTCGATGGTGTGTCGGTCGAGGTGCGCGAGGGTGAGTTCGTGGCGTTGCAAGGGACTTCAGGGTCGGGCAAATCAACCTTGCTGAATCTGATCGGCGGGCTGGATCAGCCGACAAGCGGCGAGGTTGTGTTTGATGGCCGCTCGCTTGCGCCGTTCTCGAAGCGCGAGATGGCGCGCTACCGGCGGCATGCAGTCGGGATGATCTTTCAGAACTTCAATCTGATCCCAACGATGACCGCCGCCGAGAACGTCTCGCTCGCGCTCGCCTTCGGCGGCGTGCGCGGCCGCGCGCGCGACGAGCGCACGCGCGCGCTGCTTGAGCGCGTAGGGTTAGCTGAGCGCACAGCGCATCGCCCGGCGGAGTTGTCGGGCGGCGAGCAACAGCGTGTGGCGATTGCGCGGGCGTTGGCGAACCGGCCGCGCGTCCTGCTCGCGGACGAGCCGACCGGCAATCTCGACTCGACCCGCGCGCATGAACTGCTCAGCTTGCTGCGCACGATGGTCGAACGCGACCGTTTGACCGTGCTCATGGTCACGCACGACCGCGAACTCGCCGCACGCTTCGCCGACCGCACGATTCAGATGAAGGACGGAAAAATAGAACAAAGGATGAGGGATGAGGGATGAATAATAAAAACAAGGCGCTTGTCTTTTTTCATCACTCATCCCTCATCCCTTTATTTTGAGGTGAACTCATGCAGACAAACGTTTCCCCCGTGATGACGCTTGAGTCTTTGCGCTCTGTGCCGTTGTTTGCGTCTTTGGACGACGAGGCGGCGCGGGCTTTGCGCGACTTGCTCGATGTGCGCGCGCTGCCTGCGGGCACGCTGTTGTTCAGTGCAGGCGACGCGGGCGACGCCATGTATCTGATCGAGGATGGGCGCGTGCGCATCTTCATCATAGATGAAGACGGCAACGAGGTGACACTGACAGAGTTGGCGCGGGGCGACTTCTTCGGTGAGATGTCAATCGTTGATGGCAAGCCGCGCTCGGCCTCTGCGGCTGTGAGCGAGCAAGCGCGCTTGGCCGTCCTCAAGCGCGACGACTTCATCAACTTTGTGCGGCGCAACCCGGATGTCGCGTTGGAGATGGTCAGCGCTATCTCGCACCGTCTGCGGCGCACAGACGAACTGCTGCGCCAACGCGCCTCGCGCAACGTCAACGAAGAGGCCGATGCGCGTCTGACCTTGGCGGATCGGATGGCTGATCTGATCGCAGAGTTTGGCGGTAGTTGGAAGTTCATCGGCGCGGCCATCGGCTTTTTGGCCCTTTGGGTGATGATGAACACTTTGCTGTTGCGCGATAAAGGCTTCGATCCGTTCCCCTACGTGCTGCTGAATCTTGTGCTCGGTATGATCACAGGACTGCAAGCGCCGATCATCATGATGTCGCAGAACCGGCAGGGCGGAAAGGATCGCCTGCGCGCCGATCTGGATTATCAAGTTAATCTGAAGAACGAGTTGTCGCTCGCGGAACTCCTGCGCCGGCTCGACGTGTTGGAGAGCGAACGTCTGCCCACGCTCTTCGCCGAACAGAATGAGCGTCTGCTCAAAGCCACACAAAAACAGCTTGCGCCCGCCGATGGCGCAAACGAGTCGCGCTCGGCTTGATCTCAAATTTCAAATTTCAGGTGTGAGAGCGGCAAGCTACATGATCGCAGCCATCTGCTTCGACTTCAACGGCATCATCATTGACGACGAGCCGCTGCAACTAAAAGCGGCGCAGGAAGTCCTCAAGCCCGAAGGTGTCGCACTCACCGAAGCCGTCTATTACGAGGCGCTCGGCATGGACGACGTGACGTTCATGCGCTTCGTCTTCAAGCAGGCCGGCCGCGCGCCGGACGAAGAGACGCTCGGTCGCGCCGTCGAGCGCAAACTGCAACGCCACCGCGAGTTGATCCGAGACGAATTGCCGCTCTTTCCCGGCGTCGTCACCTTCATCAAGGCCGCGGCCCGACGCTATCAACTCGGCGTCGTCAGCATGTCGCCCCGCGCCGACATCGAGCACGTGCTCGAACGCGCAAACCTCGCGGCCCAGTTCGCCGTCATCGTCAGTGCCGAAGACGTGCGCGCCTGCAAGCCCGACCCCGCATGTTATGCGACCGCGCTTGCACGGCTGAACGAACAGCGCCGCGCGCAACGCCAACGCGCGCTCGCGCCCGCCCAGTGTCTCGTCATCGAAGATGCGCCGCCCGGCATCGAGTCCGCGCGCGCCGTCGGCATGCGCACGCTCGGCGTCACCAACACCGTCAGCGAAGCGCAACTCCGCGCCGCCGGTGCAGACGTTGTCACCCCGCGCCTGTCTGATTGGACGACCGACGCCGTGCATCACGTTTTTGAATGATGAATGATGAATGATGAATGATGGACGACAGGCAAATGTTTTTTAATTCATCATGCATCATTCATCGCTCATCATTTCCTTTATGACTCCTGCAAATAAACTACAGGCCGAAGGGGCGCGGCGCGAATTCGCGGCATTGGTGGCGCGGCCTGAAGCGGCGATTGATCTGGCGCAGGCGGCGCTCGTCGTCGCGGCGGAAGAGCAGCCCGGTCTTGATGTGGCACATTATCGCGCGCAGTTGCTTGAGTTGGGCCTGCAAGCGCGTGCGCGCGTCGGCGAGCGCGAGCGCGCACCCATCGCCGCGCTCAACGATTTCGTCTTCCGCGAGCTTGGTTTCACGGGCAATCAAGAAAATTATTATGACCCGCGCAACAGTCTGCTCTCCTACGTGCTCGACGCAAGACGCGGCATTCCGATCACGCTCTCGCTCGTCTATATGGAGTTGGGCCGGCGCGCGGGGTTGCACATCGAAGGGGTCGGTTTGCCCGGTCATTTCATCGTGCGCGCCCGCGCAACAGAGGACGCGCGCGGCTTACTCGTCGATCCGTTCAACGGGCGCATCAGCAGCGAAGCAGATTGTCAACAGCAACTCGACACGCTCTACGACGGGCAAGTGCCGCTCGCCCAAGCGCACCTGCGCCCGGCGCGCCCGCGTGAAATTCTCACGCGCTTGCTCCGCAATCTGAAAGCCATCTACGCGCAGACGCATCATTACCGCCGCGCGCTCGCCACAGTCGAACGCATCCTGCTCGTCGCGCCGCAAGCGCACGAGGAGCATCGCGACTGCGGCATGCTGCTCGCGCAACTCGGCCGCTACGCCGAAGCGACCCGCGAAGTCGAAACTTACTTGCGCCGTATGCCCGACGCGCCCGACGCCGAACGTGTGCAGGTGGAACTGAAAAAGATGCGACTGCAATTGGCGATGTTGAATTAAAGGTCAGTACCGCCTGCGGTAGCGGGCGGGTCTGAGCAGCGACAGAGACCCGCCCGCTACCGCAGGCGGTACTGACCTGAACCCGAACCTTGAACTTTAACCAGCCCGCCACGTACTTTAACTTGGAACTTTGAACCTTAAACTTTGAACTCATCCGCCGATGATCTTCTTCGACATTCTCAAGCTCGCGCTCAGAAACTTACGCGAGGCGAAGCTGCGCGTGGCGTTGACGACGATTGGCGTGGTCGTCGGCGTGACGGTCATCGTCACGATGGTCTCGTTCGGACTTGGCCTTCAGCGCAACGCCGTGCAGCGTTTCAAAGACCTAGACCTGTTCAACGAGATCACTGTGACCGGGCAGGACGTATCGGAGTTGGTCGCGCAGGTCTTCAATCGTGGCGGTCAAGGTGGCGGCGGGGAAGGAGACCGGCGCGCAGGCGTCCGTCGCACGCGACCGCAGCAGCCGGAACAAGCACCGAAGCGCGCGCTCGATGATGCGGCGCTCGCAGAGATCGCGCGCATTCCCGGCGTCGAAGCGGTCGAGCCGACGGTCGAGTTCACAGCTTACGTGCGCGCCAACGGGCGCACGCAGCCGCAATCAATCGGCGGCGCGCTCGTGCCCAATCCGGCCTCGCGTTTCAAGTCTTATGCGGCCGGTCACATGATCAGCGACCCGACAGCGGATGAGGTCGTAGTTGATAGTCGTTTCATCAGCGACTTCGGTTTCGCAAAGGCGGCCGACGCGGTCGGGCAGACCGTCGAGTTGCTTGCACCGCTCGGCGCAGAGCGCAACCCAAAGCAACCGGCAGCAGCACCACAGGACGAGCAGGCTAAGCAGGGAAGTAAGCAGCAGCGCAAAGCGAACGAGGATGAGTTGAGTTTCTTCGGTTTGCCGCTCGGCGATGATGCAGAGACGAATGCGCAGGACGCACGGTTGACAGTGCGGACGTTTCGCATCGCGGGCGTGTTGAAGGATGAGGTTGAGAGCGGCGGCGTCGGCCGGCAAGCGCGTTTTCGCGGGCTGATGCCGGCGGCACGCCTCTACATTCCGCTCGCGACGGCGCGAGAACTCTCGCATCAGTACCGCGATCCGTTAAACGAGGTCGCGCTACAACTGGCGCGCGAGAGCGGCGCACTCAGCGCGCAGCAAGCGGAAGGCTACCCATCGGTGATCGTGCGCGTCAACGATCCAGATGTGCTGACCGATGTGCGCAAGCAACTCACCGCGCTCGGCTTCAGCAGCTTCTCAATCGTGGATGAGTTGGAAGAGATTCGCACGTTCTTCTTGATCGTCAATTCTGCGCTCGGCCTGCTCGGTGGTATCTCGCTGCTCGTCGCTTCGTTCGGCATCGCCAACACGATGATCATGGCCATCCTCGAACGCACGCGCGAGATCGGCATCATGAAAGCCGTTGGCGCGGAGGATCGAGAGATCAAGTTGATCTTCTTCGTTGAAGCGGGACTGATCGGCCTTGCGGGCGGCATCATCGGCTCGCTCGCTGCTTGGGGCATTGATGTCGTAGCGAACCGGCTCGCCTATCGTTTCTTCCTACAGCCGCGCAACGTCTCGTTCATCAACTTCTTCGCCCTGCCGCCCTACCTCTGGCTCGGCGCAATCGCCTTCGCCATCGTCATTTCAATCATCGCCGCACTCTACCCGGCGGCCCGCGCCGCACGCATCGATCCGGTCAAAGCGCTCCGACATGATTGAAATATGTGTCATGACACGCCCGCTACCGCAGGCGGTACTGACCTCTTTCTTTTACTTACAAAGCGGTGGGCTTGGGACGGAGAGGGCATCGAAGATGCGGTCGGCGGTTTCCAGTGCGCCGATTGTGAGCGAGCCGTTGAGGCCGTAAAGATTTGGATAGCAGGAAGCGCCACTGCCGATCACGGGCACTGTACGGACTGTGCGCAGAAACACTGTGCCGCCTGCTTTGCTTGCACCCGTGCCGGGTTGATAGATGGCATACTCGATGCGCAAATCTTCAGGGTTCGGAGACAGCGTGTTGTTGAAGCCGTCGTATCGCAGTTGAAACCAGATGATGAAGCGTTCCTTCTCTTCCTTCGCGCGCTTGTGGGCCCCGTCGCGGCTCATACTATTTGCGGTCTCAACCTTCAGCGCATCCGAGGCGTTCAGCCGTTGGAGCAACGTATCTGCCACGAGGCTTACGTCGAACGAGGAGATGCTGACCGACGCCGGCACTGAGTTCGTGACGAGTACGTGAATCTGCTCCGGTGGCGGCGGTTTCACTTTGGGCGGTTCGGGGGTCGGCGTCGGCACGGGCGCTTCCGCGTGTGGCGGCGGTTGATGCCGGCCCGATTGCGCTTGCACTGCGCCGCCCAGCAGACATGCGAACAGTAAACAACCAAACGATGTGTTGAGCCGATGTTTATTCATCTCTAAACCTGATCAGTCAGCCGGCACAATATATGATGCGGGCAAAAGCAGCGTCACGCTTTGCCCGCGAGCGGTTTGCCGCAGCGATTGCAGAAGCGTGCAGAGGTGTCGCGTTGCTGTGCGCCGCAGGACTCACAGGTCGCGCCGATGCGCAGGTCTGCGCCGCACGTGGCGCAGTAGTCCGAGTTTGAAGTGACGACCGCGCCGCACGTGCCACAGCGACCGGGCATAGGCGGAATGTAGCCGCCCGCTTTGCGCGCGATGTGCGCCTCGATGATCTTCCAAGCGTCTTCGGTCACACGGTATTGCCAGTACGCGCCGAGCGCGGGCAGCGCTAGCAGGACGCCGGCCGAGAGCATCACGGCGACGGCCGCGACCGCCGCCTTGTCTAACCACTTCTGCATGCCGATCTCGACGCGCGTGCCGCCATGCTCTGGCGTGAGCTTGATTGTGAGCGCGGTCGAAAGACCCGTGATGTCGCGCAGCGTCCCGGACTTACGCGCTTGCAGCACGGTCGTCGCAGAGACCTGCATGGTTTGCAATTCGTAAGCGGCATCGAAGATATTGCGCAACTCAGCAATCAACTGCGGCACGTCGGCCTCGACGCCGGGATAGTAACGATTGTCCATAAACTTGTTTTCAGAGTCCTTTCTCTCTGCGGCCTCGCGCTACCAACTAGCGCGTCTTATTCTACGCCCAAAGGCCCGCGCTAGTTCAACGAAAGGCCAAGTTCAAATTTAAACTTCGAGATTCAAATCTGAACTTTTAGCTTTGAGGTTTCGGTTTCTTCGTCTCGGTCTCGGCCGGCAGTTTTTGGCCCGCGTCAATGATCTCTTGCAACTCGTTGAGCGCGTCGGCGAGCGCGGCCCGTTCATCGTCGGCTGCGCTGTCGCGCATCGGTAACAACTGCGCGCGGAAGCGTGCGGCGGCGGCGGCGAGATTCTTCAGCGCGTGCGGCAGGAGCGAACTCTTCGGGTCGCGCGCGGCCACGTCGTCAATGTTTGTGATCGCTTCGTCGAAGATGCCCGCCAGATCGTTTAATAGTTGCGCGCGTGTGCCCGTCGGCAACTCGCCCCAGAGTTCTTTGTCCTTGTCCTTATCTTTATCTTTCTTATTCGCCTGCTTCGCTTGCAGTGCCTGCGCCGCTGGCGGATCGGTCAGCAGCAACAGGCGTCGCTCGGCCGCTTTGATAAACACCTCTGTGCGCTTGTCAATCGCTTGGGCGTCGCGCACGAGATCGGCTTCGGCCGGCGTCAGATGATCACGCTGCGCCGCGCTGACGGGCAGAACGAAAACGATGAGCGCAACTGTGAGCAGCACGGTGACGAGCGGACGTTGATTGCACGAGGCGAATTTCATTTTTTGTCTTTTGCTTTCTCTATGGCTTGTCGGTGGGTTTCATCTTCGCCGGCTCTATGGGCGGCCCCTTGGGCGCGGGCTTGTTCTTGTCCGGCGGTGGTTCACGCATGACTGTAGTGCTGTAAAAAGCGTTCAAGGCAGTGCTGCGCGTGTCGCGCGCGTGGTTGAACGCGGCCCGGACGTTGCCCGCATATTGGGGCGGCGTGTTGCGCCGCATGGCCTCGATGCGACTGCTCTGTCTGTAGAGCGTCTGCTCCAGCAGTTTGATGAGGTCGCGCGTGTGGCCGTCGTTTCGGGCACCCTGTAGATATGTGAGCGAGTCCGTGATGATCGCTTCATAGACGCCCAACTCGGCCGCCGCCGGATCATACTGTTGCGCCGTCGTGTGCTGCTCCGCGTTGGCGAGGCGCGCGTCCGCTTCTGCGAGCGCGAGATGCGTGCGTTCTTTGGCGTCGCGGGCCGCGTTCAACTGCGCGCGCAAGGCATCGGGGATGTAGCGCATCGGCGGCGGCGCTGCTTGCGGCGCCGGCACTAAGACATCAGGTTGCTGCTGCGCGTGCGCCGCCGCCACGCCACACAGCGACACGCAGAGAAGCACAGCAGGCAGCAGGCAGTAGGCAGTAGGCAGCAAAAGCAGTTGGGTCTTTACTGCCTTCTGCTTACCGCCTGCTGCCTGCTGCCTGCTGCTCATATTCATCCCTTCTTCCGCTTCGGGCTGTGCGCGATCTCGCGGCGCAGGGCCGGCAGACGCAGGTTGACGCGCTCGATCTCTTCTTTGTTGACGTTCGCGTCGGCGCGTTGCAGGAAAGTTTCATAGGCGGCGAGCGCCTGTGTGAACTCGCCGGTTAGATCGAGATCGCGCCCGATTAAGTAATAGAGGACGGTCAGATCGGGTTTGGCTTGATTGAGCCACCTGTATTCGATGAGCGCAGCATCGTACTGCTTGAGTTCGTCGAGCGCGGTGGCAAGGTTGGCGTGCGCCGCGTAGTTGTCGGGTTTGACTTCAAGCACTTTACGCAGCAGCGATATGGCCGCAGCAAACTGGCGCGCCTGCACGAGCGCCGCCGCGTAAGCGGTCGCATAGTCCGCGTTCTTCGGTTCGATCTCAAGCGCAGCGCGACAGTGTGCGAGCGCGGACTGCGGCTCGCTCTTGCGCTCAAGCGTGCAGAGGCGCGCGTGCGCTTGGGCGTTCTTCGGATCGGTTTGCAGGAGCGCTTCGAGGGCGGGGCGCGCGATCTTCGGATCGTCGCTGTTGGCCGCATCAACGGCCGCGGGCGTAAGATTCATCTGCCCGCCGGTGTCCGATATGCTGGCGGCCTGTTGCTTGGCCAGCAACTGAAAACCGGCGATGCGCTGCTGCCACTGCTTGGCGCGCGACGATTGGGCTTGCGCTTGCAGCAGAACTTGTAAGTCTTCGATGGCGTGCGCGTAGTCGCCTGCGGCGGCTCGTAGGTCGGCGCGCTCTTCACGCGCAAGGGTATTGTTCGGATCGAGTTGCAGCGCACGTTTCAA
Organism: Acidobacteriota bacterium; assembly: GCA_003223935.1. GTDB lineage: Bacteria > Acidobacteriota > Blastocatellia > Pyrinomonadales > Pyrinomonadaceae > QHXQ01. Next base: position 29,884 of record QHXQ01000037.1, on the reverse strand, counting down.
ACTCGCTGCCGCGCTCTTCTCGTCGCCGCTCGCGCGTTCCAGACTGCCGCGCGCAGCCCAAGCGTCGGCGGCTGCGTTCTCGTCTTCGGTCGCGCGTTTGTAGAGCGCAAGCGCTTCGTCTTTGTCGCCCGCGCGCAGGCGCAGGAGCGCGAGCGTGACGAGCGTGGTCTCATCCTCGGCGTCGAGTTCGAGCGCGCGGCGCAAGAACGGTTCGGCTTCGCGGTCGCGCTGCTGCCCGACGAAGAGCAGCCCGAGCGCCGTCTGCGGCAGCGCCCATTCGCTTCTTAATTCGACGGCGCGGCGCAGAGATGCTTCGGCTTCGGGCCAGCGTTTGAGCGCAGTGAGCACCACACCTTTTTGATATTCGGCTTCCGGGTATTCGGGGCGCAGCTTGAGCGCTTGGTCGTAGAGCGCGAGCGCGCGTTCAAGTTGCTCGCGCGCCTGTGCAGCCTGTGCCCGTTGATATAATTTGATCGGATCGTCTGAGTCTTCGCCCGTGCCATCCACGTCCTGCGCGTGCAGATTGCGCGCGCCCGCGCCAAGCAGGCAGAAGAGTATGACTAGCGCCACGAGCGGGAGACGAAAGCGCATGTGAGCAAACATGGAGAACTTCATTAATCTGAATCTGGATCGTTTATTCGCGGCTCACGCCGCTCGGGGCCCGCAGAGTTGCGCTCGCTGGCGGAGCATAACACGCACGCGCGAATGGCGTCCACGCCGAGCATCGCGCCGTCGAGTTACATATCATGGATGATGCGCTTGCGCTGTTGAGATGCCTGCGCTAACATCGCGCCATACCCGTTTTACCAGCAATAGTTCGGCGCGTTTGAGTGCGCCGCGAGTTGAGATTGAACGAGGCGCGGCCTCCTAAGCGAAGCGCGCTGATTTGAGGTGAAGCAACGAGTGGTTGGCAACGATCTGATCATTGAGGAACCTGCGACTGACGAAAGCACGGCGGTCGCGCCCGACACAGACGCGAAAGAACAGGCTTTACGCGCACTCTTCCGCGAGCTAGGTTCAGTGCTTGTCGCCTATTCCGGCGGCGTTGATAGTTCTTACGTCGCCTACATCGCCACCACCGAACTCGGCGCGCGTGCGCGCTGCATCACGGGCGATTCGCCGAGTCTCGCCGCACATCAACGCGAGCAAGCCCGCGCGCTTGCCGCGCGCTTCAGCTTTCACCAAGAGATCATTCAAACCGAAGAGATGCAAGACACGCGCTACACGGCGAACGCGAGCGACCGCTGCTACTTCTGCAAGACCGAACTCTACGACAAACTCATGCCGCTCGCTGCGGCGCGCGGATTTAGTTTTGTGGTTGACGGCTCGACGACCGACGACCTTGGCGATTACCGGCCCGGGCGCGCAGCAGCACAAGATCACAATGTTCGCAGCCCGCTCGTCGAAGTCCGATTGAGTAAAAGGGAAGTGCGCGCTTTGAGCCGGCGTGCAGGCTTGCCGACGTGGGCTGCGCCCGCGAGTCCGTGTCTGTCTTCGCGTATCGCTTATGGCACGCCGGTGACGATTGCGCGGCTGCGCACGGTTGAAAGCGGCGAAGAGATCATGCGCAGCTTAGGTTTCCGCGAGTTTCGCGTCCGGCATCACGACGAACTTGTGCGCTTGGAGATCGCACCCGCAGAACTCGACCGCGCCCTCGACCGCAAAATGACAGACGAACTCGCGCGCCGTTTTCGCGCGCTCGGTTTCCGCTACGTCACGCTCGACCTGCACGGCTACCGCACGGGCGCGATGAACGAAGTCTTAAAAACAGTGATGAGTGACGAGTGACAAGTGAGGAGTTAGGACATGGCTTTAACTTGTCACTCGGCACTCATCACTCGGCACTGTCTTTCGGAGAAAGACTATGGCTAGCGCAATGGTTGAAGACCAGATCAAGATGTCGAAGGAGACCAATCCGTTCGAGTCCATGATGGAGCGGTTTGATCGGGCGGCGCAGTTGCTCAATCTCGATCCCGATCTCTATGCGGTGATGCGTGTGCCGAACCGCGAGTTGAAGGTCTATATCCCTGTGCGCATGGACTCAGGGCGCATGCAGGTCTTCGAGGGCTTCCGCGTGCAGCACAACTTCGCCCGCGGCCCCGCCAAGGGCGGCATACGCTACGCGCCCGACGTGACGATTGAAGAGGTGCGCGCGCTGGCCGCGTGGATGACTTGGAAGTGCGCGGTTGTGAATGTGCCGTTTGGCGGCGGCAAGGGCGGCGTCATTTGCGACCCGCAGCAGATGTCCATTGGCGAGTTGGAGCGGTTGACACGACGTTATGCGGCCGAGTTGATCGACTTCATCGGGCCGGAAAAGGACGTGCCCGCGCCCGACATGAATACGAACGAGCAGACGATGGCGTGGATCATGGACACCTACTCGATGCACGCGCGCCACACGGTCACGGCGGTCGTCACGGGCAAGCCCATAGACATCGGCGGCTCGGCCGGACGGCGCGAAGCAACCGGGCGCGGCCTGCTCTTCGTCATCAACGAAGCGATCAAGCGGTTCAAGATGGCCCCGCCGAATACGCGCGTCGTGGTGCAAGGGTCTGGGAACGTCGGCGGCATCGGCGCGCAGCTTTTGCATGAGGCTGGCTACAAAGTGATCGCCATCTCAGACATCAACGGCGGCATCTACAACCCGAACGGCATAGACATTCCGAACGCGATGGCGCATCTGCGTGCGACCCGCTCGTTCGAGGAGTACGAAGGCGTCGAGCGCGTCTCGAATGAAGACCTGCTTGAGATCGAATGCGACGTGCTCGTGCCCGCTGCGACCGAGAATCAGATTCGCTCAGATAATGCCAAACGGATCAAGTGCAAGGTCTTGGCTGAGGGCGCGAACGGCCCGACGACTGCTGCGGCGGATAAAATCTTGCACGACAAAGGCATCTTCGTCATCCCAGACATCTTGGCGAACGCGGGCGGCGTGACCGTCTCCTACTTCGAGTGGGTACAAGATAGAATGGGCTATTTCTGGAAGGAAAACGTGGTCAACGAGCGTTTGCAGGACGTGATGGTCGCCAGCTTCAACGACGTGGTCAAGTACGCCGATCAGCACGGCGTGGACACGCGCACCGCCGCTTACATGTTGGCAATTGATCGCGTTGCTTACGACACGCGCATGCGCGGCATTTATGCGTGACAAAAATGTGTGGGATTTTTCTAGCTAAATAGGGAAAAAGTCTTGATTTCCATGACAATCTACGCTATGGTCTGACGGAGTTTGTTGTCCAAGAACTTAATGTTGAGCCGTTAGTCAATGAACGACCGACGTTCTTGACGACGAATTTCATTGGCGTTGACAGCGCGGGGCTGTTTGCATGAGCAGTAACGCGCGCGTTGCATAAACGAGACAATTCAGTTGAGAGGCGTAAGAGGCAGCACTAGCGCCCGTGAACTCTTTTCAAGGGTTCGGCTCCTCTCGCTGCTCCGCTCCAGCTACAAGTCGTGGTTCGGTCGAGGGCGGTAGCAGTTCTATTTTGACTTTGGGTTGGACGCTTGTAGTCTCGGAGCGACTGCGTCTCGGTCGGTTGTCCGGGTCGCGCTTGGGGGGTCTACTGGTAACAGTCAACACAAGTCCCTTCAGGTCGAACCGGCAACTCACTTGGTGCGGTCGCCCCTGCCCGCAAAGGTACCAAACTCATTTCGCAGGAGGAATGCGATGAGACTCGCGAGAAGGGCGCTCTGGTTGGCGCTCATACTGTTGGCGCTGTGTGCTGCAGCCACAGCACAAACACTCCGGTCGGAAGGCGATCCGCGCAATATTGCCCCGACCGTCGGCACAGGGGGGCAGCCCGGCGGGCCTACGGGCCTGTTCACTATCTATGATGGGCAGACGTTGAGGAAGCATGAGTTCACCTTCAGCATTGCCTATAGCAACTTTGACCGCGACCCCGGCAACGTGGACATCACGGAAGTCCCGATCAGCTTCCAGCTTGGTTTGAGCGACCACATCGAGTTGTTCTTCAACACGGACGCTTATCGCGGGGTGAAGGTCAATACTCCATCACAACTGTCGAGCTTCTATCTGCCGAACTCGCAGTTGTTCCTGTCTATTCCGCAGATCAGCCCGACTGGCGTCGTGACTTTTAGTCCGAACCAATTGCGCAGCGGCGGCATCGTCGTGATCACGCCGTTAGCGGCACAGGCGCGCGGCTTCGGCACCGTCATCTCGCGGCTACCGGGCGGGCCGTTCTTCGTGCAGTTCCCATTTACGGGCGGCACGGCCGCAGGCTTCGGCTTTGATCGCACAGGCGGCCCGCCCTTCACGGCCACTCTGGGGCCGGCTTCGGGCGGCGGCAGCAACAGCATCCTGCCGGGCATCGTGCTGACGACGACGGTTGTGCCGGCGACGTTGACGACACGTGCACAACTTGTGCCGGCGACGTTCACCATCGCGCCTTCGTACTTGCCCGATGCGCCGTTCATCAATCGGCTCTACGGGCAGTCAAGCTTCAGCACGTTCACGGCCGGCGCGAAGATCGCGCTGACCGCGCCTGAGCGGCCGTTGGAAGTGGCCCTCGTGCCCTTCTATCGCTGGTATGCAGACAAGGCGAAGGACTTTCAGGGCTTCAACATGTTGCAGCGCGGCGCAAGCCCCGGCGGTAACATCGGCGACTTCGGGATCGTCGGCACTGTCAGCGGACGTCTGACCAAGCACATCAATCTGACGGGTAACCTTGGCTATATCAAAAACAGTAACCCGAAGAGCGATGCGTTCGGCGGCGGCGATGTGGCGCTGCTCGACCGGCCTGACGAAGTCCTGTCGGGCGTCGGCTTCGACTTCCCGATCAATAAACACTTCCAGCCCATCATCGAGTTGAAGTCGACCAACTACGTCGGTTCGCGCACGCAGAATGCGTTTCCGAACAATCCGGTGGAATTCTTGGGCGGCATCCGCATCTTCCCGAAGAGTTGGTGGGGCGTGAGCGCGTGGTATCGCGCGCATCTGAACCAACAGGGCGAGCGGCTGTTCCATAGCAACAACAACTTCCCGGCCGGTTTCATTCAATCAACCGACCCGCACGGCTTCGGCTTCCAACTCTTCGCCGGCCACCGCAACGCGCGTGCGCCGATTACGCTGCCGAACAATCCGCCGACCGTCAGTCTCGCGGCTAATCCGGCGACCGTGACGTTGGCCGCGAATTGCCCGGCGGGTCAAATTCCAGCAGAAGGCTGCACCCCGTCGAGCACGTCAGTACAGTTGGCCGCAACGGCGACCGACCCCGATGGCGACACGCTGCTCTACACGTGGTCAACGACGGGCGGGCGGATCACGGGCGACGGGCCGAACGTGACGTGGGATTTGTCGGGCGCAGCACCGGGCACATATACGGCGACGGTCGAAGTGGATGATGGCTGCGGTTGTATCGCTTATGCCAACGCGAGCGTGACGGTCACGGCGTGCGAGTGCCGGCCCGCGCCGACGCCGCCATGTCCGACCATCACGGTTGATTGCCCGTCGAGTCTGACTCAGTTGGGCGGGCCGGTGACGTTCACGGCGAACGTATCGGGCGGCAACCCGAACGCTTCGTTGACCTACAGCTGGACGGTCTCAGCCGGCACGATTACCTCTGGTCAGGGCACTAGCTCGATCACGGTTAACACTGCGGGCATCACTGCTACTTCGATTACAGGAACGGTGACAGTGGGCGGTCTCGACCCGTCCTGCACGGCTTCGGCTTCTTGCACGGCGGGCGTCGCTCCACCGAACCTACCGCGTAAGTTTGACGAGTACGGGAACATCAAACGCAACGACGAGAAAGCCCGGCTCGACAACTTCGCCAACGAGTTGCAAGCCAATCCGGGCGCGCAAGGCTACATCATCGGTTACGGTGGGCGTACCAGCCGACCCGGTGAAGGGCAAGCACGGGCCGACCGGGCGAAGGATTATCTGGTCAATTCGCGCGGGATTGATGCCGGGCGACTGGTGACGGTGGATGGTGGCTATAAGGAAGAGCCGACCACCGAGTTGTGGATCGTGCCGTCGGGGGCGACGCCGCCAACGGCTAGTCCGACCGTGGACGTCAGCGAAGTGAAGCCGGCGGCGGTGCGGCACCCGGTGCGGCGTGGGCGGCATCGTCGTGGCCGCGATGATGAGGAGTAAACCTAAACTAACGCTCGCGTCTGCACTGTCAGCCGCGACCTGAACCGAACGCGGGCGGTGTCTTGCACAAGACATCGCCCGCTTCGCTTTTTTGATGCTCTTCGTGGGACAGCAAAAACATGCAACGACCATAAAAGTTCGCCGCATCCTAACCTCGCGGCTTGCTCTCCCTCGACTTTTCCAGTAATAACAACCGTAGCAGCGCCCCCGCGTTGCGAGCTTACATCATCAGAGACGCGCAAAGGATGATCCCGCTGATGAAAAAATTCTTGCCCTTAATCTTCGCGTTAATACTCTGTGCACCGTTCGCCTTGCACGCGAGCCGCGCGGCTGACAAACCCGATCACGCAGGTACGACGACCGATGCGTCCGCGCGCCCGGTGGACTGGGAGATCACAGGCCCGATGGGCGGCGACGTGCGCTCGCTCGTCGTCGATCCGCGCGACCCGCAGCATCTATTCTTCGGCACGATTGACGGCCAGCTTTACACTTCGCATGACGGCGCGGCCCATTGGGCGCGCATTTCTAGTTTCAACCATCCCGGTCTCTACATTGACAACCTGATCATTGACCCGCGCGATTCAAACACGCTCTACGCCGCTGCACACAAGCACAAAGAGCCGGGCGGGTTTTTCAAGACGACCGACGGCGGGCAGACTTGGCGCGAGTCCTACGAGTTGAAGACCGAGTCGGTCTTTTCGCTCGCGCAAGCGCAGTCCGATCCGAACTTCCTCGCCGCCGGCACGCATCACGGCGTCTTCGTCTCAAAAGACTCCGGCGACACTTGGACGCAAATGCCGACCGATGCTTACCCCGATATACGCGACGTTGAATCGGTCGCCTTCGATCCGCGCACGACGAACGCGATCTATGCGGGCACTTGGCATCTGCCTTGGAAGACCGAAGACGGCGGGCAGACTTGGAAGTCAATTAAGAACGGCATCATTGACGACTCGGACGTGTTCGCCATCGAGATTGACCGACGCGATCCTAACCACGTGATCATGTCCGCGTGCAGCGGTATCTACGAGACGCACAACGCGGGCACGCAGTTCCGCAAAGTGCAGGGCATCCCTTCGCAGTCGCGACGCACGCGCGACATCCTGCAAAACCCCGCGCAGCCCAACGCCATCTACGCCGGCACAACCGAAGGCTTCTGGCGCACCTTGAACGGCGGCGATTCGTGGATGCTCACCACTTCGCGCAAGCTTGAGATCAATGCCATCGCCGTGCATCCAGACGCACCGCAAACTGTGTACATCGGTACGAACAACTACGGCGTGATGGTCTCGCGCGACGGCGGCAAGAGTTTCGTGCCGAGCAATCAAGGTTATTCAGGCCGGCGCGCTTACTTCATCTTGCCCGACAGCAGTCAGCCCGGCCGCATCTACGCTTCGACCATCAACACGGCGACCGGCGGCGGCTTCTTCTTCGTCAGCAGCGACAGCGGCGAGACTTGGCAACCTTCGATGCGCAACATGCCGGATCGCCTGATCACTTACGCGATGCTGCAAGACCAACGCAACCCCAACATCATCTATCTCGGCACGAACCTCGGCCTGTATCGCTCGACGGATCGCGGCGCATCTTGGGCCCCGATTGGCGCGCCGAACGTCGAGTCGCCGGCCGCGCGCCCGACAAGACGACGCGGCACGGTCGCAGCCAGACGCAGAGCGGCGGCGCGCAGAAGCATGACAACGGCCGACGCCCAACCGACTGCGCCGCCCGTGCCGAACGCTGCGGGCAGCGCGAGCGCGCAGACGAAAGCGGCGCAAGCGGCGTTGAATGCGGCGGGCTACAACATAGGCACGCCCGACGGCGTGGCTGGCCCGCGCACGATTGAGGCGCTCAGAAGATTCCAGACCGACAAGCAACTGCCGGTCACGGGCACGTTCGACGACACGACGCTCGCGGCGCTCGGTCTCGGCGGCGGCAAGACCACGCTCAATACCGCGCAAGGCATCCAGACCGCGCCGATCGGTCTCACGGAGACGATCAACGCGCTCGCCTTCATGGAAGATCAAGCGGGGCCGGTCATCCTCGCCGCGACGAACAACGGTCTCTATCGCAGCGCCGACCCCGTAAAGGGTTGGACGAAGCTGCCGTTCGGGCCTGACATGGACGCGCGCACGCTCTGCGTCTCGACCTCCACCAAGATGCCGCAAACCGTCTGGGTCGGCACGTCTAAGTCCGGCGTGCTCGTCTCGCGCGATGGCGGGCAGACTTGGGAGCAGGTCTCAGGCATCACCGCCGCCGCGCCCATCAACATCATCGTGCAAGACCCGCAGCGCCCGGCTTATATCTACGTCGGCACGACGCAACAACTATTGCTCTCGCACGACGGCGGCGAGAAATGGATCAGGCGCGGCGGCAATCTGCCTTACGGCAGCTACACCTCGATCCTGATCAATCCGCACAACACGGACGAGATGTTCGTCGGCAGCGCTTACGAGCGCGAAGAAGGGAACGGCGTCTTTCATTCGACCGACGCCGGCATGACTTGGAAGCGGATCGATCCGGACTTGCCGAGTCGGCGCGTCTGGGCGCTCGCCTTCGATCAGAACGATCCGAACCGCATCCTCATCGGCTCACACTCGGCCGGCATCTATGTCGCCAGCCGCGCGGGCAGCGCGGCTGCGGTCGGCACGAAGTAAAAGAGCAGTGCCGAGTGATAAATGACGAGTGCCGAGTTAAAACAACTGCTTGCTCGTCACTTGTCACTCGGCACTCATCACTGCCTTCTTGACATGCCTGCGCGCAGGCGTGTACAGTGCGAGTCATCCGGTTAAGCGACTGGTGATGGTCGGGTCACGCGGGTGATCCACGGGCAAGACGGAAACTGTGACGCTAACAAAAACCTTTCCATTTTCTTGACGGCTCGCCTACCCGCCTCGTAAGCTAAGCATCCGACAATCAGCCACAGCATCGCGGCACATTAGCCGAACGCGCGTCGAGTGTCCATGCGCGACGCGCCCCGGCCCGTTGCACGCGATGGCATAGAGGGGGCTGAACCGGACGGCGCGCATGTGCGAGAGCGTCGCCGCGCGTCGAGAACAATCGGAGGAGTCCAAAAGAGTTTTCATGGCCACTGAAGAGAACAAGCCGGCCGCCGGCACAACCAACGACAGCGACAACGAGCAGACTCAAACCAGCGCGACCGCCACGACCGCACCGGCGAGCGACGTGCACACCAGCAGCAACTCACCCACCGCAGCCGCGCCCGCTTCTGCGGTCGAGCCAACTGCAAAGGAAGAGCACCGGATACCGGCGACGTACGCGAGCACACCCGCCGCCGAAACCGCTCACGCCGACGAAGAGGAAGAGCCGCGCGGCGCGAGCGATTCCGACTTCGGCGCGATCCTCGAACAGTACGAGCAGGAGCAGGCCGAAAAGGCCAACTTCCAAGAAGGCTCGGTCGTGCCCGGCAAGGTCATCGGCATCAACGACCGTGGCGTCGTCATAGACTTCGGCTTCAAGTCCGAAGGTCTCGTGCCGCTCGAAGAGTTCATGGAGAACGGCGAGGTCATGGTCAAGCGCGGCGACGAAGTCGAAGTGCTCATCAAGAGCATGGAGTCGCAAGAAGGGCAGCCCGTCTTGTCGCGCGCCGACGCCGTGCGCATGCGCGCGTGGGACGATCTGGAGAAGGCTTACCGCGAAGGCACGCCGGTCAAAGGGCGCATCGTCGAGCGCGTCAAGGGCGGCTTGCGCGTTGATGTTGACGGTGTGGCGGCATTCTTGCCCGGCTCGCAAGTTGATTCGCGGCCCGTGCGCAATCTCGACTCGCTCAAGAATCAAGAGATCGAAGCGAAGGTCATCAAGCTCAACCGCAAACGCTCAAACGTCGTGCTCTCGCGCAAGGCCGTCCTTGAAGAGCAGAACGAGTCGAAGAAAGACTCGACGCTCGATCAACTCGAAGAGGGCATCATCGTCGAAGGGCAGATCAAGAACCTGACCGACTACGGCGCGTTTGTTGACTTGGGCGGCATTGACGGCCTGCTGCACGTGACCGACATGTCTTGGGGGCGTTTGCAAAATCCCGGTGAGATGTTCAGGGTCGGCGAGAACGTGCAGGTCAAGGTCTTAAAATTTGATCGGGACCGCGAGCGCGTCTCGCTCGGCTACAAACAGTTGCTGCCCGATCCTTGGGAGAGTGTCGAGGAACGTTTCATCATCGGCACGCGCGTCAAAGGCACGATTGCGAGCGTGACCGACTACGGCGCATTCGTTGAGCTTGAACCGGGCGTGGAAGGTCTCGTGCACGTCTCCGAAATGAGTTGGTCGAAGCGGACGAAGCATCCGGGGAAATTGGTCAACGTCGGCGACACGGTCGAAGCTGAAGTGCTCGGCGTTGACCCGCGCGCGCGCCGCATCAGTCTCGGCATGAAGCAGGTGCAGCCGAACCCTTGGGACACCTTGCGCGAACGCTATCAGATCGGCTCGCGCATCCACGGGCGCGTGCGTAACCTGACGGACTTCGGCGCGTTCATCGAGATCGAAGAGGGCATTGACGGCCTCGTCCACGTCTCCGACATCTCTTGGAACAAGCGCGTCAAGCATCCGGGCGAGGTCTTGAAGAAGGGGCAGGAGATCGAAGCGGTCATCACCAACATTGACACGGAGAATCGCCGGCTCTCGCTCTCGATCAAAGACACGGAGCAGAGTGCTTGGGATCGCTTCATCAACGAGCACAAGCCGGGCGACATCATCAAAGGCAAGATCACGCGCTTTGCCAACTTCGGCGCGTTCGTCGAGTTGGCAGAAGGTCTCGAAGGCTTGTGCCACGTCTCCGAGTTATCAGAAGAGCGCGTCAATCGGCCTGAGGACGTGGCGCAGGTCGGGCAGGAGATGGACTTCCGCATCCTGCGCATCGAGCAGGACACGAAGAAGATCGGACTGTCGCACCGCGCCGTCGCCCACGACGAGCCGATTGTTGATACCAAGAGCTACTCTTCAGAAGCGCGCGGCGGCATGGCCTCGCTCGCCGAACTCGGCGGTCTCTTGAACCGGCCGACCAGCACGGATGAAGACAAAGAAAGTTAAGCGCGCTTAACTTCTGTATTGTAAAGCCCCGCGATCACTGCTTGAGCCATCGTGGGGCTTTCACTTTGTCCGGTTCAGTCTCATCTGATGTAAGCTGTTGGCTGGGCGTAGCTTCCGTCTTGCCCTGAATTGACGGTTTCTGCTACTGTACGAGTTGGCTTTGAAAACTGGCTATTAAAGCTTTGTGATCTGTAAATGATCGTTGTGGCTCATCCCCAAGCCTTTCCTTTTGCGAGGTGCATGTATGACGAAAGCGGAGTTGGTCGAAGATGTCGCGCGGGCGGCCGAGTTGACCAAGAAGGACGCCGAACGACTCGTCGAGATCGTCTTCGAGTCGATCATTGAGACTTTGAATCACGGCGAGAAGATCGAACTGCGCGGCTTCGGCAGTTTCCGCGTGCGTTCGCGCGGCGCACGACGCGGGCGCAACCCCAAGACCGGCGCGCCCGTTGACATCCCCGCCAAGCGCGTCCCCTATTTCAAACCCGGCAAAGAGATGAAAGAACTGATCAACCTCGAAGCCGACGGCACGACTGCACCACAAACGTCTGCGCCGACTGAGAGCGCGCCCGCCGGCCAAGAAGGCGGCGGCAGTCAGACGCCACCGCTCATGTGAAACAGTTCAGCCGCCCTACGGAGTGAAAGCTAAACGTGGACAGGCTCTGGACTCCTTGGCGTTATCAATACATCAAAGGCGCGGGCGCGGACGAGCCAACAGGCGACGCGCCCGCTTGCATCTTCTGCGCGCTTCATCAAGACACTGAGCACGACGAAAGCAACTACATCGTCCACCGCGCCGAGTACAACTACATCGTCCTCAACCGCTTCCCCTACACCAACGGCCACCTGCTCATCATCCCCTACCAACACACCGCCGACCTCGACGCCGTCTCAAAACCCGCGACCGACGAGATGATGGACTTAGCCAAGCGCGCGCAAACCATCCTCCGCGCCGCCTACCGCCCCGACGGCTTCAACCTCGGCATGAACTTAGGTCGCGCCGCCGGCGCAGGCGTCGCCGGCCACGTACACCTCCACGTCCTCCCACGCTGGACAGGCGACGCCAACTTCATGTCCAACATCGGCGAAACCCGCGTCCTGCCCGAAGACTTAGCGACGACTTACGCGAAGCTGCACGGACAGTTTGATTAGCACCTGCGATTAATCTATACCTTATTGCTGTATGACTGCATGGCAAGACATTCTTGATCAAATTCACACGCTGCAAGAAGCGGCAAGAAAAGAAGGATATCCATTGTGGTATCGAGGTCATCGCCTTGCGGAATGGACATTACAAACGAGTCTGCATCGACACGTTGAGAACAGTCTAAATGCGATAGGCATAACTCTTCCAGAGGGTGAGAAGGTTGAAATGATGCGCGATGTTTATAAAAGCTTATATCGAAAGTACAAGGCGCGCGCATGGCATCTCCTAACATTCCGCGAGATGAGTGATTGGGGCATTATCTTTTCGATGCAGCATCACGGAATACCAACAAGGCTTTTGGATTGGTCAGAAAGTTTCATATGCGCTCTCTACTTTGCTCATTGCGGGCGCAAATCTTCTGACGACGCTGCAATCTTTATACTTAGTCCAGAACATTTGAACTATGCTAACTATGGCTACACAGGACAAGTAGCTCTCGGCGAGAATGTGGGCAATTCAAATGTGGAGGAAGTTTTGTACCACCCCGGATATGTTTCGTTTGCCTACCCATTGCATACCATTGCAGTCGCACCTGTTTTAAGTAACCCTCGAATGCTTGCACAGCAGTCGGCTTTTACTCTCAGTGGTGATCCCTTCCAGCCAATGGAAGAAAGATACTCTCAGCATGTTAAGAAGATTGTTTTGCCGGCAGCTACTTATGAAGAGTCACTACGTTTTCTTAATTTAGGTGGAAGAGGACATTTTAGTTATTTCCCTGACTTCGAAGGGCTGAGAAATGAGTTGATAGAAGGGTTGAATAGGGAAGTTAAAATAGCACAAGAATATTTAGATGGCCGGCGTGCTGATGAGTCGTAACCTTACTGCCTGCCTTTGCTCGTCACTGCTTCATCTTCGACCTCGCCGCCTTGGCTGATCGGGACTTCGGAGGGTTTGTTGTAGTGGACGCCGCGTTCTTCGGTGTCGAGTTCGGCGGCGGGCAGTACGGCGGCCATGGAGTTGGAGAGGGCGGGCGGATTGAAGCCGGGGTAGTCTATGCGTGCATGGTAGATGGCGGTCAGGGCGGTGATGATGGATTCGCGGATGGCGGTGAGTTCGCGTAAAGAAAGATCGCATTCGTCGAGTTGACCGTCGCTGACGATGGCTTCAAAGATTTTGTTGCAGATGGTGCGGATGTTCTGCGGGTCGGGGCGGGCGAGCGAGCGCGCCGCCGCCTCGCATGAATCGGCGAGCATCATGATGGCGGATTCTTTGAACTGCGGCTTCGGCCCCGGATAACGAAACTCGGCTTCGTTGACCTGCTCGCCGTGTATGGCTTGCGCTTGCGCCTTGCGTAAGAAGAAGTGGAGCGTGCGCGTGCCGTGATGCTGCGGGATGAAGTCGGCGATCTTCTTTGGCAGGCCGATCTCTTTTGCCAAACGCGCGCCGTAGGTGACGTGGCTGGTGATGATGCGCGCGCTGTTTGAGGGGCGCAGACGGTCGTGCGGGTTGTCGCCCGTCTGGTTCTCGATGAACATGTCGGGCGCGGCGAGTTTGCCGATGTCGTGATAGAGCGCGCCGATGCGTGCAAGCAAAGCGTTCGCGCCGATGGCGCGGCAAGCTTCTTCAGCCAACTGCCCGACCGCATGCGAGTGTTGATTTGTGCCCGGCGCACGCAAGGCGAGTTGACCGAGCACGGGCAAGTCTGCGTTCGACAACTCCAACAGCTTCACGTCCGTCAGCACGCCGAAGACCGCTTCGTTCACGGGCAAGCCGCCCGCCGTGAAGATCGTCGTCAACACGCCGCCGGCCAGCCCACAGCCGAACGCGAGCAAGAGCGAGCCGATGGTCAACGGTTGCTGCGTGGCGAAGAGTACCGCGATGGCCGCGAGCGCGTTGACGATGGCGACGTAAAGCCCCGCGACCGTCACCGATTGTCGTTCACGATAACGACCCACGCCGAAGATCGCGGCCGACGAAGAGATCATCGCGTAGCACGCCATCATCACGCCGTTCGGTGCGAGTAGGCCGGCGAAGATGGCCGTGATGATGGCGGTGATGAGCGCGAGTTGTACGTCCATCAAGAGCGCCACCAACAACGTCGCCGCCGCAAACGGAATGGCGAAGCTCAGGATCGTCGCATCGTTCCAAGGCGCGCGCTCGTACTGCACGGAGATTGACTTGGCGACGATCACGCCGACGCGCATCAGCAGCGTCTCGATCAAGATCGCAGATGTGAGCAGCGTATAAGTCTTAGCCTGCGAGAGCGGCAGCGCTTTGTCCAGACTGCGATGCTCGACGAATTTCCACACGCCCCAGTAGAGCGCGGCAACGAGAAATAGCAGACCTAAGTAATGCTCGGGCCGGCGCTCGTGATGACTGTAAGCGCGGATCGCATCCATCTGCGCGAGCATGCGCGCGGTCACGGTGTCGCCTTCGCGCGCGACCACTTGATTGCGTCTGAGCCAGCCGGTGACGGGCGGCGCGCTTGGATTCGTAGCGCGCGCCGCTTCGGTCAACTGCGGGTCTTCGTAGCCGATGTCTGCGGGCGCGATCACGCTCGTGCGCACGACATCGCCCTCGCGGTACATCTCCATCGGCGCTTGCGTGTGCGTGTGCGAGAGTAGGAAGGTCGTGGCGATGGAGAGGACGGTGAAGGCGATGACGAACTGTGTGGTCGGCCGAAGCCAACTAAGCGGACGCGCAAAAACGCGCGCCGCCACGTTGCGTGCGCGCGTTAGGCGAGTTGTAAAGATGGGACGGCGACGACGGCTGCTCATTTAATGTCTCAAGCGAAACGATGCCAAACTTTTTAATGCTGCGCGACACGACCAAAATGGTCAACGTGCTCGCGGCGCTGTGAACCGCGTGTGCGCTCGCTGTCCTCTACCTCATCTGTTCGCTTAGTCTGCTCATGTTTTGCGTGTGTCAGATCACGCGCGAGAATTTCGCCGGCCTGCGCGAGCATTGGGCGCAACGTGCGCGCGTCAATGGCGGAGATGGCGAGGCAACGGCGCTCTCCGTCGCAGCCTGCTTGGCGCATCATCGCGGCGAGAATCTCCGCGTCGAGCAGGTCGGCTTTGTTGAAGACGACGAGGCGCGGGATGCGCGCGAAATCAAGCTCATTGAGAATGCGATCAACGGACGCGAGTTGTTGCTGCCAACGCGGATTCGCGGCGTCAATCAGATGGATCAAGAGATCGCTGTCGCTGATCTCTTCGAGCGTCGCGCGGAAGGCGGCGATCAAGTCGGGCGGCAGATCGCGTATGAAGCCGACCGTGTCGTTGAGGATCACTTCCTGTTCGCGCGGCAGACGCAGACGGCGCGATGTGGGATCGAGCGTCGCGAACATGCGCTGCTCGGCGAGCACTTTGCTTTCGGTCAGCGCGTTTAGGAGCGTTGACTTGCCCGCGTTCGTGTAACCGACAATCGAGATGATCGGCAATTCGCGTCGTGTGCGCTCCTTGCGTCGTTGTTGGCGGCGTTGGCGCAAGGTGTCAATCTCGCGCTCAAGACGATTGATGCGGTCGCGCACGCGACGGCGGTCAGTCTCCAGTTTCGTCTCGCCGGGGCCGCGCCCGCCGATGCCACCCGCCAGCCGCGAGAACGCAGAATCATGTCCGACGACGAGGCGCGGCAAAATGTATTTCAACTGCGCCAGCTCAACCTGAATCTTGCCCTCGCGCGTCTCCGCGCGTTGCGCGAAGATGTCTAGGATGAGTTGCGCGCGATCAATCACTTTGAGATCGGTCGCTTCGGAGATCGAACGCACCTGTGCTGGACTGAGTTCACGATCAAACACGATCAAGTCTGCGCCGAGACGCAAGGCGCGCACGATCAGTTCATCCAACTTGCCGCGACCTAAGATAGTGCGCGGATCAATCGCGGAACGGCGTTGAATGATGTGATCGAGCACAACGACGCCGGCCGAGGCGGCCAGTTCGCGCAGTTCAGCCATTGACTCTTCGGCGTCGGCCAGCGAGCCGGTCGTGACGCCGACGAGGATCGCGCGGTCGCGCCCTTCGGCGCGGCGCACGGCCCGCCGGTTGCGCACCATCTCCTCTTCGAGCGAGTTGATCAGTTCAAGAAAATCAACGTCGAGGTGCGCGGGGATCGTCGGCGCGAGAAAGACGTAAGGCTCATGGTGCGCCGCGTCGTCAATCTCTGCGGCGGTGGTCGGCAGCAGATGCGCGGCGCGCACGACGCCGGGCAAGCCCGTTCTCTGATCCACATCAATCGCGGCCATCAGATCGAGCCGCAGGAGCGCCAGATCGTTCAAGTCGTCTTGCGTCAATTCTTCGCCGCGCAGGTGCGTGTGAATGCAGCGCAGGCCGCGAAAGCGATCCGAGCCGACGCGCGTGCGCCTGAGATCGGGCCACTCGATCCGGCGTGCATCGCCGACGACTATATATTCGACATAACCTTTGCGATCAATCAACGCGCCGAGTTGTCTTCTGGTCTCGTGCGATAGCTCTGTCAGTTGCCGCGCAAACTCCGGCGTGACGATCTGCTGCGGCGCGATGCGGCGCGCGTAGAGTTTTTCGATGCGGCGCAATTGATTGGGTTTGAGACCCTGTGTGTTGCCGTGTACGGTGCGGATGTTAAAGCCTCCTTGTTATTCCGTCGGGCGAAAGCGCCGCGCCAAAAGCGCCGCCGCGCGTTCGTCTGTTGTTGGCTGACCGGTAGTTAGAGAGAGAGTGAAGCGAGCATTTGAGAGCGGACGCTGTCTGCGGCTTGTCGTTGTTGCCCGGCGAAATCACTTCGCTTGGTCGTTCATGCGCCGCGTTTCAGGCCAAAATTAAGCCCGCTCGATGCGGCGCGTCTTAACACTCGAAATCAATTGACCGGTGAATTATAGCATAGTGACGGCGGCCGCAAGCAGTTAAGTGAGCGCACGAACCAATAGCACGACGCGCCGCTGAACGGTGCATAGACATGGATTGGCGCGCGTCGTATCATGCGGCATCGTCAGTAGTCAGTTGTCCGTTATCAGTTGTGTCCAGCGCGCGCGGCTACAGATGAAGCTGACAACTGACGGAACGAAGCACGACGGACTACTGACCACTGACTACGAACAAACTCGGAGATTGCGATGAGCGGAGCAGGGGAAATTGTGCATATCGATCCGGCGGCGGCGCTTCCGGGCGGTGAGGTGTTGATCGAGTGCCGGGCTTACGACACGAGCAGCCTGAACGAATGCCAAGTATTGTTCGGGGAGATGCGGGCGCGTCTGGTTGGCGCGTCACCTGCGCGCGTGCTGGCGCTCGTGCCGGAAGAGTATGAAGAAGGCGGACAACTTGAGGTGACGTTGGAGAGCGGCGACGGCGCGCGCACCGCGCCCGCACAGATCACCATCGGCGAGAAACTCGCGCTCGATCTGCACAACGTCGCCAACCCTGCGTTTGACCCGGACGATGGAGCGCTCTGGGTCATGCGCTCCGGCTCGCGCGGGCAGAAGGAGTTGGTCTCGCTATTCCGCATCACCACCGATGGTCATGTCGTGGACGTGAATGGCGAAATCGTCAACCCGACGGGCCTCGCCTTTGATCAGAACGGCCAACTCTTCGTCACCAGCCGCAACGATGGCACGGTCTATCGCCTGACGCACTTCCACGAAGTCGTGCCGTTTGCGCGCGACCTCGGCATCGCCACGGGACTCGCGTTCGATAAAGATGGCATCATGTACGTCGGCGACCGCACGGGCACGATCTATCGCGTCAACGGTATCGGCGAGGCGCACGAATGGGCCAGCCTTGAACCGTCGATCGCGGCCTATCACTTGGCCTTCGGCCCCGACGGCGCGCTCTACGTCACGGGCCCGACCGTCTCAAGCTTCGACGCCGTGATGCGGATTGATGAGCACGGCGACGCGGAAATTTTTTATCGCGGGCTTGGTCGTCCCGGCGGCCTCGCGTTCGATACTGCGGGCAATCTCTACGTCGCGGCTTCTTTGCGCGGGCGGCGCGGCGTCGTGCGCATCAGCCCGGACGGGCGCGCCGCCACGCTCGTCGTCGCCGGCATGAACGTCATCGGTCTCGCCTTCAGCGCCGACGGCCGTATGGCCGTCGTCACCAACGACTCGGCTTATAATCTGCCGCTCGGCATTCGCGGGACGTTGCTGCGGTGAAAAAGTGGTCAGTGGTCAGTGGTCGGTGGTCAGTAAAAACACGGAAGCTTTTCTACTGACCACCGACCACTGACCACTGACCACTCTGATTTTGACACTCCTGCACCTGCGTGTTAGTGTGGCGCGTTGACCGCCGGACGGCAGTATTGACGGGTGTAAGCAGCTATGGAGAGCAGTATCTGGCAGTTCATCTTCTACATGATCGCGCTGATCTTCTCGCTGTCCGTGCACGAGGCGATGCACGCCTTGATGTCGGATCGGTTCGGCGATGATCTGGCGCGGCATCAAGGCCGCATCTCGCTCAATCCGATCACGCACGTCGATCCCATCGGCACGCTGCTCTTTCCAACCATCGCATTCTTCGCGCACGCGCCGCTTTTGGGCTGGGCGCGGCCGACGCCGGTTAACCCGCTCGCATGGCGCAACAAGCGCGTGGCCAATTTCTGGGTCTCGATTGCGGGCATACTCGGTAATTTAGCGATTGCCATCGTCACCGCGATCATCATCGTCGTGCTGATGCGCACGGGCGCGCTGGCGCAAGACCCGCGATACTGGGGCATCATCGCCGTTGACCGCAATTCGGCAGGCATGGAAGCGGCGGCCCAGTTGCTGGGTATCTTCTTCAAGCTCAATGTCGGGCTGGCCATCTTCAATCTATTTCCCATTCCGCCGCTCGACGGCAGCAAGATTTTGTACAGCATCCTGCCCGATAGCTTCGCCTCAGGCATCGAGGCGCTCGAACGCTTTGGCTTCATGCTGCTATTTATCGCGGTCTTCACGGGCGTGTTCGGTAAAATCTTCGGCTTCGTCATTCCGCTGGCGTGGCAGATTGTTTTTCTCGGAGCTTCATAACGACAGATGAAACGCATCTTCAGCGGCGCGCAGCCGACCGGCAACATACACATCGGCAACTATCTCGGCGCGCTGCGCAATTGGGCCGCGCTGCAACACGAGTACGAGAGTTTTTTCTGCATCGTCAACCTGCACGCGATCACCATCCCGCAAGACCCGCAAGTCTTGGCCCGTAAGACGCGCGAACTCGCGCGTCTCTATCTCGCTTCAGGGATCGATCCGCAGGTCTCGATCATCTTTATTCAATCGGACGTGCCCGAACACGCGGAACTCGCTTGGATTCTCAACTGCATCACGCGCAAATCCGAGCTTGAGCGCATGACGCAGTTCAAGGATAAGGCCGCCAAACAGCGCGAGTCGGTCGGCACAGGGGTGCTCACTTATCCAGTGCTGATGGCCGCGGACATTCTGCTCTATCAGACAGACCTCGTGCCCGTCGGTCATGATCAGAAACAGCATCTTGAACTGACGCGGGATATTGCCGAACGCTTCAACCGCGATTACGGCCAGACGTTTCGCGTCCCCGATCCTTATATCCCCAAGGTCGGCGCGCGGATTCAATCTTTGAGCGATCCGGCGAAGAAGATGTCGAAGTCCGACGAAGACGCAAACGGCGCGATCACGCTGCTCGACGATACAGACACCGTGCGGCGTAAGTTCAAACGCGCCGTCACCGACTCAGGCACGGAGATACGTTTCGACGAGACGCGCCCCGCGATCACAAATCTGTTGACGATCTATCAACTGCTGGCCGACAAGCAGCCCGCCGAAGTTGAAGCGCACTTCGCGGGCAAAGGTTATGCGGCGTTGAAGTCTGAGTTGGCGGACGTGACGATTGAGTTCCTGCGCCCGTTGCAAGCGCGCGCGCGCGGCTACGATGACGCAGAGCTTGATCGCATCCTCGATTCGGGCCGCGAGCGCGCGCAAGCGATCGCGCGCGCGACGCTTGAAGAAGTGAAGGCGCGCATGGGTCTCGTCGGCGTGCAGGCAAAGGCGTGAAGTGAAGCATGGACGAAGTGCAGGAACAAAACTCTGAGTTGAGTGAACCGGACGCGCCGAGCGTCGTGCCGACGACAGACGCATCCGTCGCTGAGCCGGCGACCGTCGTTGCACCTCAAACTGCGAGCGCGGCAGCCGAAGCTGCGCCCGTGCCGCTCAATGTGGCGGGCGCGCGGCCCGAGATCGCTTTGGATCGCGGCGGCGACGAATTGCAGTTGGTGCTCGGCGAGTTTGCCGGCCCGCTCGACCTGTTGCTCTACTTGATCCGGCAAGAGCAGGTGGACATCTACGATATTCCGGTCGCGCGCATCACCGACGAATACCTGCGCTACCTGCGCCTGATGCAAGAGATGGACATCGCCTTGGCGAGCGATTTCCTCGTCATGGCGGCGCAACTTATCGAGATCAAATCGAAGATGCTCCTGCCGCCTGATCCGCTCGCTGAGACGACGGAAGAGGAGTTGTTAGACCCGCGCCGCGAACTGATCGACCGTCTGCTTGAGCATCAGAAGTTCAAAGCGGCGGCACAGATGCTCTGGTCGCGTGCGACCGTCGAGCGTGCGATCTACACGCGCGCGCCTTTGGAGACGGACAAGAACAACCCGGAGGTGTCGGCGGGCGTCTTCGATCTGTTGAATGTCTTTCAGGAGATACTTGCGCGCAAGAAGCAGGAAGTCCTGTTGGAGATCGAGCGCGACGAGGTGACGATGGCGCAGATACTCGAACGCCTGCGCAACATGATCATGTCAGCGGGCGAGTTGAACCTGCGCCAATTCTTCGAGCGCGCCGCGACGCGCCGCGAACTCGTGCTCGCCTTCCTCTCCGTGCTTGAGATCGTCCGCACGTCTGAGATCGTGCTAATTCAGACGGCAACTTTCGGCGACATCATCGCCCGTGTGAACAATGGAAGCAATTAGTGAGATGAACGAAGAGCAAAACGTGCAAGCGATAGATGAGACCGAGTCCGAGGTCATCATCCACGATGCGGACGCAGAGGACAGAGCCGCGCGCGCGGTTGACGCGGATGAAGCGACCGATGATGAAGTCGCGCCGGCGGGGCCGCGTTCGATGGCCGAGTTGATGTCAACCATCGAAGCGCTCATCTTCGTCTCGGAAGAGCCATTGCCCGCGAAGACCATCGCAGAGGTTTTGGACGAAGAGCGCGGCTATGTCGAGATGGCGCTGGAAGAATTGGCAAAGGAGTTCAACGAGCGCAACGGCGGCTTGCTGATGCGCGAGGTGGCGGGCGGCTGGCAGATCGCGACGCGCCCTGAATATCACGAGCACGTCCGCGCCTTCCTCAAGTCGCGCCCGTCCGCGAAGCTCTCGCTCGCCGCGCTTGAGACGCTCGCCGTCATCGCCTACAAGCAACCCGTTACGATCCCCGAAATCATGGAGATACGCGGCGTGCAATCGCCCTCCGCGATCAAGACGCTTCTCGACAAACGCCTCATCGTTGCCAAAGGACGCAAAGAGACCATCGGCCGCCCGATGATGTACGGCACATCGAAAGAATTCCTGCTGCAATTCGGCTTGAAGGACTTGACCGAGTTGCCGAACGTCGAAGACTTCGAGGACTTGGCGGGCGGAGCATAAAAGCAGAGGTCAAAGGTCGGAGGTTAGCGGTCAGTGAAAACTGTTCTGACTAACCTCTGACCTCTATTGTGGAAGAACGATTACAAAAACTGATCGCGGCGGCTGGCATCGCTTCGCGGCGGCATGCGGAAGAGTTGATCGCGGCGGGCGAGGTGACGGTGAACGGGCAGGTTGTGTCTGAGCCGGGCACGAAGGCTGATCCGGCGCGGGATCACATCAAGGTGCGCGGGCGTTTGATCAATCCGTTGCTTGAAGGACAGCACAAGGTTTACGTGTTGCTGAATAAGCCGAAGGGTTATCTGTCGAGCGTGAGCGATCCGGAGGGGCGACCTTTGGTGACGGATTTGATCCCGAAGTCTCTGGGCAAGGTGCATCCGGTCGGGCGTCTGGATTTCAACACTGAGGGCTTACTGTTGTTGACGAACGACGGCGAGTTGACGAACTACATCACGTCGGCGCGGAATAAAGTGCTGAAGGTTTACGAGGTCAAGGTCAAAGGCGTGCCGCCCGAAGATGCTATCGAACGCTTGCGGCGCGGCATAAGGCTCGATGATGGCGCGCGCACTGCGCCCGCGCACGTTGTGAAGCTTGATGAGACTGGCGCAAACGCTTGGTTCGAGGTCGTGCTGCACGAGGGGCGCAATCAACAGATCAGGCGCATGTTTGATGAGATCGGTCACTCGGTCTTGAAGCTGCGCCGCACACGCATCGGCCGGATCACGGATGAACGATTAAAACCGGGCGCGTGGCGGCATCTGACGCCGACGGAAGTGGCGAGTCTCAAACGCAAAGCTGCGCCGCAAAAACAGGCGCGCGCGGCGGCGAAAAGGCGCGCGGCCGGTCACGTTCGGACGCGGAGTTAGGTTACAATATCCCGTTCAGGCAAACAGCGACGCACCGTCCGGTGTTGCATGAGGGCTTGTCCTGTTTGCCTGTTTTTGCGCGTCTTGATGGAGAGGCTTCGACGGTTCACTATGCAATTCGATCTCAACGAAGAGCAGCAACAGATCAAACAGAGCGTGCGCGAGTTTGCCGAAGGCGAGATCGCGCCGCATGTGCGCGAGTGGGACGAGACGCAGCACTTTCCGGTCGAGTTGTTGCCGAAGCTGGCCGCGCAAGGTTTCATGGGCGTCATCTTCCCCGAACAGTACGGCGGCGCGGGACTGGGTTATGTCGAGTACGTCAGCATCATCGAAGAACTCTCGCGCGTGGACGGCTCGGTCGGCATCTCCATCGCGGCGCACAATTCGCTCTGCTCGAATCACATCTACATGTTCGGCACGGAGGAGCAGAAACAAAAATTCCTCGTGCCGCTCGCGCGCGGCGAAAAACTCGGCGCGTGGGGCTTGACCGAACCCGGCGCAGGCTCAGACGCTTCGGGCACGCGCACGACGGCCGTTAGGAAAGAGAACTGCTGGCTCGTCAACGGCTCGAAGAATTTCATCACGCACGCGATTCACGCAGACATCTGTGTCGCTGTGGCTTCGACCGACCGTGCGATGCGCTCGAAGGGCATCACCGCGTTCATCTTCGAGAAGGGCATGCGCGGTTTCAAGCCCGGCAAGAAAGAGGACAAGCTGGGTCTGCGCGCGTCCGAGACGGCGAGCGTCATCTTTGAAGATTGCTGCGTGCCCGACATGAACCGGCTCGGCCCCGAAGGTCTCGGTTTCATTCAGGCGATGCAGATTTTAGATGGCGGGCGCATCTCGATTGCCGCGCTCGCACTCGGCATCGCGCAGGGCGCATACGAATCGGCGCTTAAGTATTCAAAGGAGCGTAAACAGTTCGGCAAGGCGATCTCAGAGTTTCAAGCGATCCAGTTCAAACTCGCAGACATGGCGACGCAGATTGACGCAGCGCGTTTGCTGACCTATCGCGCGGCTTATCTGAAGGATCAAGGGCGCAAGGTGACGAAAGAGTCTTCGATGGCAAAGCTCTACGCTTCGGAGATGAGCGTCAAAGTCTGCGAGGAAGCGATCCAGATTCACGGCGGCTACGGCTACACCAAAGACTACCCGCCCGAAAAATACTGGCGCGACTCCAAACTCTGCACCATCGGCGAAGGCACAAGCGAAATTCAACGACTCGTGATCGCAAGGCAGTTGTTAAATCAGTGATGAGTGCAGCAGTCAGCACCGACAGCGAACGCATCCTCGCGGGCGAGGCGCGAGCGGTGGCGCGTGCGATCTCGAAGGTTGAAGATGGGGCGGAGGATGCGGCGGAGTTGATGAAGGCGCTCTATCCGCACACGGGGCGCGGCCTCGTTGTGGGCATCACGGGTGCGCCGGGCGCGGGGAAGTCTTCGCTGGTTGATCGGCTGGCGGCTCTGTATCGCAAGCGTAATGAGCGCGTCGGGATTGTGTGCGTTGATCCTTCGAGTCCGTTTTCGGGCGGTGCGATTCTTGGCGACCGCATACGCATGCAGGTGCTCGGACTCGATCCGGGCGTCTTCATTCGTTCGATGGCGACGCGCGGGCATTTGGGCGGGCTTGCGCGTGCGACGGTTGATGCGGTGGCCATACTTGATGCGGCGGGCTATGAGAAGATCATCGTGGAGACAGTCGGCGTCGGGCAGGATGAGGTTGAGATCGTGAAGACGGCGGACGTGTCGGTCGTCGTGCTCGTGCCGGGCATGGGCGACGACGTGCAGGCGATCAAGGCCGGCATCATGGAGATCAGCGATGTCTTCGTCATCAACAAGGCCGACCGCGACGGCGTCCTGCGCACGGAGAAAGAGCTTGAGGCGTTGTTGACACTGGCCACACGGCCGGACGGCTGGCAGCCGCCGATCATCAAGACGATTGCGACCGAAAACAACGGCACGGAAGAACTCGCCGCCGCGATTGCGAGCTATCAAGATTATCAACGAAGCGCGCAGTCCACATCTGCGCGTCGCGCCGCCGTCGCGCGTTGGCGCATCCTAGAGTTGCTCGGCGAGACGCTGCTCGCCCGCGTCGTCAAACGCAACGGCACAAACGCGCGCCTCGACGAACTCGCGCGCGAAGTCGCCGACAAACGGCGCGACCCGTATTCGGCGGTGGAAGAGATTCTGAAAAGCAGTGGGCAGTAAGTAGCAGGCAGTAGGCAGTTAAAACAAACTGCTTTTGCTGCCTACTGCCGCTGCTTACTGCCTACTGCTTATGCACATCGAGCACATCGGCATTGCGACGGCGAAGCTGGACGAGGCGTTGGCGTTTTGGCGCGATGCTCTGGGGCTGGCGGTGGTGCACGTGGAAGAGGTCGCGGAGCAGGGTGTGCGTGTGGCGATGTTGCCGCTGGGCGAGCCGCGCATCGAGTTGCTTGAGCCGACGCATGACGCATCGCCGGTGGCGAAGTTTTTGGCGAAGCGCGGGCCGGGCATACATCACGTGGCGGTGCGTGTCGAAGATATTGGCGCGACGCTTACGCGTTTAAAAGCACAAGGAGCGCGTTTGATTGATGAGACGCCGCGCGTGGGCGCGGCAGGTTGTCTGGTGGCATTCGTCCATCCGGCGAGTGCGGGCGGCGTGCTGCTCGAACTTGTGCAGCATACGTCTGAACATGAAGCGGAATAGAACAAGCGTTTGAGGCTGAAGCGCGGGGCGCAAGGGTTACGTCGCGCGTGCAGCGTAGATCAAATTAAGAAGGAATAGAGTGCAGTTATGATTGTTTGCCCGAATTGTGGTACGTCCGTGATGGAAGGTCAGGCGAGATGTCCGAACTGTGACACGCTCGTCAAAGCGGACGCAACGAATGAATTAACGCAAGGCGATGTCGAACGGGCGGCGACAACGGAAGCCGCGACGAGCGAGTACGCGACCGCGCCAAACGATATGCCGCAGACGAGCGAGGCGGATGCGGCAGCGCCGGTTGATGAATCCGAAGCTGTGGCCGGCGCGAGCAGCGTATCGGATGCATCGTCATACGAAACAGAGTCCGACCGCGCGGCCGATGAAGCTTTCACGACGAGCATGGGCGCAACAGGCGTAGTTGCGCCGGCAACCACGCGACCGGTTGGTGGCATGAGTGCGACGACGAAGGCGCTCATCGCGGCCGGCGTGGCGGTCGTCCTCGCGCTCGGTTTTCTCGTGTGGCAGTGGAAGGGGCGGCGCAGCGAGGCGATCAACGTCTCGGCAGACGACATGTCGCAACTCGTCCAGACGATTGTGCCGCCGCAGGAGTTGACGGCGTTGGCGAACAACCCCGCAGAGCGCAAAAATCTCGCCAAGCAGTTGCGCCAGATACTCGCCATCGGACAAGAGGCGCGGGCTGCGGGCATAGCCGACAAGCCCGAAGTGCAGCGCCAGCTTGAGACGGCGCGCGGCTTGGTCTTGGCGCAGACCTACGCCGATAAACAGAAGAAGGCCGGCATCACGTCGCCCGATCAGTTGTTCACGAACCAAGAGGTTGATAGTTTCATCAACGAACCGGGGCAGCGACAGAACTTCGATCAGTTCCTTAAAGACGCGCAGGACATGGGGCTGATGCCGTCTGCGGCAGGCATCTCCGACCAGCAGAAGGAGCAGCTCATGAAGACCCAGTGGGCCCCTGTGCAAGTGCTCGCGCGGAAAGCGCGCGCGGCGGGTGTGGATAAAGAGCGCATGACGCAGTTGATGTTCAAACTGCAAGAGTCGCAGATACTCGCGCAGAAATACTTTCCGACCCTGAAGCAGAAAGTTGAAGCGACCGATCAGGACATCGACGCCTACATCGCCAAGCATCCCGAATTGGACACGAAGCAGACGCGCGCAAAAGCCGAAGAGGTCTTGAAGCGCGTGAAGGCGGGCGAAGATTTCGCCGCGTTGGCCAAAGAGTATTCAACCGATCCGGGCAGCAAAGACAAAGGTGGCGAGTTGCCTTGGTTCAAGCACGGCGAGATGGTCAAGCCGTTCGAGGATGCAGCCTTCAGCATGCAGCCCGGCCAGACAAGCGATGTGATCGAGACGCCGTTCGGCTTCCACATCATTCAGACCGAAGAGAAGCGCACGACTAAAGGCGAAGACGGCAAAGATGAAGAGGAAGTGCACGCGCGTCACATCTTGATCGGCTATCCGAGCGCGCAGGGCAATCCGTTCGGTGCGCCGCAGTCGCCACGCGAACAGGCGAAGGCTGCGGTCGAGAAAGAGAAGCGCGACAAGTTGATTGACGAGATCGCCGCGCGCCAACACGTGACGGTGGCCGAAGACTTCAAGGTCGAAGCGCCGCCCGCGCCGCCGATGGTCTCGCCGCATGGTCTGCCCGGCGAAGAGGACATGCCGCCCGCAGGCGCAGAACAACCCGCAGCGCCGCCCGTGCAGTCGCCGCACGGCAGCAACGCGAATAAGAAGTAGGCCGTAGGCAGTAAGCAGTAGGCAGTTAAAGCAAAAGACATTTAAGACGAAGTCGCTCTTTGCTCCTTAGCCTTTACTGCCTGCCGCCTGCCGCCTGCTGCCTGCTGCTTACTGCTTTCTCATGCTTTTGGGCGATTACCGGATCGAGGTCGTGCCGGACACGGAGTTTCGCTTGGACGGCGGAGCGATGTTTGGCGTCGTGCCGCGTGCTTTGTGGGCGCGGGTTGCGCCGCCGGACGAAGAGAATCGCGTGCGTCTGAATGCGAACTGTCTGTTCGTCGAGGCGGGGCGCGAGCGGATACTGATCGAGACGGGTATCGGCGATAAGTGGTCGGCTAAGCAATGCGTGATGTACGGCATCGAGCGCGAGCGCACGCTTGTCGAGTCGGTCAAAGCCATCACGGGCTACGGCGCGGACGAGATCACCGTCGTCGTCAACACACACTTGCACTTCGATCACGCGGGCGGCAATACGACGAAGGCCGCAAGCGGGCGCATCGTGCCGACGTTTCCGAACGCGCGTTATCTTGTCGCGCGCGCGGAGTTTGCGCACGCCGAAGCGCCGCACGAGCGAGACCGCGCGAGTTATCTGCCGGAGAACTGGATGCCGATGTTCGAGCGCGGGCAACTGGAATTGCAGCCCGACGTCTATGAGATCGTGCCGGGCTTGGTGCTTGAGACTGTGCCCGGCCATTCGCGCACGATGCAATGTGTGCGCTTGACGCGCGCCGGGCGCACGCTCTACGGCTTCGCCGATCTGGTGCCGACGCGCGCACACGTGCCGTTCGCGTGGGTCATGGGCTACGACCTCTATCCGGTCGAAACGCTTGAAGCCAAAAAGCGTCTGCTGCCGCAAGCCGCGCGCGAAGGCTGGCTCTGTCTGTTCTATCACGACCCTGATATGCCGCTTGGTCATGTCATCGAAGAGGATGGCAAGCTACGCGCGGTCGGTTTAGCGGTGAAGCAAGATTGATCTTTTCGAGGAGAATAATTGGAGATGACAACTGCGCAGATCGGCATCATTGGCGGCAGTGGTTTGTATCAGATGCCGGAGTTGCAGGACGTGGAAGAGGTGCGCGTCGAGACGCCGTTCGGTGCGCCGTCGGATGCGTTTATCTTGGGCACGCTCGAAGGCGTGCGCGTTGCGTTTCTGCCACGCCACGGACGCGGACATAGGTTCACGCCGACGGAGTTGCCGTTTCGCGCGAACATCTATGCGCTGAAACTGCTCGGCGTCGAGCGCATCCTGTCGGCGTCGGCGGTCGGCTCGTTGCAAGAGCGTTATGCGCCGCTCGATATAGTCATCCCCGAACAGTTCTTCGACCGCACACGCGCACGCGCGCACGAGTCAACCTTCTTCGGCGAGGGCATCGTCGCGCACGTCACCTTCGCGCATCCTGTGTGCGCAGAGTTGAGCGACGTGCTCGAAGCGTCGTGCAAGGTCGCAGATGTGAACGTGCATCGCGGCGGCACATACCTTTGCATGGAGGGGCCGGCGTTTTCGACCAAAGCCGAGTCGCACGTCTATCGCTCTTGGAACATGGACGTGATCGGCATGACGAACTTGCAGGAGGCGAAGCTGGCGCGCGAGGCGGAAATCTGCTACGCGACGCTCGCGCTCGTCACCGATTACGACTGCTGGCACGAAGGGCACGACGCCGTCACGGTCGAGACTGTCATCGAATACTTGAACAAGAATGTGCGCAACGCGCAAGTGATCATGCGCGCGGCGGTGCGCCGTCTGAGCGAGCAACCGCGCGGCTGTCAATGCGGCTCGGCCCTCAAGAACGCCATCTTCACCGCGCCCGAACTTTGGCCCGACGCGACAACGCATAAGCTCGATGCCATCATCAAAAAGTACCGAAAGCAGTGACGAGTGATGAGTTAAAAACTTTGCCCTTTGCTTACCACTTGTCATTCGTCACTTGTCATTGTAGTTGAGAGGTTATTATGAAAAAGTTTCTGCCGGTTGCTTGCTGCTTGCTGCTGTCTATGCTGTGCGCGTCTGTTTCGGTGCAGGCACAGGGCGGCGCGGTGAAGAGCGGGCCTGATCCGACGACGATTCGCGACCCGGAACTCGAACGCGATTCGGTGAAGAATCTCGAAGCCGCGAAGCTCTACTTCAACATGCGTCACGCCTACGTCGCGTCGCTCGCGCGCTGCGAAGAGATCATCGCGGGCAATCCGAACTTCTCGCGGATTGACGAGGCGCTCTGGTTCGCCGGCATGAGCAACCTGTACCTGTCGCAAGGCAAAGGCAAGCAAGCGCCCGATCCAAAAATCTCTGCCGAACAATACCGCGAGGAAGCGCGCCGCTACCTGTCGCAATTGGTCAAGGATTACCCCGACAGCAAGTTCCACAAGAAAGCGGAAGAGGAACTGAGCAAACTCGGCGACGAAAAGCAGAAAGCAGAAGGCAGTAAGCAGTAGGCAGCAAACCCAGTTTTGTTTTAACTGCTTACTGCCTACTATTCCTTCACAGGAGAACATCACAACGTGTCATTGTTAGTTGTTGGTTCGGTCGCGTTCGATGCAGTGGAGACGCCGTTTGGCAAGCGCGACAAGATGCTGGGTGGTTCGGCCGCCCATTTTTCTTTGAGCGCGAGTTATTTTACAGATGTGCGTGTGGTCGGCGTGGTCGGCGGCGATTTCGGCGACGAAGAGTTGGCCGTCTTGCAAGGGCATGGCGTGGACACAAGCGATCT
>QHXQ01000086.1 GCA_003223935.1 Acidobacteriota bacterium | reverse complement strand
GCTTGGCGATGGTCGCGCGCACCTTCGCCGGATCGTCGTAACAATGAAAGCCCAAATAGAGGTAATGCGCATCGTAGCCGATGTAGGCATCGGTCGGCTTCGAGGGCGCGATGTTGTCGCCCGGCTGAATCTGATAGAAGTCTTTGAAGACGGCGGCCGTCTTCCAGACCGCATCATCGAGTTTGCCGTCAATCACGGGCGCGGTCTCGAAGCGCGGGATGCGCACGGGATTGGCCTTTTCAGGCGACAGCACGGGCCGGCCCTTCACGCCGCCGGCCACAGACGCAGGCGTGTTAACCGTCGTGCCAGTCGTCGTGTCGCTCGCAGGCGGCGTGGCGGCCGATTTATCGGGCGGCGCTTCGACCGAATCTTTCGCGGCCGAGGGCGGCGAGCTTTTGTCTATATTTTTCGTCTCGACGTTTGCGCCACTATTCTGTTGTGGCGCGGGCGTTGGTGTTGGTTGCCCTTGCGGGTCTTGCGCGCTGAGGATGACGTCAAGCCGGTTGAAATTCTGTTTGACGTGCGCGGTTGTGCCCGACGCAAGTTGGAATGAGACGAGCGCGTCCGCGCCGCGTTGTTCGACGCGCACGCCGACAAGTCTGCGCACACTCGCAAGGTCGCGCTGCACCGCGTTTGCGTTTGCGCGCGGCAGCAGGACGAAGAAGTTGTCGCCTTCACGATAAGCCGAGTAATCGTCGAGCGCGGCGTCGGCCGTGATCGTGATGCGCGCGCCGTCGGGCAGTTCGCTCGTACGCAAAGGCGCAATGCGTTTGGGGCGCGGCGCTGCGACCGTTGTGGCCGGTTTTGCGTTCACGCCTGAATCGGCCCGCGCGGCAAGCTGTTGCGCGCGCACTGGCACGAGCACGCAGAGCAATGCCGACAGGGCGACGAACGCAAATGGCGCGCTCACGACAGTTGCTTTTAATTCGCGGATGAAAGAATGCAGGCTGCTCATGATCAATTGCGACCTTTGTCCTGAAACGATCCGCGAGGCTCTGGTCTCTATTCTATTACCCGCCGAAGCTGCGCCGGAACAGGTAAGACATTTTGATGAAGAAGGTGCGCCCGTTGCGCCGGAAGCCCGGTTCGAGTTGCCCTGTGAAGGGACTCAAGCCGTTGCGCGTCAGGTCATCATTGTAACCGACGTAAAAGGCTGTGCCCGGGTTCGGCGTCCAACCGACGAGCGCGTTGATGCGCAACTGCGACGGGATCGTGTCGTAATCAAACCGCACGCGCGCGAACGTAAAGCGCGTGAACTGGTACGTGGTGCGCCAAGTGTAGATGTTGTCGTCGAACGCGACCAAG
>QHXQ01000085.1 GCA_003223935.1 Acidobacteriota bacterium | reverse complement strand
AGAGATTGCCCGCGCCCGGATCGAGGAAGCCGAAGCAGGCAGTGGGCACGGGCTGAATCTGGCCGTCGCAGAGACCGGCCGCTTGCGCCTGTCGTTGCGCTATCGCCGAGGGACTGGCGCGCGAGAACTTCGGGTCTGCGCCGAAGTCGAAATCGAAGACGTGCATGTCGCGCACAACTGAGGTGAAGAAGTAGAACTTCTTAGTCAGTTGCGATTCGGCGTTAACGATGATGCTCCACTTGTAGGTCGAGCGTTCGTCGTCAGTGCCGGCGAAGGGCGTGCCGAACTCTTTGGCGAACAGACGCTCGTAGGCGCGTCGGTAGCCGAAGGTGATGAAGGTCTGGCGCGGCATGTTGAAACCGAAGAAGGGTTGTATGTCCCAACGCTGCCCGTGCGCTTGAAAGTTGTGCTGCATGTCGGCGAACAGGCTCGCGCGCCATTGTCGGATCGTGCCCTTCTCTTTCGGATCGGTGTTCCAACGGACGTTTAATTGATGATTGTTATTGTCCGTGCGTTGCGTGAAGCCGACGTCGGCGCGATAACCGCGCGTGAAGCCTGTGCCGTTTAAGTTGTAGCCCCAGTGGCGCGCGCTGTAGTCGAGGTTGTAATTGTAACCAAAACCATTCAACGTGTGGATGGCGCGCTCGCCCGTGAATTGATCAAAGGCCATGCGGCGCGAGGTTGTGCCGAGCGCCTGAAAAGTGAAGACGGTTTTCGGGTTGAGCTTAAAACGGCCGTCGAAGCCGCCGAGATCATTATGGCGCTGGATGAAATTGTAGCTCGTGGCGATGAGGCCAAGGGTGTTTTCGCGGCCCATATCGCGCTTCAAGCGCAGGACGCCGATGTAAGCGTTCTTGTCGAGGAACGGCTGGACGAAACGCCGGAAGAAAGCCGGGTCGGTGCGCGCCGTCTCGCGATCTTCATCGCTGAAGTTGCCGGGCGCGTTGTCTGAGGCCATGAGCAGGCCAAACGAGTTGCGTCCGGTCTTGCCCGTGAGCTTGACGGCATAATCGGGGTCAATGATGGCGCGTGTGTGCAGTGCCGTGATCGGCGTCAGAAAAATATCTTTGCCTTCGAGGAAGAACGGGCGCTTCTCTTGAAAGAAAATGGGAAAGCGTTGATTGACGAGCACGACTGGCGCGTCCGCTTCGACCTGCGCGAAGTCCGGGTTCAGGGTCGCATCAAGCGTGATGGTCGGGGTAATGCCGAGTTTGACGGTGAGACCGGGATCGAGATTGATCGGTTGATTGAGCATGCGTCCGGGATCGGCGACGAGATTGCCGGTCGTCGGATCGAGCGTCGGCGGGAACGAGCGGACGCGCGTGCCCGTCTCCGACACGGTCAGGCTCGGAATCACTTCGAGGTTGCGTTCGGTGGCTAAGCCTTCGAGGCCCGTGATGTGTCCTTCTTGCGGGAGCACGCCCGACACGTCGCGCGAGAGCGGCATCCACGAATCAGATTCGTTGTTGAGATGTTGAATCTGCCTGAAGATTTGCAAGCCCCACAGCTTATCTTTGCCCGCAGTGTAGCGCAGAGACTTGAACGGGATCGCCACCTCGACGATGTAGCCGTCTTGGACGACCGTGCCCTTCGACTCCATCACGATGTCCACGCTCCAATCAACGCCCGAACCTTCCGTGCGGATACCATCCTCCTGCACGCCCAACGGATTGAAGGTGAGCACGTAAGCTTTGCGTTGATCGTTGTAGGTATCGAGGAGCACACGGATCGTGTCGTCGGCAAACACGTCGTCGCGCTTGGGCACGGTGGCGCGCACTTTGCCCGGTTCGTCGTAACAACGAAACGCGATGTAGAGCGTGTGCGCGTCGTAGCCCATGAAGACTTCGGTTGGCTCGGAAGCCGAGACGTTATAGCCGGGATCGGTCTGGAAGAAATCTTTGAAGATAGCTGCGCCTTGCCACTCGCCTGCGTCCAGTTTGCCGTCAATCACGGGCGGCTTTTCCAGACGCGGGATGCGGACAGGGTTAGCGCGTTCCGCCGTGAGCGGGAAGCCGGATTTGGCTGAAGCGGCCTTCGTAGTCAGGGCGGGCGTGGCACTCACCGATGCGTTGATCGCGCTCGGCGTCTGCGTTGGGCTGGACTGCGCCCACGCGGACGGAGCGCAGAGTAGTAAAAGAGTTGCGAGGAGGATTGCTTGTTTCATTCAGCCTGCTACTTAGAAAAACGATTAAAGATTGAACACGAGCGCGGCTGCGCGGCTTCGACTATCGGGGAGCTTCGCGTCGGGCATAGGCCGCTTGCCCAATATAGACGGCGCATGGCCCGAAAATGTTTCGTCATAATTTAAGGCTGAGGGATGCAAAGAAAAACTAAACGCCAAGCGATTTTTTCTTCAGCCTTCCGCCCTGCTTTATCGCACCGCCGTGCTGTCTGTGCGGCGCAGATAGATCGAGCCGTCGCCGGTGTGCAGGTTGATCTGGTTGCCGCCGCGCCCGACACGCCAATGGCGCACGCGCCGCTCGTCTGTGCTGTTGTCGGCCAGCGTGGCCAGCCCATCGTTGACGACCGACTCGGCGTCCGTTTCAATCGTCGCATCCGTGTCGGCCGGCAGGGCGAGCGAGATGCCGCCATCGCCCGTGCGCGCGGTCAGAGTATGGAAGCGGCCATCGAGCGTGATGCGCCCGTCGCCCGTCTCGGCGAAAGCTTCGCCGTCGAACGATTCGATGCGCACGCGCCCATCGCCCGTCTCGATGTGCAGACGGCCGTGTCCGTCCGTCACGTCAACCGCACCGTCGCCCGTGCGCAAGTCAACTTCGCCACTGACGCCTGAGAGACGCACGCGCCCGTCGCCCGTGTGTATGTTCAAGTTGCTGTTGCGCGGCACATGGATTTCGAGCGCAACCATCGCGCCCGTGCCCTCGTTCATGCGCTCCTGCGCTTTGTCGAACTCCGCGATGATGTTGACTTCATTGCCGGACTGACCGGCGCGCACGCTCGTCGCGCGCTGCGCCCGTTCATTGCGCGCGCGCTTGACGGCGGTGTACTGCACTTCCGCTCTGTCCCAAGCATCAATTGTGATGGGGCCGTCGAACGTCTCGACGCGAACGCGCGGTGTGCCCTGCACGGGGAATGATTTCGTCTCGCGCTCGACGAGCGAATAGTTGCCATAGTTGTCCGTGACGATCTGCCCACGCTCGACCTCCACGCGGGCACGCTCAGCATCGCGCTGGGCGTGTTCAGCTTCGCGCGCGGCTTCGGCTTGCGCACGCACGACCTCGCGCTGCGACTGCGCCACTTCGCGCTTCGCCTGTTCGCGCTCACGCTCCGCTTCGGCGCGATCACGCTCGGCTTCATGTTGCGCCTGCGCGCGTTCGCGTTCGGCTTCGCGTTGCGCTTGTTCGCCCTCGCGCTGCGCTTGCGCTGCGTCGCGGCGCGCTTCTTCGGCCGCACGCCGCCCCTCTTCGGCTGCGCGCTGCCCTTCTGCACGTGCGTGCTCGGACTCGCGCATCGCCTGTTCGACTTCGCGCGCGACCTGCCGTTGAATCTCTTCGCTCGAAGGCCCGTAGCTTTCGTCCTGCGTGTTCGTGAGCATGTTCGTCACAGGGCTGACGGCGCGCCCGTCACCTGCGTGCTGAACGTTGATTACGCCGTTGACGTTATCAAGCCGGATGCGCGCGCCGCCGTTGCCGATCTGGCCGGCGAGGTCTGTGCCGACGTAGCGCCCGTGACGGACGGGCAGACCGAAGTTGTTCGTGATCGTGCCGTGCACGGTCGTCGCTTTGATCTCGGCGTTGGCATCGGACGGGATGGTCAAGAGCACCTCGCCGTTGACCGAGTTGAGCGAGAGCGGATGTTCGGCGTCGAGTTGCGCGAACGCGGCATCGAGCGTGCCGTTGATCGTGGAGAGCTTGGCTTCGCCGGAGAGATCGCGCGCCGCAAGTTTGCCGTTGATGCAAGAGGCGTGAACCTCGCCTGTTAGGTTCGCGAGATCAAGCCCACCATTGATCAACTCGATGTTCTCAAGCCGTGCGGCGCGTGGCACGGTCAAGGTGTATTCGATGCTCGCCGGGTTGTCGTAACGACCCGGTGTGTCGTCCGTGAAATTCATCTCGTCGTAAGGATAGCGCGTGCGTATGGCGATGCTGTCTGAATCGGCGTGGACTTCGATGCGCGCCTCATCCAAACGCTCGCGTTTATAGGCGCGCTTGATGGCGTCAACGCGCACTTCGTTGCGCTCCCAACCCTGGATGTGAACAGCGCCGTTGATGTTGCGCAAGCTCACGCGCCCGTTCGCCGCGAGTTGATAAGTTTGATGCCACTCGTCGCTGAGCGTCTCGCGCGACTCGCGCTGCGCGGACGCAAGACTCGCGAGCGAGGGCAGCAGCCCGAGACAGAGAATTAGACTGATGATGCGTTTTATCATGGCTTGCTTTCGTTCGGCTGGAAAACTGTTCAGAGAGTCAGGCGGCGCGTTTCGCGTGGCCCCATGCGAGAAGGAGCCCGGCATTCTCGCAAACGGCACACACGCAGCGCCGCCTGAACTCGCACGGGCCACACTAGCTGCGCGGCGCAAGTCGCACGTGCCCGTTGATGCCTGAGATGTTGATCGGCGCGCCGCCCGTGCCGATCTGCGCGTTGAAGTTCGAGCGATTGACGCGCCCTTGCACGACGACGTTCGGCACGTCCGTATAGACCGAGCCGTTGATGCCGGTCACATGCAAGTCCGCGTTGAGCGCTTCGGCGAAGCGCAACTCGACGCCGCCGTTCACGCCGCTCACGTGCACGCCGCGCTCGCCCAGTTGCGTAATTGTGATCGTCAACGTGCCGTTGATGCCGGAAATGTCCGAATAGCCGCGCGCCTGTGCAACGTCAACCTTGCCGTTGATGCCTGAGAGCCGGACGGGGCCGTCAACTTCGCCCACAGTCGTGCGCCCGTTGATGCCCGATGCCTGCAACTCGATCTGGCGCGGCAGACGCAAGGTCACGCGCTGGCGCACCTCTCGGTTGCGCCATTCGTCCGAATTGTGTTCGCTCTCGCCGTGAATGTAGAGACCGCTCGCGGTCTGCTCGACGAGAACGCGATGATACTCAAGGTCTGAGCGCGTGCGCGCCGTGCGAACGACGTGGACTTCGGCCGTCTGCGTGTTCGCCGTCTCGATTGTGACCGTGCCGTTGATGCCGGACACACGCACGGACGCGCCCGGTGCGAGTTGATAGTTCTGATCGAACGTATCGCGCTCGGGCCAATCATCGTCATCGTGGCGGCGATCCTGCGCATGCGCGACGAAGCCGCTTAACTTGATAGCGTCTGCGCCAGTGCGCGCTGACAAATGTTCAAGCGCGGGCGGTGCGGCGATGAGCGCCGCGAGTGCGAACAGTCCGAAGTAGGCTGTCTTGAATCTCATCTTCAATCTCACTCCTCAAATTTTTCTCGACGCAAAAATCTTTGGCTCTAGCCTTTCAAACTGTAAACACCGCCGTCATAAATTTTGTGGCATATTTTTTTGCGCGCCGAGCCAACGGTGGGGACGAAGGACAGTTTTCGGTTTTCAGTTTTCAGCAAGAACCAAAGAGCTTTGTCTGAAAACTGTCTTGCGCCCTTCCCTCGCCTTCTGCGTCCGGCGCGATTCTTCCCCATCTCCCGAAACGCCAAAGCGACGAAGAGAAGGGCGCAAACTTGTACGCACGGTGCGCGGCGACTCAACCGGCGCGATGCAGACGGATGTTGCCGCTAATGCTGAAGAACTCAAGCGGCGGCCCGCCCGCGCCGACGCGGCCCGTGAATTCGTTGTCGCTCACTTTATTGACCGTGATGCGCGAGTCGTCGGCGTACACCTCGCCGCTGATGCTCTCGACCTTCAAGTCTGCGTTCACGTCGTCGGCAAGGCCCACGTCCACGCTGCCGCTGATGCTCTCAGCTTTCAGCCCGCGCGCGCCGAGATGCGACAGCGTGATCGAGACGCGCCCACTGATGCTCTCAAACGTCGCCGCGTCGAGCGCGGATGCGACTTGCACGTGGCCGCTGATGCTGGTGAAGCTGACGGGGCCGCGCACGTTGCCGACGGTGACGTGGCCGCTGATGCTGGTGAAATGCAGTGCGCCGTCAATGTCGCCCGCGTTGACGTGCCCGCTGATTGACGTGACGTTGAGATTGATCCGACGGGGCACACGCAGCGTCACTTGTTGATTGACGCGCGCGTTACGACATTGCCGGCGGTCGTCCTGCCCATCAATGCGCAGCCGCCCGTCTGTATACTCGATGTGCACGGGGCGACATTCGAGTTCGTCGCGCGTGCGCGCGAGGCGGACGATGTGTATGTCAGCCGTATCAGTCACGCCGGTTTCGACCGTGACCGAACCACTGATGGCTTGCACTTGAACTTCCGCGCCGGGTGCGAGCCGGTAGCTCTCGTTGATCTCGTCGCGCTCGCGCATGTCGTCGTCGCCGCCACTGCTTGCGGCCAGCGCGTGTGCGTCGCCGCTCGCTGCGGCGCGTCTCGTGTTGGCGCAGACGCAAACCAAAGCGCCGACGAGGGCCAGCGCGCTCAATGTTGTGATCAGTCTTGTGCTCATCGGTCAACTCCTCGTCTCGTTGTCGGCGCAAAAAGTTTGCGGCTCAAACGCTCGCTCGATGTCTGAACGAACGAGCGACTGCGTGTGTGTGTCAAAGCAACTACTGCGCGTCGGTTATCTGTGAATCTTATCTGCGTCGAAGCCGCTGGCATCGGGGCCGGGCGCGAGGGTATAGGTGAAAGGGAGGTCGCCCTCGTTGATGCGTGCGACTCTAACGGGTACTGTGCGCCGCGTCTTCAAGGTCTCTGCCGCCGGTTTCATCCGCAGCGTCCTGAGCTTGGTCGCCAACTGCTGCTCGCTCAACTCGCCGCCAAACGTCTTGACCGTGAGCTTGAGTGTGCGCCGGATGTCGCGCGCAAGCTGTTCGCGCTCGATGGTGCGTTCGGCGCGCTGCTGGTTGCGGGCCACTTGTTCGACGGCGTGCGCGGTCGCTTGTGTGCGCAGTGCTGGCTGCGCGCGTTCGACGGCGCGGCGATGCTCAAACGGGCAGGGCGTCTCATGCGTGGCGGGCTGCGACAGGCTGGCGGTCAGTCCGTAGCTGGCGAGGCGTGCGGGCGGCGCGACCTGATGATAGTCGTAACGATCCGGCAGTGCGCGGTCGCTGCCGTCTTCCGCATAGACTAGGAAACTGCCGCCAAGGTTTGTGCCGGCCCAATGACGCAACGCCCTGTTGAGGCCATGAAACTGCCTGACCGCTTCCGGTGTGCCCGCCAGCACAGTGGCGATGATCAGAAGTGCGATGCCGAGCTTGCGTTTCATCTTTCATTCCCTCCTGCCGGACTCCATTGACGGTTCGGACGAGAGCGGCGGCGCATCCAGTTTCCCATTTTCGGAAAATCCGTTTCTCGCTTCTGAATCGCCACAACGAGGCTTCATGCAGATAGACGCGCCAACTTTGGAAAATGTTTCGCTTGCGTCCACGAACCTCGCTGCCTGTTTCTACCCTGAAAACACCGGACTCGTTGATTTTGTGGCAAAATATTTTTCGCTTAGTGACCAACGGCAGCTAACGTGTGACGAGCGGCCCGAACCAATCTCATCACTAACCAACCAACGACTTTTCCTAGAGCACGCCACATGCCAGAAAAATAGTGACGAGTGACGAGCAAGACATTTAACTTGGCACTCGTCACTGTTTTTTTCTTAGCTGCACAGAGCCGCTGAAGGAGGCGAGATTGAGGGTCGCGTCGGGCTTTTCGTTCCGGCCATAGATGCCGGTCAGGTTGCCGCCTGAAAGTGCGTTGCCCTTTGGCTTGTCCGGTTTGTTCTTATCCGGCTCGTGGCCTTCTTTGTTTGGGCCGCTCACCAGCCGGATCGGAAAATCGGTCACGATGTCGCCGCCGTAATAGACTCTGGCGTTGAGGAAGAAGGAAGAGTCTGCGGGGATGGTCATCGTCACGTCGCCTTGCGTGGTCTTGAGATCGTAGAAGCCGCCGTGCGCGAGCGGGCCCGTCAGGTCAATGCTGCCTGCGGTTGTACCGGCTTCGACGTGCGCGTGCCGAACTTGCGTGAGCGTGATGTCGCCGCTCGTCGTCTTGGCCCACAGATCATCGGCCGCTTCGACAGGCTCCGCGTCGCTCACATCAATCTGCCCGCTGATCGAGCGCAGGTGCGCACGCCCCTTCGCGTGCTTGAGCGAGATGTCGCCGTTGGCGGTCGTCACCTCGACGGCGCGCGAGATGTCGCGCAGTTCAATGCTACCGCTCAACGTCTCGGCGCGCAGTTGCGCCACGCCCGACACAACGAGATCGCCGTTGCGTCCCTTCAATTGCACGATGCTGCCGCGCGGCACGTCCAGTTCAAGATCGCCCGAATAGTTGCACTGACCGGGGCGCGGTTTGATCTCAGGCGCTTCCGTTATGAGCACCTCGACGCTCGTGGCGGGCGCACTTGTGTTCGCTCCGTCCGTGCGCCGCAATTCCAACTGCCCGCCGCTCGATGTGCGCGCGTGCACCTCTCTGCGTTCCCAACCGCGCACGGTGATGTCGCCCGACTCAAGGCAGACCGAGACCGCCACCGACTCGGCGGCCGCAATCGTCTGCTCTGCGGGCGCGTCATCTTCCGCCGCATGCGTCTTCACGCCCGTGAACGACAAGAACAACGCGATGGTGATGATGAATGAAAACTTAAACTTCATGCTCAAATGATTTCTCAGGTTCAACTTTCTTCGCGCTCTGCTCATGCCAAGCGGCTTAGTCTCTGGCTGCGATGTATTGCGTCTGATCCGCGACGGTCGTTAATAGCTCAACTTTATTCTGATAAGCGGCGCGCAGAAACTCCTGCACGTCCGCGTCCTTCGGATTGCGCCGGGCAGCCACGCGCGTGGCGATGATCGCCTCGTCAACGACAGCCAAATTGCGTTCAAACTCCGCACGCAAGGTTGGCGGCAGAGCGGCTTGCCCCTGCGCCTTGATCGCCGCATCGAGCGTGGCAATCGTCGTCAAATAACTCTTCTCGTCTGGAAGCAACGGCGCGCCTTGTTGCGACTCAATGGGCTTGGTCGTAGCTTCTGTTGCAGCCGATCTATGAATGCGACGCTGCGCCGGATAATTGACACGTATGCTTCCCGTCGGAACGCCATTTCGATTCTCGTTGCTTGATGGCGCTGGTGGGTTGCTCACTATTGAATCAACCTTGTCCAGCGGCTTTATCGGCGTGCCCCCCGCAACGCTGCTCTCAGGCGGCGCTGGCTTTGGCCGCAGCATCGTCAAAGTAACTGTCAACGCGATGGCGAGAATGAAGGTGGCGAATGCGCCGACGTAGCGCGGGTTGAAGGCAAACGAGGTGGTGAAGGCAGCCCACCAAGCGCGCAGGCGCGAGGTCGAAGATTCAGGAACGAAACGCGGGGCTTGCAGTTCGGCGATTGATTCGTCGAGGCGGGCGCGCAGGCGTTCGGTCGGCGCGGGCGCGCTTAGGAGCGGCGCAAAGGCGGTCGAGAAGAAAGCGTATTCGTGCTCCGCTTCGTGTGCGAGTTCCGCGCAGGTCGCGCACGTGGCGAGGTGCGCCGCGCACGCTTCCATCTGCGGCGCCGGCAGTTCGCCGTCCAAGTAAGCCTGCAACATGCCTTCGTCGAGACACGTGTTCATTGCCGTCCTCCGATTTTGCCGTACACCCGAACAAACTCTTTGCGCCCGCGCGCGATCAAACTGCCGACGTAAGACTCATTCACTTGCAGCGTCTGTGCGATCTCACGATAAGACAACCCTTGCTGCTTCAGCAGCAGACAACTGCGCATCGGCTCGTCAATCTTCTCAAGCGCCGCGCGCGCTGCTTCGATCTCTGTCTGCCGCTCGTAGTCCGCGTCAATCGCTGTGGTCGTAGCGTCCGTGCCGCCCGTCTGTTTGAAGAACTCTGCTTCGCGTGCGCCCGCGCGTGTGCGTGCACGAATCGTGTTGTGCGCGACGTTGATGGCGACGCGCAAGAGCCAAGGGCGCAGGCCCTCGGTCTGCGGCGCGGACTCTTGATGACGATAGAGGCGCAGGAAAGTCTCCTGCGTCACGTCTTCAGCCAGCCCGCGGTCGCGCAACAGGGCATAAGCCGTATGATAGACCGCGCGGTGATGCAGCATAAACGCTTCGTCAAAACCGAGCGCAGGTGTCTCCGGCTCAACCTGTTCAAGCATACTGTTGGCTAGGGCCATCGCCGGTTTGCTCATCTTCCCTGCTCTCATAGCGTAAACACCGCCAGTGCAAGTTTCGTGGCAAAAATCTTCAACCGGCGTTTGGTCTATTGGACGATTACGGTTTTTATGATGCTCGTGCCCCGCTCAATGTTTCACTCCAAGACAACAAGTGCGCGGCGACTACCACCTAAGCCGCGTCGTATTGTAGTCTGCTGCTACGCTCTCGGAACCCTAATCGGCGGGCGCTCGACCGAGATATGAAATCTGTACGGCAAGCTCTGTTGACAGGTTTCCCGGAAGATGAAAGATACTGGAATTAACCATAAATCGCTTTAAGATCACGAACCCAATGAACAATGAAGCCACTCAATCGGCTGATGCGCAAACGACGAACGCAGGCACGGAGAACACGCCCGATCTCCTCTACAACAGTCCATTCATGCGCGCTTGCCGGCGCGAGCCTGTCCCTTACACGCCTGTCTGGTTGATGCGCCAAGCGGGGCGCTACATGCAGGAGTACCGCGAGGTGCGCGCCCGCCACACGTTTTTGGAGATGTGCAAGCAGCCGGAGGTGGCCGCAGAGGTCACGGTCTATGCCGCGCACCGTTTGAACGTGGACGCCGCGATCATCTTCGCCGACATCTTGCTGATCATCGAACCGATGGGGCTTGAGCTTGAGTTCGCCAAAGGCGAAGGGCCGGTGATTCACAATCCTGTGCGGACAGCGCAAGACGTTGCGCGCGTGCGCGAGGTCGAAACGATTGCCGCGCTCGATTACGTCATGCAAGCGATTCGCGTGACGCGCCGCGAGTTGCGTCCAAACATCCCGCTCATCGGTTTCTCCGGCGCGCCCTTCACGCTCGCCTCCTACATCATCGAAGGCGGCGGCTCGCGCAACTACGTTCATACCAAGACGCTCATGTACACAGACAGCGGCGCATGGCACGCGCTCATGTCCCTGGTCGCCCGCGCGCTCACGAAATACTTGAACGCGCAGATCGCGGCCGGCGCGCAAGCCGTCCAACTCTTCGACTCTTGGGTCGGCTGCCTCAGCCCCGACGATTATCGCGAATATGTCCTGCCGCACGTCCGCAGCATCATCCAAAACATCACGCCCGGCACGCCTGTCATACACTTCGGCACAGGCACGAGTACGCTGCTCGAACTGATGCGCGAAGCGGGCGGCGACGTGCTCGGACTCGACTGGCGCATTGACTTGGCCGAAGGCTGGCAGCGCACGGGGCACGACCGCGCCATCATGGGCAACCTCGATCCGGTCACGCTCTTCGCCGACGTTGGTTACGTCCGCGCCCAAGCGCGCAAGATTCTCGATCGCGCCGCAGGCCGCAACGGTCACATCTTCAACCTCGGTCACGGCATCCTGCCGCAGACGCCGGTTGACACAGTCGTCGTGCTCGTCGAAGCTGTGCATGAGATGAGCCAGCGTTAGTCTTTCATTTCAGGTCAACGCAGCATGGAGCAATCATACGACGCGATCTTGCTCGTCTCCTTCGGCGGCCCCGAAGCGGTGGATGAGGTGTTGCCGTTTCTCGCCAACGTCCTGCGCGGGCGCAACGTACCGCCGGAGCGGATGCGCACGGTCGCGCAGCATTACGAGTTGTTCGGCGGCGTCAGTCCGATCAATGAACAGAATCGAAAG
Organism: Acidobacteriota bacterium; assembly: GCA_003223935.1. Lineage (GTDB taxonomy): Bacteria > Acidobacteriota > Blastocatellia > Pyrinomonadales > Pyrinomonadaceae > QHXQ01. Next base: position 10,254 of record QHXQ01000085.1, on the reverse strand, counting down.
CTGATCGCGGCGCTGCAAAAAGAGCTTGACGAGATGGGCCCGCGGCTGCCGATCTATTGGGGCAATCGCAACTGGCATCCCCTACTCGCAGACACGCTCCGTCAGATGCGTGACGATGGCATCCGTCGCGCGCTCGCCTTCGTCACGTCGGCTTACAGTTCTTATTCAGGTTGTCGTCAATATCGCGAGAACATCGAACAGGCGCGTGCTGAAGTCGGCGACGACGCGCCGCAGGTTGAGAAGTTGCGCGCCTTCTACAATCATCCCGGTTTCATTGAACCGAACATCGAACATCTGACGGCTGCGCTCGCGCAGATTCCCGAAGCACGCCGCGCGGCCACCGAGATTGCATTCACCGCGCACAGCATCCCGCTCTCGATGGCGGTGGCTTGCGAGTACGAAGCGCAGTTGCTTGAGACTTGCCGGCTCGTCGCCGCAGGCGCGGGGCACGAACGTTGGCGACTCGTCTTCCAAAGTCGTTCAGGCTCGCCGCAACAGCCTTGGCTTGAGCCGGACATCTGCGCCTACTTGCGCGAACTCAAAGTACGCGGCACACGCGATGTCGTCGTCGCGCCCGTCGGTTTCATCTCCGACCACATGGAAATAATTTATGACCTCGACACGCAAGCGCGGCAACTCGCCGCCGAGATCGGCCTCAACATGATCCGCGCGGCGACCGTCGGCACACACCCAACGTTCATCAAGCTGATCCGCGAATTGATCCGCGAACGCATCGAGCCGCACACCATCCGGCGCGCGCTCGGCACGCGCGGCGTGAGCCACGATGTCTGCCCCGCCGATTGTTGTCTCAATACGTCTCAAGTCCAACGCCCCATGTCCAATGTCCAAAAGATCAGCTAGGGATAGGACTTTAGACCTGAGACTTTGGACTTTGAACACGCGACAGATCAACCAATGATTGAAAGACAGCGTGAAACCGGACAGCGCCGCATCATCATTATCGGCAGCGGCATCAGCGGCCTCGCGGCGGAGTATCAACTCAAGCAGGCGAGTGCGGCGCGCGGTCGTGCGGTTGAAGTGTTATTGCTTGAAGCGAGCGGGCGCGTGGGCGGCACGGTGCGGACGCTCAAGCGCGAAGGCTTTCTGCTCGAAGCCGGCCCCGATTCGTTCATCTCTGAAAAGCCGGAGGCGTTGCAGTTGGCAAAAGAGATCGGACTTGAGTCGCGCCTCATTGAGACGAGCGAAGCGCACCGGCGCAGTTTCATTGTGCGCGGCGGGCGTTTGCGTCCAGTGCCCGAAGGGTTTCAGTTGCTCGCGCCCACGCGCTTCTGGCCGTTCGTCACGACAGACATCTTCAGTTGGCCGGGCAAGGCGCGCATGGCGCTCGATCTCGTATTGCCGCGCCGTACTGCGACAGAGGGGAACGGCGCGGACGATGAAAGCCTCGCGCAGTTTGTGCGGCGCAGATTCGGGCGCGAAGCGCTAGAGCGGATGGCGCAGCCGATGGTCGGCGGCATCTACACGGCCGACCCGGAGCACTTATCTCTGCGCGCGACGATGCCGCGCTTTCTTGAGATGGAGCGCCAGCATCGCAGCATCATCCGCGCCATGTGGCGTGCGCGCAAACGCACCAGCGCGGCCCAACAACGCGGCACGAGCGGCGCGCGCTACAGTCTGTTCCTCTCGTTTGATGAAGGCGTGCAGGTGCTCACCGATAGGCTCGCCGCGTTGTTGTCGGATTCGATCAGGCTTAACGCACGAGTCAATGCGCTCGACTTTGATCAAGCAACGCAGCGTTGGCATCTGACTGTTAACAACGACGAGACGATCCACGCTGACGCTGTCTGTCTCGCTCTGCCCGCTTACGCCGCCGCCGCGTTGCTGCGCACGCTCGACGGCGAACTCGCCAACGAACTCGACGCCATCCCCTACGCTTCGACTGCGACGGTCAATCTTGCCTACCACCGCGCAGACATCCCGCACCCGCTCGACGGCTTCGGCTTCGTCGTGCCCTTCATCGAACAACGCGCCACGCTCGCTTGCACGTTCAGCAGCGTCAAGTTTGCCGGGCGCGCGCCCGCCGATCACGCATTGTTGCGCGCGTTCGTCGGCGGCGCATTGCAGCCCGATATGTTCGCGCTCGATGAAGATGAGATGGTGGCGGCTGTGCGTGCAGACCTGCACGCGCTGCTCGGCATCGAAGCGCCGCCGCTCTTCGCGCACGTCGAGCGGTGGCCGCGTTCGATGGCACAGTATCACCTCGGCCACCTCGAACGTGTCGCGCGCATCAATGAACGTTTGATAAACTTCCCTTCACTCCAACTCGCTGGCAATGCCTACAACGGCGCGGGTCTTCCCGACTGCATTCGCAGCGGCCGCACCGCCGCCGACAATCTGCTGCGCGTTGTCTCTTCTCTTTAAGTTTTACAGGTAGATGACGTGTGAGCGTCGCCAGAGATTGCCGGGGATCGTGCCCGGTTCGGCTGTGGTCAACAAGATGACGTAGTGCGCGTCGTCTGCGACTGAGGTGGCGATGGTGTGCAGATAGTCTGCTTGCGGCGGCGCGTTGTCTGCCAACGGCGTCGGCCGTGCGAGCGCAAGGCGGCGCAGGCAAGGGTAGAGATGTTCGCGGCTTGTGCCGTAAGCGGTCGTCTCATCACCGAGCGTGAGTTGCACTTCGGCGCGCTCCTCGATGAAGTGCGCGACGAGCGAAGCGGCGAGCGTGACGCCGCGCTCGAAGCGCGTGGCCGGTTCGGCCGACGCATCTGCATTGCCCGTCGCTTCTACTTCACGTTCGCGCAGACGCGTGTCGAAGACGATGTGGACGCGCCACATGTCTTCGGCCGTGAACTCGCGCACCATCAGACGGCGCGCGCGCGCCGTCGCCTTCCAATCAATGTGGCGCACGTCGTCCTGCGCTTGATAGTCGCGCAAAGAATGCAGGTCGTGTCCTGCGCCGCGCCTTGCGGAGAGCATACGGCCGGCGTTCATCGGCAGCAGGTGCAGTTCGTCGCCGAGCGGTTCGAGCTTCGGGTAGATGATGATGTCAACGTCGCGCGGTGCGTGCAGATGCCGGCGCAGACGAAAGAGACCGAATGGAAAGCGCGTTGATAACTCGAAGCCGGTAACGAGCACGTGCCCGCGCTGTGCAAACGTCTGCTCGATGCGCTGCTGGCCGCGTGTGCGATGCGGCACGTGCAAGAAATATGCGAGCGGGCGTTTGAAGAAGCGCGCGCGCGGTCGCCGCCAACGTCTGCGCGTCGAACCGTCCGTCAACTCTTCCGTGCGACAACGCGCTTCGACAAGGATTGAGAACGACGGCACGACGCGCTTCGTGTTGTGCAGGCTGACGACGACGGGCGCTGGTTCGCCTGCGAAGATGTGATCGGGGAAGCGCGCCGAGACGACTAGATCACGTAAGGATGCGCGCGCCGCCGCCCACGCGACAAAGAGCGTCGAGGCGAGCACGGAGAAGATCAGAAAGAGCAGATTATTGCCTGTGTTGTAAGCGGCGAAGCCGACGACAAGGAAGATGCCGATGAGTATGCCGCCGCCGGTCGTGATCTGAAACGCAGGGTCGAGGCGCCCAACCTCTGCGCGCGCCGAACGCAAGAGCGGCGGCACGACGAAGATCGAGATCAGCGCGACAAAGACGAGCGACAAGATCGCGCCCAGCCGCGCCGCCTCCCAATCCTCCGCGCGCCGCGCCCACCAAGTTATGGCCGCCGTCGCCGCGCCGCCCAACACCAACAACGTGCCCACGAGCGCGCGCCACCAACTGTGCCAGAACTTGAGTCTTGCCATAAACCCCAATGCTCGCTAATTCAACTTGCGTTCGCGCTCGGCTCGTTCGCCTCCCATAACGCATCGAACTCCTGTTGCGCGAGTTCGTAGAGAGATGAGCCGGACTTCGCTTCCCAGACGGGTGAGTAGTCAGACTTCGCTGCATAGAAGTAAGGAGTCAAGACCGCTAACTGATCCGTCCTTGTCAGTCTGAAGTGTGGGCAACCTTGCATGATGCGGCGGACTTCAAGACCCGATGTTTGCGCAGCGAGGCGCTGGAAGAATTGGAGGATTTCACGGTTGTTGACCAGTAGCGCCTCAAAGTTCTTCTGCAATAAGTTTGGGTTAATCAACTGCGGCAGCGCTGAATTATCCTCGTGCACGATAAGCACTCTGACCTTGCACCCAGCTGCCGTCTTCTGCAAGACAAGTTCGCGGAAACCACGTACATTGCGCCATAGGTCGGGCGAGATGCCCATAGTCTCGAATACGCCCTCAGTCTCACGCAACAGGTCGCCCCACTGCTCAGTGTTACGGTAGTTCATTTGGCGCGGCAAGTATTTGATCTGCCTGTCTGGATCGTTATTGTGCTCGTTGGTCGTGAAGCCCTCGAACGGGCATGATGCTTGCCAACCCGAAGCTTCGAGGCTGCGTATGTGCGCGACGATCTGCTTGACATAAACTTTGTCGTGCATCTGGCGCGGGCTGAAATCGTAATAGACGCAGCGCAGGTCGCGTATGTCGAACGGTAGTTCATGCCCCTTTTCCGCCATAATGATGACGGGCCGGCCGGCGCATTGTGCGACGGCGAGTTCGTAAAATACATTTGGGTTATAGCCCGTGAGCAGCGCGATGCAGAGGTCTTCGTTGAGGATAGCGCGGAACATCTGGTCGGAGATTTTGCCCGGCTCGTGCAAATGATCTGAGCGCCAAGCCTCTATGCCGCATTCATCCATCGCGGGCTTGATGATGAAATCAAACACATCGTCCGCGTGCTCTCTAATCGGCGTGCCTTCTTGCCCAATCGGGCTGATGACGAAGCAGCGTTTCATCGGGGACTCCTCTTTCAGAAAGACGCTAGAGTCAGATGCCAGATGCTGGTGTCTGTCTTCTACTGATATCTAACATCTGGCATCTGCTCTTACAGTGGTACGCTGACCGTCTTCAACAACTCGCGCAGGACGGCTTCGGCCTCTTCGCTGCGGCGCAGACTGGAAGAGAAGCGCGAGTTGACGACGAGGCGGTGGGCGAACACAGGCAGGACGAGGCGCTTGATGTCGTCGGGCACGCAGTAGTCGCGATCCTCTGTGAGCGCGAGCGCCTGCGCGGCGCGAAAGAGTGCGAGCGTGCCGCGTGGGCTAACGCCGAGGTCGAGCATCTCGGAGTCGCGTGTGGCGGCGACGATGCGCATCAGGTAGTCAACGAGCGCGTCGTCCACCGTGACGCTCATCACGACGCGCTGAAGTTCGGCCACGTCGGCGCTGGTGAGCACGGGGCGCAGGTCGTCGAGCGGGTCGCCCTGTTCGCGTTCGCGCAGGATCAGTTTTTCACTCTCCGTGTCGGGATAGCCGATGCGTATGCGGAGCATGAAGCGGTCGAGTTGCGATTCGGGCAAGGGGTACGTGCCGTGATGTTCGATGGGGTTCTGCGTGGCGATGACGATAAAGGGCGCGGGCAGTTGATGGGTTGTGCCCTCAACCGTCACATGCTGCTCGCCCATCGCTTCAAGAAGCGCCGATTGCGTCTTCGGCGTCGTGCGGTTGATCTCGTCTGCGAGTACGACGTTAGCAAAGATCGGCCCTGCGCGAAACTCAAACGCGCCCGTGCGCTCGTTGAAGACCGAGAGACCCGTCACGTCCGAAGGTAAGAGATCGGAGGTGAACTGGATGCGTTGGAACGTGCAATCGAGGGCGCGGGCGAGCGCCTGCGCGAGCGTGGTCTTGCCGACGCCGGGCACGTCTTCGACCAACAGATGCCCGCCCGCCAACAAAGCCACCAATGCGAGCCGCACAGCCTCCGGCTTGCCTTTGATGACGCTCTCGATGGCGGCGCGCAACTCTGCCAAACGCTCGGCCGCCGTCGTCGCCTTCTCTTCGCCCTGCGCAGTCTGCAAACGTCTCATGCGCTGCCATTCTACAATAAAGCAGTGGTTAGTGGTCAGTGGTCGGTGGTCAGCGGAAAGGCATTTGTTCTTTTACTGACCACCGACCACTGACCACTAACCACTGCATTTCTGTCCTGCGCGAGCGGTGTAGTAGAATTTGGAGCGTTGGCTTGCGCGCGTTGACCGCCGCCGGGCCGGTTCGAGTTTGTGGAACTGTGCGCGGCGTCGGCTCGTGTAAGCAATCCGTGAGGAGAATCAATTTTATGCAACGACCTGTTAAGACCCGACGCAATGAACACGGCTTTTCGCTGATCGAATTGATGATCGTGATCGCCATTATCGGCATCCTGATCGGCATCGCTATTCCCGCTTGGCGCAACTCAGTGGTCGCAACCAATGAGACATCGGCGATCAAAACGCTCGGCACTATTAACGTCGAAGAGCGCACCTATTTTATTCGGCATGGCAACTATGGCACGTTCGCCCAATTGACCGAAGCTGGCGCGCTCGACCCAAGGTTTACCAGCGAAACCCCAACCGTTGACGGCTACACTTACACGATCAAGGTCACGCCGAAAGCCAGTAATCAGCCGCCAGCATTTAGCATCAACGCCGATCCGCAGGTGGCCGAAGGCTTGACCGCAACGGGCAAGCGCCACTTCTACACCGGCTCGGACGTGAATACCGTGCGCGCCAACGAGACGCAGCAGGCCGGCCCGCAAGACCCGCCGCCCGGCAGTTAAATCAACTCGCTTTGCTAAACACAAGCGCGTCGGCGCGGCTCGCTTGACGCCGCGCCGACGCGCTTGTTAGGATGCGACGCTCAATTCACGCACAACCGATTTTGACAACTCAAGCCCGCTTAGCTCAGTGGTAGAGCGCGCGCTTCACACGCGCGAAGTCGCAGGTTCGAGTCCTGCAGCGGGCATAATTTTTTCGCTTCTTCCTCCATTCAATTACGCCACAGCGCAAGATAAGCGTCCGCTATTTGGTCGCGCCAGCTTGTCCAGTTGTGTCCGGCTGCTTGCTCATGATACGTGATGGGGTAGCCTTTGCCGGCGAGCATGACGCGGACGCGGCGGCTGACTCCCCAAGTCGGTTCGAGCAGCCCCGTGTCGAGATAGAAACGCATCGGGCGTTGCTGATTGAACTGCGGCAGTGCGGCCAGCGCGGCGACCTCACGCTCGTTGTCGATCCAAAAAGCGGACGACTGCCCGCCGATGCGTGCGAACAGATCGGGATATTTCAAAGCCGTCCAGTAAGAGATGACGCCGCCGAGACTCGCGCCGAGCAGGGCGCGCGCGTTGCGTTCGGCGCGCGTGCGGAAGCGCGCGTCAATGAAGGGCACAAGCTCTGTGGCCATGAACTCGGCGAAGCGGTCGTTTAGCCAATACTCGCGCATGCGTTCGACCGGATCGATGAAGACGATGATGAACGGGGACAAGCGCCCTTCTGTGATCAACTGATCGGCGATGACGGCGGCGCGCGCACGCTTCACGTAATCAGAGCCGTCTTGTAGATAAAGGACGGGGTAGCGTGCGCTCGTCTTGTCGTAATCCGGCGGCAGATAGATTTGCAGTTTGCGCCGCCCGCCTTCGAGCAAGCGTGTCGGCACGTCCGTCTGTTCGAGTTTGCCCTTCAGTTCGTCTCTGTCTAATGCGAGCGTTGGCGGCCGATAGCCGGGCATCGTGAAGAAGTTGTTGAAGCTGCCGACGCCGTTGTCGATCTTTTGCGGATTGAGCGGATCGTTTATCCACTCGCCATCTGCGATCAGTTTGTATTCGACGCGCGCCGCAGGGTTGAACTCGTGTGTGAGATACTTGACGTTCGTGCCCGGCATCTCGCGCATGACGAGACCGCGCGGCGTCCAGCCGGTGAAATCGCCGACCACTTCAACATGCTTCGCTGCGCCGCGATACACAAACGTCACACGGTTCTCTTCGATCAAAGGGCTGCGCTCCGTCTGCTTCAGCTGCTCCGCGACGAGCGGCGCGGATTCAGTCTCATGTCCATAAGCGCGCAACTCTTCCAGCGTCAGTCCGCGCAGAGGCAAGCGCGCAACGCCCGTCGCGCCGTCGGTTGTTGTGATGGCCGTGATGATCGTCGTCTCGCCTTCAGGCACGCGCACGTTCAACTCTACGACGCCGCGCGCATCGGGCGTCAACTCACGCGCCTCGTTGCCGAGCATGACGAAGAGACGCGAGCCGCGCGGCAAGGGCGCGCGCACGTTGAAGGTCGTGCCTGCGGGCATGTGTCGTAAGACTTTCGTGTCAGGAAATGCGTCGGTTGATGCGCCCGCGTTTGGCGGCGGCGCTTGCGCCACATAACGTGCGGCGACGAGGTCGGGCGTCTCAAGATTGCGCCCTGCTTCAAGATTGACCGCGAGGCGGATGAACTGCCCCATCGTCCAAGCGAGCGGTGTGGCCGAGCCTGTGCCTTCGCCGAATTTGAACGGCCCCGTTGGCATGTCCCAGACCTGTTCGGGCAGCATCAGCCCTTCGTTCGAGAAGCCGAGCATGTGTTCGAGCCGCGCGCGGGCCGCCTCGCGTTGTCCCAGTGCTAACTCATACTCGCCGCGCTCGCCCGCGAGCAAGGCCCACAGACGCCCCTTGCCTGTGTAGTGCCCGTCGAAGTTCCAAGGGCGACCGTCGTCCATCTCGCCGTAGCCGTCGTGGTTGTAGCGATACCAGTCGGGGCCGTTCGGCGTCTCGACCTTGATCACTTTGTCTATGACCGCGAGCGACTTCACGATCAGCGGATCGTCCGCGCGCTTGATGCCGAGCCGCACGAGTTCAAGGAAGCCCGCGTCAACGTATTCGCGCTCGTCGTAATCGCCGCCGCCGTTGCCTGCGTTCATCACTTGTCCATCGTTCGGATCGTCGTTCTCGGTGATGCGCAGATAATAATTGCCGTCGCCGTGCTTGCCGGTCGAGGTTGCGGTCCAACTTTCGATCTTTCGTTGCCAGTCGTCGGCCGTTGCGAGATAGATGTTGGCAGAGGCTTGCGCGTCGTTTCGTTTTGCAATCTCGGCTGCACACACCAAGCCCGCGATCTCGGCCGCAATGGTCGAAGGCGAATAGCCCGGCTTCTCTTCCCAACGCTCCTGCGGCGTGCGTGGGCCGAAGCGTGTGAGAAAATCGGCGGCCGGCTTGACGTGCTTCGTCCACGTCTCATTATCCGTGCGGCCAAGTTGATAAGCGAGGATGAGGGGAAAGGCGACTTCGTCCATTTGCAGGCTGCCCCAGAAGGGCCGCCCGTCGAGCCAAGAGTTCTGCGGGAAACTGCCGTCCGGCTTCTGCTGCACGCGGAACAGATAATCGAGCGCGCGATCCGCGCCCGCCTTATCGCCCAGCGCATAGAGCGCCGTCGCCACCTCGTAGAGGTCGCGCGACCAGACCAAGTGATAACCGCCGACGTTCGGCTCATTCGCATTCGGGCCGCCGCCCCAAGGCACCGTGAGCGATGCGATCTGCGCGCCGCGATAAGTCTTATCCTCATGCGCCCGCAAGACCATCGCCGCCATATCGAACTGCGCTTGATACTTCGGCGCGACACGACGGAGCGTGGCCAAGTAATCGTGCCAACCCTTCTCGTATTCTGCGCGACAATGCGCGAACCCTTTCGTAAGTGATGCCCGCGCGTTCGCGCCCGCTTCAAACTCATCTTTGCCGAACGCGAGCGCGAGTGTGAAGTTAATCGACGGAACTCTAGTGCCCCAACCGAATCTGACTTGAACAAGCTGCGCCATCTGTGCGACGTTTCCATCCGCCGCACGCTCATAGCTGCCCGTGATTCGTCCTGACGCACGCAACTGAGTCAGTCCGTCGCTTGTGCCGAGATAGCCGTTCGTCGTCTTAAGGAAGCTTGGGATTGTAGCGAGGGCAGAGGTCTTGCCTCCGTCGGATGCGAACATCATTCCGCCACTTGTCCACGCCGAGTCGTGCATGCCGCTGTTATTGATGGAAGGATCATAATAGACGTAAAGATCATAGCTCTCTCGCCAGTCGCGCTGTTTTAATTGTGCATTAATTAAGAGCGTGCTGCGTTCCGGATCGGCCGTGTAGGTTTTGATGAGCGTCCATGCGCCCGACTTCGCCATGTTGATTTGCCTGAACGAAAGCGCGTGCGGATCGAGCACTTCGATGCGATGCGTCGCGTCGTCGCGTTCGGTCTCAACTTTTCCATTCGGTGCGACGACGATGAACTGCAACTCTTGCACGTTCGCCACGTCAACGGTCGGGTAATAAACTTCGGTCAACTCGCCTTCGCGCAGCGTGAACCAGACTTTTGATTCGAGCGTGTTCGACGTGCCCACGCCGTCCTTGCCCGCGCTCGCCCACTGCGCATCGCGCCCCGGTGCACCCGGCGCAAGGTTATTTGTCTGCGCGTGGAGCGTGCTTGCGACG
>QHXQ01000036.1 GCA_003223935.1 Acidobacteriota bacterium | reverse complement strand
CGCGTCGTTCGTAATAATTGGAATCGTGGCGCGCTTGGCGGCGTTGAAGAAGGCTGAGACCGAAAAGAGCGACGCGCCGACTGCATAGACGAGCGCGAGCGAAGAGAACTTGGCCGCGAATAGAAAGCCGAGCGCGAGGGCTGCACGTAGCACATCGGCCGCGATCATCACGCGCCGTCTGTCAATCCGATCCACGACGACGCCCGCCACAGGGCCGAACAGAAAGAGCGGTAGATGGCGCGCGATAGCATAGACCGCAATCGCGCGCCCTTCATGCCCGGGGCCGGCAAGTTCTAACGCCAACGCGAGCACGGCGATGTTATTGAGCCAGTCGCCGATCTCTGAGACGACCTGCCCGGTCCACAACCTGCGCACGTTCGCGTTGCGTGTGAGCAGTTCGCGGTAGGTCACGGGCGCTCTCCTGCGAGAGAAAGCAGAAGGCAGCAGGCAGCAGGCAGTAAGCAGAAAGCAAGGTTCAGTCGGTTGTCGGCAGCAAAGGGCAGGTTTTTGTCTCTCTGACGAAGAATGGCGTTCTTATTGCTGCCTGCTGCCTTCTGCCTTCTGCCTTCTGCTTCTTTGACCTTGCGGTAGCGTTCGAGAATTGAACTGACGTAGGCGCGCGTTGAAGGGATGTCAATGCGTGCGATGAACTGTTCGGTGGTGAGCGTCGGTTGATTCGGCGCGGTGCGATCCCATTCGGCGGCGCGGCTGGGGCCGGCGTTGTAAGCGGCGAGCGTGCGCGCCTCTGCGCCCGGCTTGCCGCGATAGTCCTTCGAGATTTTTTCCAAGTACCAGCAGCCGATCTGTATGTTGCGCTCAGGGTCGCGCAGGATTGATTCAGGGTCGCGCGCCATCGCCTGCTCGAACTCGCGCATGCCCGTCTCCGCCGCCCACTCGCGCCCGACCGCAGGCGTCACCTGCATCAACCCGATCTCGCCTGCGTCGCCCGTCTTCCACGGGCGAAAATATGTCTCTTCGTAGATGATGCTCCAGACGAATAAGGGATCGAGCCGGTAGATGCCGGCTTGGCGCGCGATCAGTTGATCGTAGCGATGAATCCAGTATTGATTGAAAAAGTAGAGACCGGTGGCGCAGAGGGCAAGGATGATGAGGCTGACGATGACGAAACGTTTCATTGGTCAGTAGGCAGTAGGCAGTAGGCAGTAGGCAGTAGAAATCATCATGCTGCCTACTGCCTACTGCTTACTGCTTACTGTTCGTCAATTTCTCCGGCGCAAGCGCGTCCACATGTCGGCGCGCGTGTAAGCTCGATCAAGTCCTTCATAGCGCGATTGCAGCGCGCGCGAGTCGAGCACGTGCCCTTGCAACCAGACTTCGGCGGCGATGGTTGCGCCCACGGTCAACGCGCCGCCGCGCAACGTCCGTTGATTGATGAGCACTTCGAGTTTCAAGCAATCGAGATCGAGATACGCCCAGTAGAGTTCGCCGCCCGACAGCGGGTTGCGCAAAGGCTTGAACGAGAGCACGCGCCCGCACAAGCTCCAATCGTTCTCGTGCGCGGCGCGCGCGGGCGCGCACGATTCGAGCGAGCGCCAATGCGCTCGTTCGCTGCGCGCGCAGATGCGCGCACGATAAGCCAGCCCGCACAAACCGACGTGCAACTCATGCGCGCGAAAACTTTCAGGGCCGACTTCGGTCAGGTTCTGCAACTCGAAGAGGACTTCGGTCTCCGTCCCGTCGCTGTAACCATGCACGATGGCTTCACCCTCTTCGTCGTACTCTGTGAGCGCCCAAGGGCTGATGCGTTGCGTGTAACGCGCGCGAAAGCCGGGCCGGCAATCGGCGTAGAAGATATCGCCCGTGCCGGATTCGTAGAGCACGGTCCAGACTTCCAAGCCTTCGCCCAACTTCCAGCAGCGCCCATGCAAGACAGCGCCACGCCGCAAAAGCTGCGTCGCTTCGCCTTGATCGCCCGCGCGCTCCGCCAGATAGTTGAAGTCCTTCTCGCTCGGCACGTCCAGCCCGATGGCTTCAAACGTCTCTTCCATAAGAACAGTGGTCGGTGGTCGGTGGTCGGTGGTCAGTGAAATCAGTTTTTAACTGATCACCAACCACTGACCACTTATCTTGTTGCCCTTCGTCGCTGCTTAACAGGTCGTGCTTCATGTTTGGTCTCTTCGGCGCGCGGGGCGCGGGTGCGGAAGCCGCGAATGTTGCGCGTGGGGCCGTAAGCGGGCCGGACGCCGGTGCGCGCAAGCTCCGCAAACAACTCGACATCGTAGTCCGCCTCGCGCGACATCTCCTCGCGGATCGCGTGCAGCATTTCGAGAAATCTGGGTCGCGGATACATAGTAGAAATGATGAATGCGGAATGATGTGTGATGAATGAAAGACTGTTTCTCATTCATCACACATCATTCATACTTCACTTCCGTCGCCTCCGAAACTAAAAATTCTGGTGTGACGATCATCGGGACGAAGAAACCGGCTGCGGTGTTGAAGAGCCGGATGCGCGCTTGCCGCCGCACATTCGCCAGATGACCGAAATTCCACGTCACTAAATAATCAATTTTATGCACCGATGCAAGCGCCACGTGCAACGCATCGCCGAGATACTTGCGATGAAAGATGCCGCGCGCCACATAACCGTCGGCGAGGATCGTCGCTTCGTCCGAGAGTTCGACCTGTTCGAGCGGCGCGATCAGTTTCAGATAACCCGTGCGATGCGGTTCGGGTACGCGCTCAAGTTCGCGCACAACGAGCGGCGAGACGACGGCGCGATACTCCGATAGCTCGCGCTCCCACCAACGGATCGTCAAGTCGCGGCGAAACGGCTCGCCGTTGTCGAGATACGCGCCGACGACCGAAGTCTCCAGATAAAGGCTCTGCTTCATGGCACGCTCGGTAGCGGTAGCGGGGCGATGTTCGCGTCGCGCGCGGGCGCGGACGGATTGTTGGCGATCAGTTCAAGCCGGACGATGGCGCGTTGGAAGTCGAACGTGACGCGGAAGTAGCGCAGGAGGTTGCCGCCGATGATGCCGGTCTGCTCGAAGCCGGCCGTCTCGTTGATCGAGTCCATGTCGAGCACCGCGGCCGAGAGATTCGCTTGGGTGTACGCACCGAGTTTGACACTCGGCAATAAGAGCAGGTGCACGTCGTCGCTCACGCCCGCCGCGCCATAGACGCGCAAGCGCGTCGGCTGCGCGAACCGCGCGAGGTCTTCACGTTCGGTCAGCGCCGCCGCCACGACCGAGATGCTCGCGCCCGTGTCCACAATAAAGTTGAGCGGCTTCTCGACGCCTTCGACGTTGATCGCGCTCGACCAGAACCCGCTCGAAGTTGAACGGATCGGCAGTTCGAAGACGCCGGGCGGAAGTTGTGGCGGCTGCGGTGCGCCGGACTGATCGGTCGGCGCAATCCGCACCTGCTCGTCGCGCACTAGCGTCAACTCGCGTTTGCCGTAATCAACCGAAGCGAGATATTTGGCCAACACGGACAGCCCGATGTAGCCGTCCACAGGCTCTTGCGTGTTGTGAAATTCGCGCAGGTAAACAGGCACGTTCGAGACATGCGCATCACCGACGCGCAACGATTCGAGAAAGCCATAGACGATCTCGAAGCGCCCGCCGCCGCCGACCGCGCGCGCCATGCCGCCGCGCGCCACCGGCTTAACGCCGAGCCGTTGCGCCGCATCGGTCGAGAGCACACACATACCTGAGCCTGTGTCAATGACGAAGCGCAACGGCTGCTTGCTGCCATTGATATTGACATGTATGACGGGCCGGCTGTTCGTCAACTCAAATGGAATGACGGTGCGATCAGGGCCGCCTGTGTTGTAGAGATCGCCTTGCGCGCCGAGGTAGCGTAGGAAGTCAATCAAGCCGCGTATGCGCGCGCGCCGGTCTGCGTCCGTTTTGGGTGCGATGCGCAGGAAGCGGTCGTAAGCGTCAGCCGCTTCGCGATAGCGTTCGGCGCGCGCGGCCGCTTGTGCGTAGTTGAAGACGAAGTCAGGTTCATTCGGCTCAAGCTCCATCGCGCGGTGCAGCCCCGCGAGCGCGACGGCCGAACGGTTCTCGTAGAAGTTGACCATCGAAAGGCCGGCAATCGCCAGCGCCTCGTCCGGCTTGAAGCTGAGCGCCGTGCGCAACTCTTCGACCGAGACGGGGAATTCGCCGGCGGCGAGCAAGATCGACCCGAGCAAAGCGTGCGCCCGCGCCGAAGTCGGGTCGAGCGCGACGACGCGCGCCGCCGCATCGTAGGCATCACGCAAGTGGCGCTGCTTCAGCAGTGCATAGCTCAAGCCCAGACGCGCTGCTTCGTCCTTCGCATCCTTCGCGATCAACTCGCGGTACTGCCGCTCGGCCGACTCGAATTCGCCTTCGCGCAGAGCACGGTCGGCCTGCGCCCGCGCCTTGTCGCGGTCGCCCGCACGCACCGGCAGGGCTGCGCCCGACCAAGCGAAGCTAACAGTTAAAGCAGCCAACCCGACCGCCGCCATGTGGCTCAACGTCTTCATTTCTTCGGCCACCCCCAACTAAGTGCGGAACGATGAAGGCAGAACGATGAAGTAAGCACAGCTTGTCTTTCATTCATCATTCTGCGTTCACCATTCATCATTTCAAAATCTCTCCCGTCTTCATTGACCAGAGCACTAGATCGAGTTCGTCGAAGGCGATGCGCGCCGTGCGGGCGAAGCGGCGCAGCAGGTCTTCGGTGGCAAGGTAGCGTGCGCGCGTGGTGGGCGGATCGGGCGACGCTATGATGCCGAGTTCAAAGAGGCTGCGCAGGATGTGTTTGTCGAGGATCGCGTAACCGCGCAGGCCCACGTTGCGCAAGAAATGGCTCGACTCTTTGTAGCCGAGACCTTTGATGCCGCTCGTGCGCGCAAGCCAGTCGCGGCGCGCAAGCGGATCAGCAAAACTATTCAAACGTGCGCGCAGACGCAAGTTGCAATCGGCGCGCAAGTAGTCGCGCGTGGCGACGATGTAGCCTGAGCGCGAGCGCGGATAACGATGCACGCCCGTGAGCACCGCCGCCAGTTCTTCGTGCGCACCGTCGGCGAGCAACGGCCGGACAGCTTCAATCGAGCGCAAGCCCATGCGCGCCGACGCGCCCGCCGTGAAGATGCAGAAGACCAACTCTTCCCACAAGCGTTCATCCGAACCGCCGTGCCACACCGACTCGAACTGTGCGAGACGCGCGCGAATCTCTTTGCGCCGCGCACGGTGCGTGGCGTGCATGCGTTCAATTGTGACCGGCTCTCGTTCTCGGCGCACTACAGACGTTAGGTCAACACGAGGACTCAAAAAGCGAACAGCGAAATTTTAGGAGCGTGTTGGAAACATTGTCAACGCACTTGCTCGCAATCTCGCTCGCGGCATGCCGTGCGCGCTTGTGGCTTGCATCCACGTCGTCCGTGCAGTGCATCTAATAGCTGGCGCGCAACCACTGAAAACTTACGCGCCACAGGTCACCTCTCCTCGTGCTATGATGCTCAAAGCCCCCGAACATGTTGTTGCGCTCAAGGGAATGTTTATGTTGAAGGTCAAACGCATTAGTTTCATGTTCGGCCTGCTCGTCGCGCTCACGTTGAGCGCGACGGCGCAAGAAGCGCAGACGCCGGTCGCGCAAGCGACGCCGGCACTCGTTAAGCCTTCGCTGCTGCCCGTGCAACCCGCGCCTCAGCCGGATGCGCTCGCGCCCGACGCTGTCCACGACATTCAACCTCTGCCGACGCCGACGCCTGTTTACGGCCGGCTCGGTCTGCTCGTGGAGACAAGCGACGGGCAAGTCGTGAAAGAGTATGGCGCGGACGAACAGTTCAATCCGGCCTCGACGCTCAAACTAGCGACAGCACTTGATGCGTTGCACACCTTCGGGCCGCGGTATCGTTTCTCGACCGTCGTCTGGACGACGGGCACGCTCGACCCGCAGACGGGCACGATCACAGGCGACCTCATCATTTCGGGCCGCGATCCTTCATTCCATTACGAGCACGCGGTGATGGTGGCGCGCGAGTTGAACCGGCTCGGCATCCGCACCGTGACGGGCGATCTGATCGTCGCGCCGATGTTCACGATGAACTACAGTTGGTCTGCGCGTGCATCCGGCAATAATTTCTACGACACGCTCGATGCAACGCGCCGGCCTGAGACGGCGACGCGCGCTTGGCTCGAAGAGCGCAATGCTTTGAATGACCGCGAGAGTCTGTTGACGACGCCGAGCGTCGCCGTGATGGGCGCGGTCTATGTTGCGCCTGTGCCGCCGGGCGCGCGACAGTTGTTGACGCATCGCTCAAGTCCGCTCGTTGATATTTTGAAGGTGCTGCTCTGTTATTCGAACAATTTTATGGCCGAGCGTCTAGGCGACACGATGGGCGGCGCGGCGGGCTTGCGCCAGTTTCTCATCAGCAACGTTGGTTTGAAACCGGAAGAGGTGCAGCTTGATTCGACGAGCGGGTTAGGTATTAATCGCTTGAGTCCGCGCGCGATGATGAAAGTCTATCGCGCGCTCGTCGCGGAACTGGCCGAACACAATCTTGCGCCGTCAGACATCATGTCTGTGGCGGGCGTTGATCCGGGCACGTTGGAGAAACGTTACGCGGCGTCTGTCTCACGCGGTAGCGTCGTCGCTAAGACCGGCACGCTCGGACGCTCAGACGGCGGCGTGAGCGCGCTCGTCGGGCAGATGCAAGCGAAGTCCGGCGAGACGCTCTACTTCGTCATCTTCAATCAACGCGGCAACGTCCTGCGCTTCCGCAGCATGCAAGACGCCATCGTCTCCGAGATACAGTTCGCGCGCGGCGGCCCCGCGCCCTTCACCTACACACCACACACGCTCGCCATGCGCCTCGCCGACACAGAACTGAAAGCCGCCAAGCCGAGCGAGTACGAATCAACGTCAAACTAAGGGCTGAGGGATGAAGGCATAATCATGCTGCTTGCGTGATTATGCCTTCATCCCTCAGCCCTAAACATCAGCGCCCCGGCGGCCTGAGAGTCGCCGGGGCGCTGCGTCGCCCGGCCGGTCGCGCGCTGTGCGGCAACGCGCGGCGGCGAGCGAACTTGGCAGACACCTGCCTCATGTGAACCCAACCGCCTTTAGTCTTAACGCCGCACAAAGGTCGGCACGGTTCTCTGTCGGGTCAGTTGCCGGCAGCGGCGTGCAGCAAGCGCGCATGCCCTCGCGCAGGTTGCGCGCCGCGCCGGCAACGCGAACAACGACACTGCAAACCTCAAGCCGCGCCCGTCGCACCTAAGACGCAAGCCCACCAATCCATAAGCCCGCACACAGTTTCGCTTGCACGCATGCACGTGCGTGTGCGCCCTAGTGTGCGGCGCAGTCGCCGCTAGTTGTTTCTTTAAGTAATAGGGTTGGGTAACGCAGGTGCTAGTCGGGCGTGCCTGTCTGGCAGTGTGAAGCGCGCTTCTACGGCTGTCACTTAAGGTGACGAATGTGCGCTGCCGTTGAGCGCGCACGGACGCGGAAGCTAACAAAATGGCGGGCCTACGCATCTGGCATCGCCTTTGCCATTAATGTGTGGGGGCATGCCGCCCCCGACTTGTCCTCGGCAGAAGACGGCCGTTGTTGGAGGCTTCGATGAACAAGCAGATCATGCGCGCAGACAGACGAACGGAAGCGGGCTTCACGGTGGTGCAATTAATAATTGTCGTCACCATCATTGGCATCGTGTCGGTCTTCACTGTGGTCGGCGTTCGTTCGGCGCGCGCCAAGATGCAGCGCCTCGGCTCAGCGCGTCTGTTCGCCAGCTATCTCGAAAAGGCGCGGGTTGATTCGGTGCGCCGCCACGCCGACGTTACGCCCGTGGACACGCGCGCGCGCGTCATCCTGGTGAACGCGACGACCTATCAGGTCGTGATGGACTTCGACGGCAACGGATCGATCTTCAATGCTGACGGCACGCTCGAAACGCGCACCTTCACGCTCGACCCCGAAGTCATCTTTTCGCCCGGGGCGTATCCAGACACGCTCAGCTACAACTGGCGCGGACAAACTGGCGGCGATATTTCGATCAGATTTATTAACATCTCGGACAATCAGGAGAACCCGTCCGACCCGACCGACATCTCCATCTCCAGTCTCGGCGATGTCACACTCAACGACGTGGTGAACACGCCGGACGTGAACGCTAACACGTCGAACTTGAGCACCCCGACCCCGACGCCGGGAGCAGGCGGCGGCACGCCGACGCCCACGCCGACGCCCACGCCCACACCAACGCCCACCCCGACACCGACCCCGACGCCCACACCAACGCCCACCCCGACACCGACCCCGACGCCCACACCAACGCCCACCCCGACGCCCACCCCGACGCCAACGCCGACACCCACGCCAACGCCGACACCCACACCGACGCCGCCGCCGCCGAATGGATGTAGCCTCGTGGCCAGCCCAACGACCGTAACGGTTCGCAAGAATGGACTATCAACGGCGACGGTACAGATCACTGTGCCGGGCGCGACTAGCAGCACGGCGGTCATAGCCACGCCGAGCAACGCGACTGAGATCAGTGTGTCGCCAACTTCCGGTACCGTGCCCGTCAGTGGCTCGCTCTCATTCACGATCAAGTCGCGGCGCAACAACGCGAACTTCAACTATCAAGTCACGTTCAGTTCGAGTTGCGGCTCGGCTACGGTCACTGTGAAAGTCACGAACTAGGAGGTCTCTGTCATGTCGCATTCGCCTAAAGCGCGCGGGTTCACCTTACTTGAAATATGCATCGCTATGTCGGTGATGCTGATCGTCGGGCTGGGTGCGGTCTCTCTGTTCTTCTATGCGGTGCGCTACAACTCCGGCGCAACGGATCGCACCAACGAGTTGGCCATCCTGCAAAGGCAGGTGGAGACCTACCGCGCCCTACAGTGGGACTCCGCGCAAATGGCCGCGCAAGCGGCGGCGACCACCCTCGTCACGACGCAAGCCTCTTCGGGGACGAACGCGAACAACACGAACAGCACAGCCGGCGATTCACGCTCCTATGATCTGACCACGACCATCGAAGACTTAACGACCTACACGGGCGGCCCTGTGATGCAGAAACGGATCACACTCACGGTCAAGGCGCGCAACTCGAACCGAAGTCAAAACGACTGGCGCAACGCGGCGATGACGGTCGTCGTCCGGCGCACCTCGCCAGCCCTCGGCCCGTACCGGCAATAACGAGCAGCGCGCGCACGGAGCGCCGTTTAGAAGGAGTAAGGTTTCATGGATACAGGCAAGGTTAAGGCACACGGGCAGGCCGGCTTCTCGCTGCTGGAGTTGCTGATCGCGATGGCCGCGATGGTCACCATCGCGGCTGCCGCCAGCACGCTGCTCCTCAGTTCCTTCAACGTCCGCTCGCGCGAAGATCAACGTTCGGACGCACTCGCCGACGCGCAACGCGCCGTCAACATCATGACGCGCGAGTTAGCGAACGCGGGCTACAAGCTGCCGCGCGGCCTGACCTACACGAACGCTAGCGGCACGTCCGGCCTCGTGCCGCGCAATGGTCTGTTGCCTTCCGACTGCGACTCACAGTCAATCGCTTACGCTGCCAACCTCGATGCGATGGACGGCGGCAGTGGTAGCGGCAATGTCTATGGGCAGGACGAAGCGATCAAGTTTCAGTTCTACACCGATGCGACCGGCGACAGCTTTCTCGTGCGCCGCGAGTTGCGACCGGGCGGCAACACAGAAGTGCTGGCCAATCGCATTGACGGAATGAACGTGCAGTACCTTGACGCCGCAGGCAATGACACGTTGGCCGACGTGACCAAAGCCGTCGGGGTGCGCATCCGTGTCTGGGTCAACCTGCGTGCGACGGGTTCGCCCGGCTCGCCCGGCTATCAGCCGGCCCGGCAGGTGGTGCTCAACTCCGGCGTCGAACTGCACAACGCGAACCTGAATAACACCTATTAGTCTCGAACGACCGATCATTAGCGGTTGAGGTGCTCTACGCGATGAAGACACGTAATAAGTTGCCCGTAGCTTATCAACGGCGGCGCGATGAACGCGGCGCAGCGTTGATGATGATGTTGTTGATTGCGATGTTGCTGCTGGCCGCAGGTGGCGCGCTCATTCTCAGCACCGCCATGTCCAACTCGCTGGCCTACGATTCGTCCGGCGAGGAGCAGGCTTACTACGCGGCCGAGGCGGGCATCGAAGACTCGCTCTCGGCCCTGCGCGGGCAATACGCGCCCAACCCGCTCATCCAGACGATACCTGTTAGCGGCATCATCCCTGATGCCGATAAGCTGACCTTTCGCGGCGCGGTCACGCGCGCGACCTCAAACGATCCGGCCGACCCGACGACGAGCGCCGACGGCTCGGCCTTTCCCTACCGCCTGTCGCGCTGGCTCGGCTACGACTATCAATCGGCAGGCGCGAGCTATAGCGACCGTAAGATCGTGGCTGCCCCTTACTCGCTCTTGAGCGGCAGCGCCTACAGCGTCACCGTCGCCGATCCAGATAACAGTCAGAACGTGACCTTCTCGACCACCGGCACGATCAACGGGAGCACCAACCCCTTCACGCAGAACGGCACAAACCCCGGCGACACCGCTACTATCTCTTTTACGCCCACCGGCTCGACGGCACTCGTCGCTTATCCGGCGGTCAACTCCGCTCTAGGTTCATTCAACGTCCGCTACACGAACTTAGGCGCGCTCATCCCAAGCACACCTTTCGTCTTGCAGATCAATCAGACCACGCCCTACCCGGGTCAGTTCACCATCAACGGCACGATCCAAGGTCTCGTCGCACCGTTGGGCAGCACCTTAGCTGTCACTTTCGGCACGATGACGGCCGTTGTCCAAGGCACTGCTTATACGCTCACCGGCAGCAATCCGACGCTGCTGTTGACGACCACAGCCACAGGCACAATCACCAGCATCCCCGTGCGTGTCACCGCGCCTGATCCGCGTCAACTTATCATCCGTTCGACCGGCTACGGCCCCAAAGGCGCGCGCAAGCAGTTGGAGGCGGTCGTTGATAATTTCGCTTTCCTGATCAATCCGCCCGCCACCATCTGTATTCGCGGCTCAGACAATCAGACCGCTTCGATGACTTTCGATCTGGGTAGCAGCAACGCCAAGAATTACTCTGGCATTGATGCGTCAGGCGTCCAGCCGCAACAGCCGACCGTGGCGATCAGTCTGCACGATTGGGGGGCGGCGAACGGAGGCATCGTCAAAGGCTCGACGGTGGACGATCCGAAGCTGTCCATTCTGGACCTGACCAATCCGCCCAGCATGAATATGAATACGAATACCATCCCCTCGCCGTGGCCCGGTTCACTAACGCCTGTGCCGGATAATGATCCGGCGACGCCAGCGCCGGATGTGCCGAAGGCGGTCACTACGCCGGACTTCCTTAGAACCGCCGATGCCGCGCGCGAAATGCTCTACGGCCCGACCGGCTCCAACGGCGGGTTGATGGGCGTCGCGCAGGCCCGCAACGCTTACTACACTTCCTTTAGCGGCACGGCCGGCGATTACAACAACGGTGGGTTCACCTTCGTTGACGGCGACTGCAATCTGGACGGCGGCGGCGGGTTGCTCGTCGTGACCGGTACGCTGACCCTGAATGGCAACTCGCAATTTCGCGGCGTCATTCTCGTGATGGGCGGCGGCAACGTCGTGCGCCAAGGCGGCGGTAATGCACGGATACGTGGCTCGTGGGTTATCGCCAGCTTCGACCGCAATTCCGGTAATTTCACCGCGCCCTCGTTCGATGTCTCCGGCGGCGGCAATGCCGACTTCGAGTACGACTGGCAAGCCATCGTCGGCGCGAATCGCGGCATCGGTCTCAGCATCTCCGGCCTCGCCGAGCGCTAACACCACGACGATAACGACAGTCCGACGCGGGCGCAGACCTGTTCATGAGTCTGCGCCCGTTCACTTTTCTCACGCGAGAGCATGCGCTTGACACGTGCGGCGGGAATGGTGAACGATGGACGGGAATTGATTCAACGCTGCATCTAGGCATTCAAGCGCTGCATCAATCCGTTTCGTTCATCGTTTCGATCATGCCCGAAATTCTGCTCGTCGAAGACAAAGAGAGCTTGCGGCGCGTGCTCCGGCTGACGTTGGAGCACGCGGGCTACGGTGTGACCGAAGCGGCGGACGCGCGTGCCGCCCTCATAGAGATCGCAGCCCGCCCCTTTGGTCTGATCTTGACAGACCTGCGCATGCCGCACGGTTCTGGTCTCGATGTGTTGCGCGCCGCCCGCGCCGCCGACCCACTCGTGCCCGTCGTCGTCATGACCGCGTATGGTTCGATTGATGAAGCGGTGCAGGCGATGAAAGACGGCGCGCACGACTTCCTGCAAAAGCCGGTGGACTCGAACCACTTGCTGCTGCTTGTCGAGCGGGCCCTCGAACAAGCGCGGCTGCGGACTGAGAACATACTGCTGCGCGAAGAGTGGTCGCGGCGCTACGGCTTCCCGCGCATCATCGGCGAGTCGGACGCGATCAAGCGCGCGGTCGCGGAGACGCAGCGCGTCGCGCCGACCGACGCGACCGTGCTGCTCTTAGGCGAATCCGGCACGGGCAAAGAGCTGTTTGCCCGTGCCGTCCATCACCTTTCCCCACGCCGCGACAAACCGTTCGTCGCGATCAACTGCGCCGCGATCCCCGAAACATTGATCGAGTCTGAATTATTCGGCCACGAGCGCGGGGCGTTTACGGGCGCGACCGAGCGACGGCCGGGCAAGTTCGAGTTGGCCACAGGCGGCACGGTCTTCCTCGACGAGATCGGCGAACTGCCGCTCGCGGCGCAAGGCAAACTCTTGCGCGCGATTGAAGAGAAGACCGTTGATCGCATCGGCGGGCGCATGCCTGTGCCGGTTGACGTGCGCATCGTCGCGGCGACCAACCGCGAGTTGCAGCAAGCCAGCGAGCGCGGCGAGTTTCGGCGCGATCTCTATTTTCGCCTCGCGGTCTTCCCCGTCGAAGTTCCGCCCTTGCGCGAGCGCGACGACGACGTGTTGCTGCTCGCCAAACATTTCGCCGCGCAGTTCGGCAGAGAGTTGCGCGGGCGCGCGGCCGTGTTAGACGAGGCAACGATTGCACTGCTGCGCGCTTATGCTTGGCCGGGCAACGTGCGCGAGCTTGAGAACGCGCTTGAGCGCGCCTGCATCCTCGCCGATTCGCTCGTGCTTGAGCCGCGCGACTTGGGGCTGCCCGCCGCCGCGCACGGAACAGAAGCAACGCCCCCGTCGTTCGCCGACTTGGATTTATCGGGCACGCTTGGCGAAGCGGCCGAACGGGCCGTGCGGCTCGTCGAGCGGCGCAAGATCGCGGAAGCTTTGCGCGCGCACGATGGCAACAAGACGCGCGCGGCCGAAGCGTTGGGCGTCAGCTACAAGACGATGTTGACGAAGATCAAAGAGTACGAACTCTGAATCAACGGGTGAGTTCAAAGTTGCAAGACGAAGCGCAGGCGACCGACGAGCCAACAGCCAAACGTCAGCGAACGGAAGATAACGACGATGCAGAACTGCATACATCGCATCAAGACGTAAGTCTGATCGCAGGCGAGACTAACGTACCGGTCGGCTCAGTCACGGGCGAGTTTCCGGCCGAGCAGGTGCAAGTGGCGCGCGAGCGCGAGGCGAGCACGGGCAAGCATGCGTTCCTCGTCATGGCCGGCATCTTGCTCTCGCGCATAGTTGGGCTAGTGCGCCAGCGCGTCATGGCCCACTACTTCGGCACGACCGATGTGGGCGACGCCTTCAACGTCGCGCTACGCATCCCAAACTTTTTGCAGAACGTCTTTGGCGAGGGCGCGCTCTCCGCTTCGTTCATCCCGGTCTATGCCGGTCTGCTCGCGCACAATGAAGAGGACGAAGCCGATCATGTAGCGCGCGCAGTCTTCTCGCTGCTCGCACTTATCACCTCCGTGCTCGTCCTCTTGGGCGTGTTGCTCACGCCTTACTTGATCAGCGTCATCGCGCTCGGCTATCACGGCGCGAAGCGCGAGTTGACGATCTCGCTCGTGCGTATCTTCTTTCCGAGCACGGGGCTGCTCGTCTTGTCAGCTTGGTGTCTCGGCGTCTTGAATAGCCATCGCCGTTTCTTCATCTCCTACACCGCGCCGGTGCTCTGGAATCTGGCTATCATCGGCGCGCTCATCTTCTTCGGCCGCAGCCACGCGAGCGTGGACGCGCTGGGCCGGCTTGCGCAACTCACCGCGTGGGGTTCGGTCGTCGGCAGCGGCTTACAGTTCGGCGTGCAACTGCCGATTGTGCTTGGCTTGCTTAGACGCTTGCGCCCGGTCTTCGACACCGTGTCGGTGCACGTGCGCGAGGTGATGCGCAACTTCGTGCCGGTCTTCGTCAGTCGCGGCGTGGTGCAGATCAGCGCGTTCGTGGATGCGATGTTGGCGAGCCTGCTGGGCGAGGGCGCAGTCGCCGCGCTCGCCTACACACAGAGCCTCTACACTCTGCCCGTGAGTCTGTTCGGCATGTCGGTCTCGGCAGCGGAGTTGCCCGCGATGTCGAGCGCGACGGGCAGCGTCGAAGAGCGGGCCGCGCAGTTGCGTCGGCGGCTGGACGCAGGCCTCAGACAGATCGCGTTCTTCATCGTGCCTTCGGCAATGGCCTTTCTCGCGCTCGGCGATGTGATCGTCGGCGTGCTCTATCGCACGGGCCGCTTCAACGAGCGCGACGTGATCTACGTCTGGGCCATCCTCGCCGGCTCGACTGTGGGCTTGCTCGCCTCCACATTGGGCCGGCTCTACTCTTCAACCTACTACGCACTCCACGACACGCGCACGCCGCTCGCCTTTGCCGTCGTGCGCGTCGTCTTGACGACCGCGCTCGGCTACTTGTGTGCGTTGCCGTTGATGCGCGCGCTCAGTGTCGAGTTGAAGTGGGGCGCGGTTGGATTGACGGCTTCGGCGGGCGTCTCCGGTTGGATCGAGTTCTATCTCTTGCGGCGCAAGCTGAACCAACGGATCGGGCGGACGGGTCTGCCCGCGAGTTTCATCGTCAAGCTGTGGGTGGCGGCAGCCGTCGGTGCGGCGGTCGGCTGGGGCATCAGGCTCCTGCTCCCGACGCGCAACGCCTTTATCGTCGCCGTGTTCGTGCTCATCCCTTACGGGCTGATTTACTTCGCTGTAACATTCCTCTTCGGTCTGCCCGAACTGCGCTTGCTGCTCGGTCGCTTCACGCGCCTGTTGCGCCGCTAAACGCTCAGCCTGACTCAAACTGCAACCTCCTGACACGCCTTAACTTGGCCTAGCGCCGTAGCCTTCCCTCCCACTTCATAAAGATTCTTTCAACTTTCTGCGGAAATCTGGGGCTGTTGTTCTTTTATATCAGTTGCGACTCAATAAAATTGCTTGCGGTTGGGTGCTCGCACCTTGATGAGAGCAGCCTATCAGGGGACGACTCTCGGCAAGCTTGAATAAAGACATCGCCCGGTTAACCTTAAAGACGTAGAGCGATCAACGCAAACTAAGAGAGGGAACATAGAGATGAAAGCAGTCTTGGCTAAATTCGCGATCTGTTTCGGCGCACTCGTTGCGATTGGTCTGGCCGCCGACAGTGCCCGTGCCGACGGAATCGTGTTCGCCGGCCCCGACCCGTGTTTCCCGGCTGGCGTCGGACGCGGCTGCGGGCCAGATCGTGCGCCGCACGTCCTGTCGCTTCAGTCGCAAGGCAGCAGTTCACACGAGGCCGCTTCTGTCGGGCGCAATGCGAACGGCGACGTGAAGACCGGCGACTGGCTGCGTGGCAGTAACACGCAGACCGTCAGTCTCACCGATATTGGGTTTAGGAACTCTGCCAGCGACATTCGCATCTACTTCGACATCAGCGAACCGCTTGGCCAGAGCCGCGCGCCGGTCACGCTCAATTCGCTCGTCTTGACCGCCTACGACTCAAGCGGACACTCGGTCTTTAGTGCGTCGCTCTTGACCGTACCAGCGACCTTCGTGATGAATGGCAACGGGCAGGGTCATTCCGACTACGTGTTCGCCCTTGATGCGGCCGCAGCAGCCCGCCTGCAAGCCGCTATCGCCGCGCATCCAGACCTGCGCCTCGGTCTCGCCGCCAATATCACTGACGCTCAGGGCGGCCCCGAAAGCTTCTTCATCGGCGTAGCCCCAGCGGCAGTGCCCGAACCGGCAACGATGCTCCTGCTCGGCACTGGCCTAGCGGGCGCAGCAGCCGGTATTCGTCGCCGCCGCAAAACAGGGCAAAACCGTTGATGATTTTTTCTGGAAGAAGTGGCAGATTGCGTCTTTACGGACTGTAAAGGTTTGAAAAAGGTTCTAATCAAGCAATGAGTTGAGCGGCGCGCGCCAACTCATTGCCTTCGTCCATGCAAAGGGAAGTGCCCCTCCCTATTGCTTGCGCGAGCGATTGCCGGGTGCGGATCGGTGGTTCGCTCTTCCTAATACGTGGTCGCGCGTTGCGCCGCCAGTGGCCGGTCGAACAAAAGACCGGCCGATGGTTGGTCTGTAAATTGTTTCAGTTACGAAAAGGGATCCACGGAGGCAAAGGGTTTATGAAAGGCACAGCTTCATTACTCAAATCGCTCGCACTGGGCATCGCGCTCATCGCGCTCTTCGCGGCCGGGCAGAAAACTGCGCGTGCCGACGAGGTTACTATCTCCGGTTCCACGACCGGGTCAGTTACCGGCGTCCCACAATTAACTTTCACCGGTAATGCCAACTTTTCCGGGACGACCGCACTGGGTATCGGCTCCTTGAGTGGCAGTAACAGCTTAGGATCATTTTTCCTGAGCACAGCCCCGACGCAGACGCTCAGCGGCTCGTTCACCTTAAACATCACGTTTACCGCACCGGCCGGTATCAACGGCGGGCAAGGCACTACCTACACGGCAACCATTACGGGCAGCGTCTCGCCGAACATAGATCAGGGTGGTGTGAACGTCCATTTCAATAACCCAACTCAGACGTTCACGTTCAGCCATGGAACCACTAGCGGTTCCTTCACGCTGACGCTCGCCGATCTGTTTGTCCAGACGGGCCGCTCCGCTCAAATAACGGCAGGATTTACCGGGTCACAAAGCACTGTACCCGAACCGGCGACGATGCTACTGCTTGGTACCGGACTGGCGGGCGCAGCCGCAGGTCTCCGTCGTCGTCGTAAAGGTGTACGCAGCTAAATCAATGCAAGCGCCGCAGCAGCTGTGCTGAATCTCTATTTTCCTGTTGCTCCAAGCGCGGGCCGGAACAAATTGATTGTTCCGGCTCGTTCTCTTTTGCCTGCAATTTTTTATCTCACCCGGCCGGAATTTTCTGGAGCAACCCGGCCATTAGTCATTTCACTCAGTTACAACGGACGGGACGGCAAAATAGCGGCAGGCTGACGGGGAGAGCGCAAAAGGGGCGCTCTTTTTTAGTGTCCGATTTAGCGTCCAACCAAGCGCTGGCCTCCTTCGTCTCGCTCAGAGGGCGCATCTTCGTTGACCCGCGTAGGCTTCTCTTCTTATCATCACTCCCGTGCGAAAAGTCATCACCGCCGCAGAGATGCGCGAAATTGACCGGCTGACCACCGAGCGTTATGCGACGCCGTCGTTGTTCTTGATGGAATCGGCGGCAGCAGCCTCAGTCCGCGCAATAGCTGCGCGCTGGCCCGAGGGACTCGCCGGCAAATCCTTCCTCGTCCTCTGCGGGCGCGGCAACAACGGCGGCGACGGCGCGGCGCTCGCACGCCAACTATGCCTGCAAGGCGCGTTCGTTGATGTCGCCCTACTCGGTCGCGTCGAGGATGCAAAAGGTGACGCGCGCACTAACTTCGAGATCGCGCACAGTCTAGCCACCGGACATCGGTCTGAACGCTTACACCATGCTGGCACGGCTGAGACTTACGGCATGAAACTCTTCACCAACTCATGGGCCTATTTGAACTTTACCGAATGCACCACTCAGGAAGAATGGTCAGCCTTCATCAATTCTCCGCAGCACCCACCCGACATCATTATTGATGCCCTGTTCGGCACAGGGCTGACGCGCCCGCTCGAAGGCTTGCCGCGCGAAGCTGTCGGCTACATTAATCGTTTCCGCGCTGTCAGTCAGGAAAGAGGCGCTAATAGATTCGTCGTCTCACTCGACATCCCTTCCGGTCTCAATGCCGATGTGGCCGCGCCAATCGGGGCGGCGGTCGCGGCCGATCTGACCGTGACATTCACCGCGCCCAAGCCCGCCAACGTCTTGCCACCTGCGTCACACTTCAACGGCGCGCTGGTCGTCGCAGACATTGGCTCGCCCTTCAAGCTGCTTGAAGAGTGCGATTCACAACTCTTCACAAGCGAAGCTGCGGATGCGCGCTGCTGGCTTGAACAGACGCGCTACACGCCCGACTCTTACAAGAACACGCACGGGCACGCGCTCATCATCGCAGGCTCACGCCACATGACCGGCGCGCCCGTGCTGACGTGCGAAGCGGCGATGCGCGCGGGCGCAGGATTGGTCACAGTGGCGACGCCAACGTCAGCGCACGCGGCTGTCGCTGCGCGCGTCATGCCTGAAGTGATGACGGCAGCGTTGGCGGAAACTGAAGCAGGCGCGATCAGCGAGGACGCGCTCGATGAGGTGCAGCGATTGACCGAACGCGCCAACGTCGTCGCGCTCGGCCCCGGCTTGACGGCTGATGATGAACGGACGCGCCGCTTCGTGCGTGCCTTCGTCGAGCAACGAATGACGCCGCTCGTCGTTGATGCCGATGGCTTGAATGCGCTTGCGCCGTGGCCCGCAGAGTTGTGCGGTACGACAGAGCGCCCGCTCGTACTCACGCCGCACGTCGGCGAGATGCGCCGTCTGCTCGGCAGAGACGAAAAAGACGCGCTCGCGGATCGTGTCGCCGTCGCACGCACTTTTGCCACCGCGCATAAGTTGCTCCTCGTCTTGAAAGGCGCGCGCACGCTCGTCGCCGCGCCCGATGGTCGCGTCGTCGTCAACTCGACCGGCAACGCAGGTCTCGGTACGGCCGGCGCAGGCGACACGCTCACAGGCATCATCACCGGCTGCCTCGCGCAAGCCTACGGCACTTTGAAAGACAAGGCAGACGCTTTCCAAGCCGTCGTTGCCGCCGTCTATCTCGCTGGTCTCGCCGGCGACCTCGCAGCGCGTGCGCGCGGCATGCGCACGATGGTCGCCTCAGACATACGCGAGCACTTGAGCGCCGCCGTCCGCGCGCTCGACGCCGCCGGAGAAGAGCCACGATGAGCGCCGCAACCGGACGCATCCCGACCGGCGCTTGGAAGACGCACGACGAAGCGGAGACCTTCGCGCTCGGCGCACGCATTGGCGCGATACTCACCGGCGGCGAAATCATTCTGCTCGACGGGCCGCTCGGCGCAGGCAAGACCATCTTCGTCAAAGGTCTCGCCTCCGCGCTCGGTGTTGACGCGAGCGAAGTGACCAGTCCCTCGTTCACACTCGTCAACCGGCACGAGACGGATCGTTTGACGCTCTATCATCTCGATCTCTATCGCCTGCCTGTGGGCGCATCGGCTGCGCATGCTGTTGATCTCGATGAGTTGCTCGCAGACGAGTGCGCTGTCATCGTCATCGAATGGGCTGAGCGCTTGGGTCAATATCCGCTGCCTACGCCTGCTTGGCGCGTCTCGCTCGCAGGCGATGGCGCAGAGCCGCGCCGCATTCGTATCACGCGCTTGTGAGTTGAACTGACGCGAGCGCGCGGCGCTCTATGTTAGAATGCGACTGCGATAATCTGTTGACCTTTCAAGGAGTGAAAACTTATGCCTTATCCAGAATTGATGATTCGCCCGATGCGCGAAGAGTTGACGCGGCTCGGCATCGAAGAGGCGCGCACGCCCGCACAGGTTGACGAAGCGATCAAACAGACCACAGGGACTCTGATGATCGTCGTCAACTCCGTCTGCGGCTGCGCGGCCGGCAAAGCGCGCCCCGGCATTGCTATGGCTTTGCGCCACACGACGCGCCCGACGCGTGCCATCACAGTCTTCGCTGGCGCAGACATCGAAGCAACCGAACGCGCTCGCAGCTATTTCGCCGGCCAGCCGCCGTCATCGCCTTCGGTCGCGCTGCTCAAAAACGGCGAGCTTGTTTACCTGCTCCCGCGCCACGAGATCGAAAGACGCGACGCGCCCGCCATCGCGCAAGAACTCGCCAGCGCCTTCGACGAGCACTGCGCCAGCACCACAGCAGCGCAAGCGTAAAAAGCAGTGACAAGTGACAAGTGACGAGTGACAAGTAAAAACTTTGTCTTAACTCGTCACTTGTCACTCGTCACTCGTCACTGCCTTTCATGTCTCTCACGCTCGACACGTCCATTCTTGAACTCGGCAAGGCCGGCATCGCGCGCTTTGGCCAAGCGGCGGCGCGGCGGCTAGCGTTGGCGGCGGCTGGTCTATCTGGCAAACGCGATGCGGGCGAGGCGACGGTCGAAGATTTGTTGAACTATCTGCCGATGCGTTACGAGGATCGCTCGAATCTTGCGCGCATCGCAGACCTACGCGAAGGCACGGAGGCGTCGCTCGAACTCTACGTGCGCGTCGCGGGCGGCTTTCAAGTCGGCAAGCATCGCGGCCCGAAACAGCCGCCACTTTTCATCTTCGAGATCACTGCGAGCGACCCGGAACGAACCGCGAAGCCGGTCGTCATCTGGTGGTTCGTTTCGGGCCGGCAAGCCACACACATCGTCGCTTATCACCGGCAGAAGTTCACACGCGGCGCACGCTTCATCGCGTTTGGCAGATGGGAATGGGACGCACGCCGCAACACCTTCGCCTTGCGCCTCAACAAGCCCGACGAGTTGGAGATGCTGCCCGGCACTTGGACGCCGCCAGAGCACGCACTCTTGCGTCTGGCTGAAGAGAACGGCGGACGTGCAGAGGCCGCCGTCGCAGAGCAAAGCGGCGCGCCGTTGCAAGAGCGCAGCGAGGCGACGCAAGTGCAGAGCGATGCGTTGTCGCATGAAGGCGATGGTGCGAGCGCGAACGGCGAGACCGAAGCGGTCGAGCTTGAAGAGGAAGAGACGAGCGATCCGGCGCTGGCGGCGATTCACGTCGGGCGGCGTGTGCCTGTCTATCGCAAGCTCGGCGAGTTTCGCACGAAGCGTCTGCGCGAGATCATGCACGCGGTCTTGCAGCAGTTGGACGACAGCGCGTTCGTCGAAACGTTGCCGTCTGACTTGCTCGCGCGCCAACGACTCATCAACCGCGCCGATGCACTCCGTCGCATTCACTTCCCGGTTGACGATGCAACGCTTGCAGACTACGAACGTGCGCGCAGTCCCGCGCACCTGCGGCTCATCTTTGAAGAGTTCTTCTGGGTCGCGTTTGCGATCTCTCTGCGCAAGAGCGAGCGGCAGAAAGAGCCAAAGGGCGCGCTCGTCGAAGTGGACGAGCGCGTGCGCCGGCACATGGCCGAGATTCTGCCCTTCGAGCTAACGAATGCGCAGGAGCGCGCAGTCAATCGCATACTCGACGACATGCAATCGGACGTGCCGATGAATCGCCTGCTGCAAGGCGACGTGGGCAGCGGCAAGACCATCGTCGCGCTCCTTGCGATGCTCGCCGCGATGGAGAATGGTTATCAGGCCGCGCTCATGGCTCCGACCGAAATCCTCGCCGAGCAGCACGCGCGCAATATCAAGCACATGCTCGCGCGCTCGCCCTATCGCGTCGAGTTATTGATCGGATCGTTGCGCGCCGCCGAGAAACGGCGCTTGCAAGCAGACATCGCGGCGGGCGAGGTTCACGCCTGCATCGGCACGCACGCGCTGATTCAAGAGGCCGTGCAGTTTCAGAAACTCGGCCTCGTCGTAATTGACGAGCAGCACCGCTTCGGCGTCCTGCAACGCGCCGCTTTGCGCGAGCGCGGCTTCAGCCCGGATGTGCTCGTGATGACCGCGACGCCCATTCCGCGCTCGCTCGCCATGACCGTCTATGGCGAGTTGGATGTGTCAGTGATTGACGAACTGCCGCCCGGTCGCACGCCGATCAAGACGGTCGTCGTTGGCGAAGATCAACGTGGTGGAGTTTACAAAGGTGTCGAGCGCGAGGTGCGCGCCGGTCGTCAGGCTTACGTCGTCTATCCGCTCGTCGAAGAATCGGAGAAGATGGACTTGAAGGATGCGACGCGCATGTACGAGCATCTGCGCGACCGCGTCTTTCCGCATTTCACCATTGGCCTCTTGCATGGCAAGATGAAGTCCGGCGAAAAAGAGGAAGTGATGCGCCGGTTCATGGCGGGCGAGATACAGATTCTCGTCGCCACCACTGTCGTCGAAGTCGGTGTTGACGTGTCGAACGCATCCGTGATGGTCATCGAGCACGCAGAGCGTTTCGGTCTCTCGCAACTGCATCAACTGCGCGGGCGCGTCGGGCGCGGCGCGCAACAATCGTTCTGCGTGCTGATGACTTCAGACCGCCAGACCAACGTCGCGCAGGAACGACTCGGCATCATGGCTGAAACCAACGACGGCTTTCGCATCGCCGAGAAAGACTTGGAACTGCGCGGCCCCGGCGAAGTGATGGGCACGCGCCAGTCGGGCGTGCCCACGTTTCGCGTCGGCAACCTTGTGCGCGACATTCAACTGCTCGAAGAAGCGCGCCGCGAAGCCGACTACTATCTCACCGCGCGCCGCCGCACGCGCGAAACCTCGCGTCTCATTGAGCGCGTCCGCACCGACGCGCGTTTTGGGTTAGCGTCAGTTGGTTGATAGATATTAGGGTTGGCCGGACTCGTCGCCGATTCAACCACGACTCGCACGAAACAACACGAAACAGACCTTGAAAGGAGCGCCAATTTAACATGGACGTTGATCCGTTGGAGTATGTGGAAGAGGACGACGCGAAAGAAGAGAAAGCGGTGGCTGAGGAGAAAGCGAGGAGAGATAAGTCGCGCTTGAACACGCTTGTCGCCATCACGGTCGCGCTGCTGGCGACCTTCATGGGCATCTGCAACGTGAAGGACAACAACATCGTGCAGGCGATGCAGCAGGCGCAGGCTGATAAGATTGATAACTACGCTTGGTATCAGGCGCGCAACATCCGCGAAGAGGTGGCGCGCGCCACAGCCGCGCAATTGACCGCGCAGATCGTTTCTGTCCCCTCCGATGCGCGCGCTGTCTTCCAACAGCAGCTTGACACTTATCAAAAACTAGCAGCCGAACAGGCCGAGAAGAAGAAGCAACAGCAGGACGCAGCCGATCAAGCTGACAAGACCTACAATGCGCTTAATCTACACGACGATCAATTCGATCTGGCGGACGCGGCGCTCTCCATCGCCATCTCTCTGCTCGCCGTGACGGCACTCACACAGAAGCGTTGGCTCTACGGCATCGCCTTATTGCCGACCGCGTTTGGTCTCTTAATGGGTCTCGCCGGGCTGCTCGGCTGGAGTCTCCATCCTGACACGCTGGCGCGGCTGCTCTCATGAGCGGTGGTCAGTGGTCAGTAGAAAACAGCAGTTGCTTTTACCGACCACTGACCACCGACCACTACTTTTTTATTCGCGTCTATTCGGTGTGCGATGATACTATCCCCTCGCCTTCGTCGCGCACAAACGAACGAGACAGGGGCGGGACTGAATCCACAGCCCCGCTTAAGCACGTGTCAGCAGACAAATCATTATGAGAAGAGAACCCCCGCTCTATCGCGCGTTCTTGC
The DNA here is from genome assembly GCA_003223935.1 of Acidobacteriota bacterium. Lineage (GTDB taxonomy): Bacteria > Acidobacteriota > Blastocatellia > Pyrinomonadales > Pyrinomonadaceae > QHXQ01. The sequence goes on along the minus strand of QHXQ01000036.1, from coordinate 62,466 downwards.
TTTGTCTCATTACGACAGCTTGCGCGCTTTTCTTTACCCGCACAGGTTGGACGCAGGACACTGTGACCGGCGCGTTCGAGGGCACGGTGACCAACAACCAGACAGGCGCACCTATCGCCAGCGCGACCGCGCTCATCATCAATCAACAGACCGGACTCGTCATCACCAAGACCACAGATGCAAGAGGGCGCTTCTATCAAGGCTTGCTCCCACCCGGTCTCTACACGATTCGCGTCTCCGCGCCCGGCTTCGTCACACAAGAAGTGCAACAGCGTCTCTTCATCACGCGCACGGGCGAGGTCGTGCCCGTGCCTGTCTCGCTTGAGCCAGTGCCGCCAACATCGCCCACGCCGACCGCCCCAGCCACACCGATAACAACGGGCACGCCGACCACAACTGCGACGGCTACGCCCACGCCGACGCCCGCCGCCGGTCACACTGAAGAGGACACCGACATACGCGCACGCATCAACGCCTCGGACGGCGAGCGCGGCGGCGCATTCACAGAAGAAGAAGTCTCGACGCTGCCTCTCGGCGCGACTTCTTTCGTGCGCTCGTTCGATGAGTTGGCATTGCTGCTGCCCGGTGTCGCCCCGCCGCCGCAGACGCTTGGCTCGGTCGCAGGCCCCGGCGTCGGTGCAGGCGTCGGTAGTGCGGGTCAATTCTCAGTCAATGGTCTGCGTTCACGCGCCAACAATTTCACGGTTGATGGCTCGGACAATAACGACGAAGACATCGGCGTCCGCCGACAGGGTTTCGTGTCGCTCATCCCGCAGCCGATTGAATCAATCAAAGAGTATCAAGCGATCACACTGCTCGCGCCTGCGCAGTTCGGGCGCAACATCGGCGCACAAGCCAACGCGGTCTCCAAATCAGGCGGCGCGCAACTGCATGGCACTGTCTATGGCTTCCTCAACACAAGTCAACTGAACGCGCGCAACGTCTTCGATACCACGTTCGGCAACGCGCGCACGTCCCTGCGCACGAGCAACAATCAGCCGGTGCTCTTGGATGGCGCACCGCTCACGGTGCAGAACCAGAGCGGCGGCCAAGATTCTTTTACCTTCACGCAGGCCGGCTTCGTGCTTGGCGGCCCCATCAAGAAAGAGAAACTATTCTTCTTTGTCTCATCAGAAACTCAGCGCACGAATGCGTCGGAGGAACATAGTTTCGCTGTGCCCACAGTCGAGCAGCGCGGCATCTTTGGCACGGGCGCGACCGGCCTTTTCGCGTTGCCGCCTTCGATTGGCACGAATGATCCCATCGCCGCTTTCCCGACCTCGGCGGACGGCGATGCGATCTTCAGTCTGTTCCCCTTCCCCAATAATCCCAACGGCATTTACGGCGCGAACACCTTCACGCAAAGCTTGCCCGCGAGCGGCAAAGGCCAAGTTCTTTCCGCCAAGTTTGACGACTACTTCAAACTCGGCGCGCGCCAACAGTCTTTCACCGCGCGTTATAACTTTACGCAAGACTCGCGCATCATCCCCGTTACGGGCGAAGCGCTCTTCTCTTCGCTCAAGCCGCGCGTGCGCACACAAAACCTCTCGCTGTTCTTAAACAGCGAACTCAGTCACCCGAATTCGTCTAGCTCCATCTTTAATCAAGTGCGTCTGTCTTACGGGCGCACGCGGCTCATCTTCCAAGAGGTGCGCGACACGCAGTTCCTCCGCCCCAGTTCGCTCTTTCCCGGCGAGCCGTTCTTGCTCAACGCCCCTTACATTATCAACGCCACGCTGCCCAACGCCCCCGGTGTCCCAAACACTGGCCCCGTCAATTACTTCTCGACCGGCTTCAATGTAGAGGACGTGCTCGGCGCGGTCGGTCAAGTCAAGATCGCGGGCTTCTCGCCGGTCGGCGTGGACGTATTCAACTTCCCACAGCGCCGCGTCAATAACACCTATCAGATCGCGGACAATCTGACTTGGCGCAAAGGCAATCACAACTTCGCCTTCGGCGCAGACATACGGCGCACGGAACTCAATAGCGATGCGGCACCCAATGCGCGCCCACTGATCACCTTTGATGGTGCGCCCGAAGTCAACTTCGTGCCGGGCGGCACGGTTAGCTTGACGGGCCGCTTTTTCCGCGCCGTCGATCTGGCGGCGGCGGGCGCAGCCAGTGGCTTTATGCAGACGCTCGCCACCACCAGCTCCGATGTGCAGTTGCGCTTCAAGCAGCTCAATTTCTACGGACAAGATACTTGGCGCATCACGCCGCGCCTGTCGCTCGCGTTGGGCTTGCGCTACGAGTACAACACCGTGCCGCGCGATTCACAGCAGCGCATCGAGGATGCACTCATCGACGAAGCTAACAACGACTCGCCCGATCTGTTGAGTTTCCTCGCGGGGCGCAAGCGCATCTTCGATCCAGACCGCAAAAACTTTGCGCCGCGCATCGGTATTGCCTATTCGCCCAACTGGTTCGGGCACGATCATCCGACGGTACTGCGCGGCGGTTACGGACTGTTCTTTGATCCACCGCTCGGCGCGGTCGTCAGCCAATCGCGCAACGTCTTCCCGGATTTCTTCACGGTGAACTTCGCCGGCGGCACGGGCAATCAGGATCGTTCATGCAACGTGCCCTGCGGCGAGTTGAATCTGCTCAACCCGAGCGACCTGCCCTTCATTCAGCGCAACAGCCTGAACAGAATCCGGCCCGGGTTCAATACCTTCGAGTTGATCCAGATGCTCAACGATTTCGTGAACGGCTCGGAGAGTAATTCGTTCAGCATCTTCGGCGCGACACTGCCCGCGCGCCAACTGAAGACGCCGAGGGCGCACCAGTACACCTTCAGCGTCGAGCAACTGCTCGGCCGCCACTTGAGTTTGTCAGCCGCTTATGTCGGCACGCAAGGGCGCAATCTGTTGCGCTTCACGACGCCGAATCTCGGCGCGAACTCGCTCCTTATCCCCGCTTTCTTCGACGTGCTCTCAACCGATGAGGTTGACGACCCGGAGGAGTTTGCCGGCGAGCCGCGCTTCTTCGGCTTCGCCATCCCGCCGCCCGACCGGCCCCGCTCCGGTTTCGGCGCGGTCTCGCGCTTCGAGACAACGGGGCGCTCACGCTACGACGCCTTGCAGTTGCAAATGCGCGGCCGCTTCACGCGCCGCTTACAATTCCAACTCGCTTACACGCTCTCGAAGACCACCGACGACGTGTCAGACGTGTTCGACTTGGCCGGCGCGTTCGCGCTGCCGCAGAACAGTCTGACGCAAGCGGGCGAGCGCGCGCCCGCGAACTTCGACGCGCGTCATCGCTTCGCCTACAACTACATCTACGAACTGCCTGCGCTCGCGCATCACAACAGACTCGTGCGCACGCTCTTCGGTCGGCTGCAACTTGCTGGTCTCGGCAGTTTTCAGACGGGGCCGCCGTTCACCGTCAATAGCACACTCGACATCAACCTCGACGGCAATCTGACGGATCGCTTGAACACATTGAACGGTCTCATCATCACGGGCAACCGGCGGCAACCGCTCCAACTCGCCGTCGCGCAACCCACGACTCTGCTCGCTCCATTCGGTCAAGATGGACAGATCGGGCGCAACACCTTCCGCGCTGGCAACATCCTCTCGCTCAACATGGCCTTCAGCAAAGACTTCGCCATCAACGAACGCCAACGGCTCACGCTGCGGATGGAGATTTTCAACTTCATCAACCGCGCCAACTATGGCATCCCCATCCGCTTCCTCGAATTCCCCAGCTTCGGGCAAGCGACCAACACCGTCACGCCCGCGCGCCGCATTCAGTTTGCGTTGAAGTATTCATTCTAAGAATAGTTCAAAGTTGCAAGTTCAAGGTTCAAAGTTAACAGGTGCAAGACGCAAGCATTGAACTTTGAACCTTGAACTATTACCGATCACTGCCTACTACTATCTGCTACCATATCCGCATGCGCATCATCGCCGGCCAGTATCGCGGGCGCGTGCTGAAAAGCCCGCCTTCGATGCAGATTCGTCCGACCTCCGACCGCTTACGCGAGACGCTCTTCAACGTGCTCGCGCCGCGTCTGGCGGATGCGCGCTTTCTTGATCTCTGCGCTGGTTCGGGCGCGTGCGGCATCGAGGCGCTCTCGCGTGGGGCTGCGTTTGCGACCTTCGTGGATCGCTCGCGCAAAACGTGCGGTCTGATCGAAGCGAACCTCGATCTCTTAGGCGTGCCTGAAGAACGAACCGAAGTGGTCATGAGCGAAGTCGCCGACTACCTGCGGCGCACCGCCGCCCGCGCACTTGTCCCTTACGACATCGCCTACTTCGATCCGCCTTACTCCGCAGACTACCTGCTCGTGCTCGAACTCTTCGGCCTACACGCCGACGCCTTGCTCGCGCCCGATGGTGTGCTCGTCGTCGAACACCATCACAAGAACACGCTCCGCGATGCTATCGGGCAGATACGTCGCTGGCGCATCCTGAAGCAGGGCGACTCGGCTCTGAGTTTTTATGAACGCAACTAAACCCATGAGGACAACGCGTATGCTGACACGATCCCCTAACGCCACCTCGTCAGTCTTTAGCTTGGCCGGTAGTTTCATGAGAACGAAACTGTTGAGCCTATCAGTTATCTGTCTGCTCTTGGTTATCAGCGCCGTCGTCTGTCGCGCGCAGGCGAGCGGCAATGTCGGTTATTCGCAATCGGGCGGATCATCCAGAGCGGCGCAGAATGAACACAACAAACGTGTGCCGGTGCAGGGCGAAGCGCCGCCGACCGCGACCACCATGTTCATCGAGGCCAGCGTGTTGATGAACGTCAAAGCTGACGAACACGTGGCGGTCTTTGGCGTGGCGCAGGAATGCGCCACCGTGCCTGAGTGTCATCAGAAGATGGACGCCACCGTTAATGCGTTCACCGGCGAGCTAAAACGGCTGGGCATTGGCGACGACGATGTCTTTGTTGATTTCGCTGCGCAGAATAAGATTTATGGTTTTCAACTGACCGGCAATGTCGCCAAAGAGAAGTTGGTCGGCTTCGAGTTGAAGAAAAACGTCGCCGTCCACTACAGAGACAAGGCGCTGTTGGATGCGCTGGTGATCGCAGCCTCGCATGCGAATATCTTCGACTTGATCAAAGTGGACTATGTCGTGCGCGACACGGGCAGCGTCGAGAACCGTTTGATGGAAGAGGCGACGCGGATCATCAAGCAGAAAGTTGCGCAGGACGAGCAACTGCTGGGCATCAAGTTGCAGCCGCCCGCGCAAGTCTATGCCGAGAAGCCGAGCATCTACTACCCCACGGAGATGTACGACTCATACACAGCCTACGAGTCGGAGGAAGTAGAGAACAGCTACGAACGCGATAAATACGTCGTCCAATCGGCGCGTAAGAGCAAAACATTCTTCTTCAATCCGCTGGCTGCGGACGGCTTCGATCTCGTGATCAACCCGGTGGTGATCGAGCCGGTGGTGCAGTTCACCCTCTATCTCAAAGTCAAATATGAGATCGAGCAGCCGAAAAGCAAATAGGCGTGTAGCTGCACGGATTTCAGTTTTTTGAACGCAACTAACAAGGGGGAACAATGCTTTGCCAAACGCGACCGTGCGCAACTACAAGCGACCATCATGCAAGCTTATTTGCACGTAGCGCTCTAACAATCCTTTGCTTAGCGATCAGCGCCCTATTCAGCTTTGCGCTGACGGCTAAAGGGCAACAGCAGCCGACGGCGCAGCCGACACCACAGGCACAGACGGGCGAGTTGATTACGCTGCGCGGCAAACGCTTGTACGTCGAAGTCTCCGGCCCGCAGGATGCCCCGGCCTTGCTCTACCTGCACGGCGGCCCCGGCAGCGGCGCTTACGATTTCACGCTCTATCAAGGCCAACGTCTCTCGCGCCGTCTGCGCCTCGTCCGTATGGATCAGCGCGGCTCTCTGCGCTCCGACCCGCTTGATGAAAAAGAGGCTTTCGGTTTACAGGACATCATCGAAGACTGCGAAGCGTTGCGCCAACATCTCGGCATCAAGCGCTGGTTTGTGCTGGGTCATTCCTTCGGCGGCTATCTGGCAGTTCGTTACGCGCTCGCTTACCCAAACTCCGTCGCGGGCCTGTTACTTGAGAGTCCGTCCTTTGATCTCGCTCCATCTGCCCGCTCACTGCTACGTGGCGCGGCGCTTGAATATCGCGCAATGGGTAAGCCGGCAGAGGCAGCGGAGTGTCTGAAAGCCGCCGCCAAAGCGGATACGCCGGAAGAGGTCTGGCAGGACTTTACGCGCCTGACAAACGCTCTGGACGCGCGCCGTAATAATCTGTATGTCCACGGCCCGGAGAAAGACTTCTTCGACCAACTCGTGGCCCACTCGCCTATGCCCAAGGAATGGGGACGTGGCGGCACAATGCAGTCAAAGCTTTATGCTGAAAAACAGGTGTTCGTATCTTTACTGCCTAAACTCTCAGAGCTTCGCTGCCCGGCGCTGCTCATCAAGGGCCAATATGATTGGGTGACATCAGCCGATCAATTGGCCGCCTTCCGCAGCGATGTGCGACACGGACAGATCGTCATCTTCCAACACAGCAGCCACTTCCCCCGCGTCGAAGAACCAACCCGCTACGCCGCCATCGTCACGCGCTTCGTATTGCAGCACTGTCGGAAGCGACGGGGGACTGGCCCGCCTTCCTGTACGTCAGGATTACCGTCACGATCATGAGCGCCGCGATCACGAGCGAAGAGGTGATGCGGCTCAGTTCGAGACCGCCATCGGCATGCGGCTTGGTTAGAGTGTCACCGAGCGTGGCTCCGAGCGGCCGCGTCAAAATATATGCGGCCCAGAAGAGCACGCTGTCTGAAATCTTTGTGAAGAAGTGTAACGCCGCCACGAGCGCGATCAGGGCGGCGAAGACGAGCGCGCCGCGCTCGAAGCCGAGACCCGCATCGTCGGCGGTAAAGTCGCCGAGCGCCGTGCCGAGCGTGTTTGACACAAGGATCGTCAACCAGTAGAAGACCTCATCCCGCCTGTCGGTTATGTCCTCGAACTCGATCCGGCCCATGACGCGATGCCAGACGAAGAGGACGACGAGGACACCGCCAAACAGCATGATCGAAGATTTCACGTAACCGAGTCCGACGGTGCGATCTAGATAATCCGACATCGTCGTGCCGACGGTTGTGGTGGCGACCACGACGGCCCAATAAAGGAACGGATGGTAACGCTTCGCTGCAACTTGAGCGGCAAGCGTGACGGCGAAGAAGCCGAGAAAGATCAAGCTGCCGACGGCATAGCCGAGATTCAATGTCATGGTCACAGCATCGCCGCCTGTCTCGCCCAGCGTCGTCGCTAGAATCTTGATGATCCAGAAAGCGAGGATGACCTGTGGGACTTTACTGCGCCAATCGTGTCTGTGATGTGCATCTGATCGCCAATTCACTGCCATTGCCCTCCCCTGCTGTCAACTTCCTCCGGCGTGAGCCGTAGTAACGCGCTTCGTGGGTTTTGTTGCCACGACGAAGCCGTTTACTGTGCATCTCTAACCTACATGCCGTGCAACTCTCGATCCTTTTAGCTTATTGATTGAAATTTATGGGGAGAGTCCGGTTTGAGCGCAAGAGGCATGCCGTGATAAATGGTCGTAACTGGGGCGTAATCCCTGCCCCTAGACGTTTTGTTTGCGTACAATGCGCAAGGGCGTTTCGTTTTGAAAACAGGCTATGTAAGTGCTCTGGTGCTACGAACGCAATTAGCAAGGTGGTGCGAATAACGCCCCGAAGAGGAACGAACGGCCGTCAACTCTTCTGCGGATCGTTTCGCGTGATTTCGTGGTTTATGCCCTCTCCCTCCCGTTATAATGGCGGCTGGCTTTTTACGTTCTGCCTATCAACAGCGCGGATTGAAAAACGGGATGGCTGGTTTCTCCTGGCGGCGTGTGACCGATGAACAGTTGCTCGACATGCGTCTGTGCGATCTGCCGATCCGGATTGCGGGGACGGCGCTGGCGCAACGCATCAAGCATCTGTACACCGAGTTGGCTGATCGCGACTTGCGCTTTCGCCCGCACGCATGGTTATCGGCCGAGTGGTTCTCGCCCGACGGCGTGCCCGGCTTCGCCATCCCCTTCTATCTCGCGCATCCGCGCCTGATGCGACTTGAACGCAAGCTTATGCTTGAAGTCGAGGGCGCGACCGAGCGCGAGTGCCTACGCATCATGCGCCACGAGGCGGGGCACGCTTTGTCGAACGCTTATCGTCTGCACTACAAACGACGCTGGCGCGATCTGTTCGGCCCGTTCGGCAAACCCTATCCGGAGTTTTATAAACCGAAGCCGCACAGCCGCGGCTACGTCCTGCACCTTGGCGCGTGGTACGCGCAGGCGCACCCGGCCGAGGACTTCGCCGAGACGTTCGCCATCTGGCTTGCACCCGGCGGGCGTTGGCGCACGCGCTATCGCGGTTGGCCCGCGTTGCGCAAACTCGAATACGTCGATCAGTTAATGACAGAGATCAGCGGGCGCACGCCCGTCGTGCGGCAGCGTGTGAAGGTCGAGCCGCTGAGCGAGTTGCGCATGACCCTGCGCGAGCACTACGAGCGCAAGCGCATGCACTACGTCGTGCGTCGCCCCGCGCCGTTCGACCGCGACCTGCACCGCATCTTCGTCCCACGCGCCGGCCACGAAACGCGCCCGACGGCCGTGAGCTTCCTGCGCCGACACCGCCGCGAACTCGTCCACGCCATCGCCGAAGGCACGGGCATGCACGCCTACGCCGTCGATCAGATCATAACGCACATGATTGACCGCTGCCGCGCGCTGCGCTTGCGTTTGAGCGTCTCGCAGGCGCAGACCTTGCGCAAGATGCTTGTCATGTTGACCGTGCAGACGATGCACGGCGTGTACACGGGCTATCATCGCATCCCCTTATGAAGCAACTCGTCACCAAACCTTTGAGCGTCATCGTGCTCATGCATCACGAGTGCGTGCCGCCGCGTTCATTGAAAGGGCACGGCAACAAGGAGGCGCAAATCTGGCGCACAGAGTATGACGTGATGAAGACCTTGACGCGCATCGGCCACGAGGTGCACGCCGTCGGCATCTCCAATGACCTGCGCGTCATACGCCGCGCCGCGCGTCGCCACAAACCGCAGATCGCTTTTAATCTCTTGGAAGAGTTCGCCGGTCATCCCCTTTATGACCAACACGTCGTCAGCTATCTGGAGTTGATCCGCATGCCCTACACCGGCTGCAACCCTCTGGGCTTGACGCTTGCGCGTGACAAGGCACTGACCAAGAAGATTCTCGCCTATCACAACATACACGTGCCGCGCTTCGTCGTCTTTCCGCCCAAATGGAAGGTGCGCCGCCCGCGCCGTTTGAAGTTCCCGCTCATCGTCAAGTCGCTCATCGAGGAAGGCTCAATCGGCATCGCGCACGCCTCGGTGGTGCGCGACGACGAGAAACTGGCCGAGCGCGTACAGTTCCTACACGAGCAGACGGGCAAGTCCGTTTTGGTCGAAGGGTACATCGAGGGGCGCGAGATTTACGTCGGCGTGATCGGCAACGGCAAGCTGCAAGCCTACCCGCCTTGGGAGTTGCTGTTGAAAGACCTGCCCGAAGGCGCGCCGAACATCGCCACGTACAAGGTCAAATGGGACGTGAACTACCAGAAGCGCGTCGGCGTCGTGACACAGGCCGCCGACCTCTCGGAAGAGATGAAGAAGAAGATGACGCGCCTCTCGAAGCGCATCTATCGCCTGCTGGCCCTGAGCGGCTACGCGCGCATAGATTATCGGCTCAACGCGGACGGGCGCATCTACGTGCTCGAAGTCAACCCCAACGCACAGATCGCGCGCGGCGAAGACTTCGCCGACTCCGCCGCCAAAGTCGGCGTCCGCTACGAACAACTCCTGCAAAAGATTCTCACGCTCGGCCTCAGCTACGACCCACTCAGCCGCATCTAGCGCGCCCACTCATGGGTGGACAACAAGCTGAGCTTCACGATTGAGGGTGCACACGGTTCGATTGCGCTCACTGGCATGTTACAGGATGGTAAGTTAGTCGGTGACTTCGACGCGGGAGGCTATGGGGTTTGAGTGGCAGCAACTCTTTGATAAGATGCTATTGACTGTCAGTCAGGTCGAAGTCAGGTTGTTCCGTAGGTTTTTTTGCGCCGCGTGTTAGATTGTCTCAGTTAGTTGGCTTTAGTTAATGTTGCTGAAATCCGGCGGTTCTCACTCAAAGCTTAAACTCTAGTCCGTTCACCGGATAATCGAGTCTTTTTATCCAAGGAGTTAAAATGCGCCCTCTGTCTAGGCTCTTCCGCATCTCCACGGCCGTCGCGCGGCCAGTGAATTACCGGTTCGTCTGCTTGCTTCTCTTCACCCTCGTCGCGTTGACGCATTTTTCGGCCGCCAGCGTAACGGCGCAGAGCGTTCATCCTGTCCTCGTCAGCTTTAACAGTGCGGGCACGGCGACGGGTAACCACTCGTCGGGTGAATCCGGGACCTACAGCATCAGTGCCGACGGGCGCTACATCGCCTTCATGAGCGACGCCTCAGACCTCGTGCCGAACGACGCGAACGCTTCGACCGATGTGTTCGTGCGCGACATGACGACCGGCATCACCAGACTGGTCAGCGCCACCCCGAGCGGCGCGAGCGGGAACCGCTCCTCAATCGGCGGCATCATTAGCGGCAACGGGCGCTACGTTGTCTTCATCAGTTTCGCCACCGATCTTGTCTCGAACGACACGAACACCAGCGAAGACGTGTACGTGCGCGATCTCCAGACGAACACCACCACGCTCGTCAGCATTGACCGGACGAACACCAAGAGCGGCTTCGGCCCCTCAGACCCATTCGCCATCACGCCCGACGGGCGCTATGTGCTCTTTTACAGCGGCGCAAACGATCTCGTAGATGTGCCCCCGCCCAGTTTGCCGGTCACCTCGGTCTTCGTGCGCGACTTGCAGGCGGGCACGACGAAACTCGTCAGCATCAACAAGACGGGCACCGCTTGGGCCAACTCATCCGCCGATCCCGCTGCTATCACACCCGACGGGCGCTACGTCCTCTTTTACAGTTCGGCGACTGACCTCACTGACGACGACCCAACGAGCCAGAGGGACATGTTCGTGCGCGACATGCAGACGAACACAACGAAACTCGTCAGCGTCGCTACGACGGGGATGAGTGGCAACGGCTCAGCTTCTGCATTCGGAGCAATGAGCGACGACGGTCGTTACATCTTCTTCACCAGTACCTCCACCAACCTGACGAGCGTGCCCGACACCAACACGAAGGACGACTACTTCGTGCGTGATATGCAAGCGGGCACAACGACACTTATCTCCATCAACAAGGACGGAACAGCGGCCGGGCGCAACACCCAAAACCCGAACGGTTTCATCCCCAGTTTCTCGGTGACGCCGAATGGGCGCTACATCGCCTTCACCAGTCAGTCGGACGACCTCGTTGATTACGACCAGAATGGGAGTAACGGCGACGTGTTCATACGCGACATGCAGACGAACACGACACGGCTTGTCAGTGTCGGCCTCACAGGCCGGAGCGGCAACGTCGACTCGCGACTGCCGAGCATCTCTGCCGACGGCCGTTACGTCGCCTTTGAAAGCTTCGCCACCGATCTGGTCAACGTGCCCGACTTCGTCGGCGGCTTTACGACCGATGTCTTTGTGCGCGACATGCAGGCCGGCGTGACCGTGCTTGGCAGCATCAATCAGGACGGCACGGCGACGCCAAACGACTCGGCCTTTAGCCCGCGCATCAGCGCCGATGGCCGGCGCGTCGTCTTCTACAGCCGCGCCAGTAACATCGTCCCGAACGACGTTAACGGCACAAGCTACGACGTGTTCGCCTTCGATCCTGTCTTCCCGCCGACCAGCCACCTCCAGTTCAGCGCGACCGCATACACGGTGGGTGAAGGCGACGGGCTGGCAACCATCACCGTGACCCGTGCGGACAACAGCCTCGGCGCGGTCTCTGTTAATTACACGACTAGTGATGGTACGGCCCGCTCAGGCAGCGACTACACGGCCACCTCCGGCACACTCAACTGGGCGGACGGCGATACGACGCCGAAAACTTTCACTGTGCCGATCATTGACGACACGCTGTCGGAAGCAACCGAGACGATCAATCTCTCGTTCACTTCCACGGCAGGCGCGGCGGCCGTCGGCACACCGCCGTTGGCGGTCGTGACCATCACCGACAACGATCCGCAGCCCGCCCTCCGCGTCAGCAACGTCAGCGTGCCCGAAGGCGGGACGAACGCGACGATCAGCGCGGTCTTCAGGGTCTCGCTCTCGGCCGCGAGCGGCGCGACCGTCACGGTCAATTACGCCACGGCTGATGGCACGGCCACGGCTGGCAGCGACTACGCGGCAACCTCCGGCTCGCTCACCTTCAACCCCGGCGAGACCAGCAAGACAGTCTCGGTGAACGTCTCCGGCGACACCGTGGTCGAGCCGGACGAGACCTTCATGCTGAATCTGTCAAACGCGGTCGGCGCGACCACAGGCGCGGGCGGCACGGGCACGATCACGAACGACGATCCCGGCACCCAGTTCAACGTCAGCGGGAGCGTGAACGATCCGTCCGCTGGCGGCGTTAGCGGCGTGACGATCACGCTGCACCTAGATCAAGCCGGCACGACGCTAACGACCCAAACTGACGCGAATGGTAACTATGCGTTCCTCAATCTGCCGCCGGGCCAGAACCGCGTGACGGTGACGCCGTCGAAGGCGGGGCTAAACTTCTCCCCGCAGTCGAGCGGCCTCGTGAGCAGCAATTCGTTGAGCGGCAATAACGCGGTCAACTTCGTGGCGGGCACGCTCTACATCGCCAACTTGACGGGGGCGCAGGTGGTGCCGCCCACCAATTCGAACGGGCTGGGGTTCGGCAGCTTAACCCTCAGTCTCGACGAGACGAAAGCATCCGTCGATCTCAACTTCGGCGCGCTGTCAGGCTCCCAGACGTCGGCGCACATCCACTCTTCCACCGGCCCCGGCGCGAACGGGCCTGTCCTGTTCACGCTGCCGAGGGGTATGGTCAGCAACTTCCTGATCACTCTGACGCCGGCGCAGGTGCAACTCCTGAAGGCCGGGCAACTCTACTTCGACGTGCACACGAATCTCTTCTCCGGCGGCGAGATACGCGGGCAGATCATGCCGCTGCCGCCCCCGGCGTTGCAGTTCGGCGCTGCGAGTTATAACGTTGACGAGGCAGCCGGGCGGCTCACTCTGACCGTCACGCGCAACGGCGATACTTCCGGCGCAGCCTCTGTTGACTACCAGACGACCGACACAGACACTTTCACCGTCGGGTGCGCCGACACAGTGAACAATCACGGCGGAGCTTACGCCCGTTGCGACTTTGCTACCGCCGTCGGCACGCTTTCGTTCGCGCCGGGCGAGACCAGCAAGACCATTACTGTGCCCGTCATTGATGACGCCATTGTGGAAGGTGATGAGACCTTCCAAGTCAAGCTGACGAACGCCGTCGGGGCAACACTGAACACACCCTCAACTGCGACCGTCACCATCAAAGACAACGACCAAGCGGGGCAGCCGAACCCGATCTTCAGCAGCCCCTTCTTCGTGCGCCAGCAATACCTCGACTTCCTCTCGCGCGAGCCGGACACAGCCGGCTTCAACGCTTGGCTCGGAGTGCTCAACGGTTGCTCAGACGTGAATAACAATCCAGCGTGTGATCGCATCTTGGTGTCGCAATCCTTCTTCGGCTCACCCGAATTTCAACTCAAAGGCTTCTATGTCTTTCGCTTCTACAAGCTGGCGTTCAACCGTCTGCCCGAATATCCGGAGATCGTCTCGGACATGAGTTTCGTGGCGGGCGCGACACCCGAAGAGGTCTTTGCACGCAAGGCGCAGTTGGCTGTCAACTTCACTGCGCGCCAAGAGTTCCAGAGCGCCTACGGCAGCATGACCAACGCACAGTATGTCAGCGCGTTGCTCGGCCGGTATCAGCTTACTTCAATTACCACACCTGACCCGCAACAGCCAGACGGGACAGCGAAGGTGACGCTGAGTAGTGCTGATTTAGTCAACCGGCTCGGTGCTGGCAGTTTGTCGCGGGCGCAGGTCTTGCGGGCAGTGGCGGATTCTGATCAAGTTGCGCAGGCGGAGTTCAATAATGCCTTCGTGGCCATGCAATACTATGGCTACCTCAGGCGCAAGCCAGAAGCGGCTGGCTATCAAGCGTGGTTGCAGGTGCTGCAAGGCGGCGATATTCGCACGATGGTCAATGGCTTTATGAACTCGCAGGAGTACCGACTAAGGTTCGGGAATCCGAATCAGTAAAAGTGCTCTGTGCAAAATGGAAGCTTGCCTGCGATTAGTAGGAATACGGCGCGAACAGGACAGTTGAGTTCTTTTGTCCCGTTCATTATAGCACGTTGGAGTATACCTCCACTCTAGTATGTGTTCGTGTGCTGCTCCGGGGTGGCCGAATCTCGCCGCAGTAAGCGTCGGAACGATACTGCGTACAACACACCGGAGTGAAATTTCGCGAAGACCCGGCGCGAAGTTAATCTTGCCGCGCTCCTAACCCGCACGTTAAGTTGAGAGATGAGTTTCCATTCTGAGATAACGATTCCAGACAGAACAAGGATTGCCCCGACCATAGGCACGCCCACATTTTCCGGGTGGCGGTGCAAAGTGCCTAAGAACACAACCGCCGGTATGGTAAATTCCCACGCGGCGAGCTTCTTCATCCCTGCCATGCCGAGTCCGGTGCAAAGTAACATCAGCGGCACCCACCCGCCGACCACGGCTACGGCGAGCGTTTTAAACGGAGCATCTATCTGAGGCATGAGTGAGCCTGAAGTCCCCGCCGCGAGCACGTACAGGACGAGCACCGCGGGCGAGAAACGGACGATCAGGAGTTCAGCCCGCGTCAGCCCCGCGTTCTTTTCGTCTAGCAGCCACTTGGTACACCCGTCGGAAAGTGCCGAGGCCACGGGCGGCAGGACGGCGACGCCGAGGAGCCACAAGGGGATAAACTCGTTACGGGAAACCATCAGGATTGTGATCCCAAGTAAATAGACAAAGAACGCTCCGTAAAAGTCGGCGCTGAGTTTTTCTTTGAACATCATTGCGCCGACAACCGCTGTCGCGAGCGGGATCAACCCGTAATCAATCAGCCCGGCGACGCCGGCCCCTAACTGGCCGATGATAAAAAAGATGAGGAAGTATATGCCGCCGCTGAGCAGGCCCAGCGTTGTCGCCTTACGCAGAGCACCGGGCGTCATCAGCTTGTGCAATAGGCCCAATTGACCGCGCACCAGCAGACGGATACACGACAGCGTAAGAATAGTGCCGCAGACCATAAACGAAAGCCACAAGGTTTTTTCCTTGGTCGCGGTCTGTGTTGACAGAAACAGCTCTGTCGCGACATCACGAAAAGCCAGTAGCAGGGCAAAGCCGGCGAAAGTGATTGCAGCCTTAGTTTCTCTCGACATCTGCTTTCTCCTTTCCAATCTCCCTTCAGTCGTTTCCGCTCTTACATTGAACGTTCTATCCTGAGCCTTACATCTTCAGAGGCCGCGATTTGGTCGTTGAGCTTTATGTCCTCGTCAACGTTTTGGATATACTTCTCCATGATCTCGATTAAAAAGCGCACCATGTTGGGGTTGCGGGTCGAAAACCCGATTTCCTGCACTTGCGACCCCGTGGTCGAATCTGTACTCGTCGGGTGGTAGTTATCTATGACGGTGGAGAAAACCGCTTCGTCGTCGTTGGCTATCCAGATGTTGAGCGGCATGCTGTGCAGTCCCAGCGGGATGCCTTTGGCATCTCTGTTTACGGCCAGCCACCCGATCTTGAATCTACGATGGCCACG
Organism: Acidobacteriota bacterium; assembly: GCA_003223935.1. Classification (GTDB taxonomy): domain Bacteria; phylum Acidobacteriota; class Blastocatellia; order Pyrinomonadales; family Pyrinomonadaceae; genus QHXQ01. The sequence goes on along the minus strand of QHXQ01000036.1, from coordinate 46,670 downwards.
CTGCACGGCGCGCTGCTGATAGCCTTGAAACCTGCGTAAGGCCTGAATATCTTCGACCCATGCCTGTCGCCGTAGCTTGAGTTCGTTGAACTCCGTATTGACGATATTCACCCCGACATCGGCGGGCAGCAGCAGGATTGTTATGTCCCACTCCTCTTTCGCGATGTACGTGTCAAGCGTGTCGCAGCAGATGCGATACTCCTTTTCAGCAGAGATCGAACCGAAACTGGGAACATCCCAGGCGCAGCGCAATATCTCCGGCGCTTGTTCCACCATGCCGGTGACATGGGCTAACACTTCGGCGTGGTTTGAAAGATAGATGCCCTGTCTCTCCAGATACTTGTCGATATATTTTAACTGGGGCAGGTAAGCACGAACCTCGGCAAGCTCTGTGGACACGCTCTGGACGACGGCATTGAGTCCCTTCTCAAAAATCTGGGCCGCTTCTTCGACCGTCACGGACGCGAGCGGCTTGCTGCGCACCTCCAGCCCTTCAAGCGTGCGTTTGATATCGTCGAGACTCCGAGCCTGTTTGATGTCATCGAGCGGGCCGTCGTAGTTCAGCCCCGCAGGATTGTAGATGATGATCGGCTTGCCCGTGCCCCAGAATGTGCCGACCTCGAACGCGCACCACCGGCTTCTGAGTGAATTCTCCGTGAGCAGGAAGACGCAGCCATGCGCACGCTCTATCTCCTCGCGGAGCCGGTCACTTATCCGATTAGCCGGCAACAATATCTCATCATCGACTTTGAGATTAATAGGCAGGCTGTGCAAAAAAGTGATGAGGTCTCTTGCCGCCTCACGGTCTTCCGTGCAGTAACTAAAGAAAACTTCTGGTTTAGGGAAAACTTCTGGTCTCGCCAATTCCACCATGGACATGCCTCCTGTCGTGATAGCAAGTGTGAAATTCCGAACTCGGGTAGTTAAGCGGTTAGTATCACCAGCGAAAGAGAGACCTCCGTGCGCTCCCATAGGCGAGGGGCATCGCGTAGCGACCGTTACGCCAAGCGGTCGAAAAACACGGAACTGATCTATGCCTATATCTGGGGCGGATGTGCGACGGCGCGAGCACCCAGCCGTGCTGCGGGAGGATATACCCACACTGCGGAGCGGGCGCGGGTATATCCCACCGGCAATTATCAGTGACCGTGTTAAAAGGTGGAGTGCGTCCGCACGCCTTTTAACTGGCTGACGCACGGCCCTCCCTACGGCCACACGCCTGTATAGTCAGAGATCAGTTCAAGTGGCTATCGCGGGCTACGACGCCGTGACTCGCTATAGCGCGCATCGGCGGCGTGCCCTTGTCGGCTAAGACGCGGTGGCGTCCCTCGGAGCACGCAAGCGGCGCGCTCCGCTCAACGTGACTGGCGAAAGCGGTCAGGCCAAGAGCCATGATCAGCGCGATGGTTGTCACGATCTTCTTCATTTGTTCTGCCTCCTGTTTTGTCTATCTGCTCAATGCTGTGAATGTGCCGGTTTGCATGTGCGGCTGGCTCGACTCCCGTGTTAGGGTGACGAGTCGCCTGCACGATAAGACTTGCTGCCGAGGTGCGGATTCACTATAGTGTGGTCTCCTTACTAAGAGCTTCGGGGGCCGCGCTCTACTGCCCTGCCAACCGGCGGCCCCGACAGCAGGACGTTCTTTCGACGTGACCTGGCTCTAGTTTGTTCAAAGGTATCTCTCCGAGAGAGACCAAGCTGACGATGCGGTGAAGATACTAAGTCAAATCTGTCCCTCAGAATTGCCGAGTTCGAACAAAAAAATGTAGGTTTACGACACGCGGGCCGAACTCTTCGGTTGCGCCCGACAAGGGTTTCATCATGACCTCAGCCTTGAAGGCCCTCACAGCGGCCTACTACAAACTCTCAAGCCTTTATAAAAATCCGACTCGCTACCTGCACGGGATGGCGGCCACTGACCAAGAGGCTGAGCTGGCGGAGCAACACGCGCAACTGCTCGCCCTGTTCGAGAGCATCGAGTGGGCCGCGCAGGCGGTGAAGCCCGCAATCTATTTCAAAGCCTTGGGGTTGCTCTACGAGGTGGATGATTACCGCGGGCGAGTGATACCTAGCATCGAGCGGGCGATATACGACGAGCCGACCGCTTCGGTCGAGCACTTCAACGTGCGTGGCAAGAGTAGCCCTGCGCTTGCGGCCGATTTCACTGATCCGAAGATGCGCACACTGTGGAAGGCGAACGTTCTCTGCTGCGTGGCGGCCATCGAGAGCCGGCGTAAGAGTATTGACCCCGGCATCCTCCTGCTCGAATTGAACGCACTCGAAGAGTTCGTCCGCAGGAAGTTGCATCTACCCGACGAAAAGTTGCCCGCGTGGACAACGCTTGCCTTCGTGCGCACTGCACAGGCGCGGCTGGCGCGGCGACGTGAGGCATACACCTATGTACGCGACAAGCTACTCAGTGTTGTCGAGTGTCTCGACGAGCGCGCCACCGAAATCATCGAGATGTTAACCATGCGCACCGAGCGGTTGGCCACTCAGGCGCAGTCGGGTAAGCAGCGGAAACTGGATGCGAAGGAAAGGGAGAAGATGGAGAATGAGATTATGGACTTGGAGGACGATCTCATCTTCATTCGGCGAAAGCATACCTTAGCCATCCTCTTCAACTTCGGTCTCGACAATCTACAACGCGGCTTCTTGGATATTGCGAATCACGCCTGCCAAGCCGCACGGTTCCTGTTTCGCCTGCACGGGCATAGCTACCATCGCCTGTTCAACGAGTTGCTGATGATCGGGATCAAGAGAGCACGCACGTCTCGAACGAAGACGAGCGACTTTCTCGCGCTCGAACGCGAACTCACTCGGAAGATACTCCCCCAATTGGAGCCTAAAGAGGGCTTAGGCAATGCTAAGATGTACATGTATGGCCTGCGGGAGCTTGCGGCTATCCAGCACGCATGCGGTAAGTCCGACGAGATGCAGATAACCCTGCGCAAAATGGAGCGGCTTTCACCGCTTGGGCCCCATTGGAACTCACGAATCAGCCTGCTGCACTGTCGCGCCGCCTATGCTGCTTGGCAAGGTACTGCTGTAGAGATCAAAAACAGAGGAGATGGACTGCTGCGCGCCGCCCTGAATCACTGTGAGATGGCCTTCAAACACGCGACGGGCGGGAAGGAGGGGATTGAGAGTTACCCGAATGCACAGAGCCTACTCGACTTCATCAAGGATACGGGGAATAGGAACCTGATCGACACAACGGAAAGCATGATCACCTACGGCACGGTGCAGTTATTCTTCAAGAAGTATTTTGACGCTACGGCAAACAGAGCAAAGCGGGATCGAGCCGGCGCGGAAGCGTTGAAGAGCGCCCGGGCCATCATTGAACTGAGCAAGAACGGCAACCCTCGGCTACTTGCAATGGGACACCTCGTGGCGGCGGACGTGTACAGAGAATCGGATGCTATGGTCGAGGCCCGCCGACACTTAGAGACGGCGAAAACCCTTGAAGCGCAGATTCAGCACGAGTACGTTAAGGATCGGAGGAGAGCTATCGAGGAGAAGATGGAGACGACTCTGACCCTATATAAGGAGAAGTGTGGGCACATAGACCAAGCCGAGGATCGAGTCTTCAACTGGTACATCGGGAATTGCGAAGACAAAAGCTCAATCACAAAAATCGCCGATAAACTCGGTGTGGGCCGCGACCGCGTCAAAAAGTTTATTGAGCGGCAGGGGCCGACGTCACCCTACTATCGTCTGCTCAAACTCGACCGCCCACGTAAAAAGAGTAAGCCTCGGAAGAAACAGGCATAACCGGCGACCCGCTGAAGGGCCGTGGTGAGCAGTCTTCATCTTCTACGCGATTGGTCATAACGCAATGAGACATTATAACTGAAGAGTCTCGTTGCTGGCCCCCAACTTAGCCTGTTTTTTGATTCCACAGCGGGTCAGACGGGATAAATTGTCATTGAAAAGTCTCATCCGATGTAAGCAAATGGGCGAGAGATTTTGAACTTACAGGCAAATTTCGGCGAGCCGGTGCTCGGTTTCTATGAGCACAACTAAGCGGAAAGTCCGTTGGTTGCAGAGACATTCCAAGATGAAATTTGGCCGCCATAATGCCCAAGCATGGCGGCCAATGCGGCACAGTCCCCACGGCCTCAAGACGTGCCAGCGCAGGCTGCGTGTGCACCCGTCACGCAGCCTGATGTAATAAGCGAATGATAGTTGAGACGAGGCGGTTGATGCCTTCCGGTTTCTGTAGAAATATGTCCGCGCCGACTCTGCGGGCCTCAGCGCTGCACTGATTGGCAGAGAGCATGATGATCGGCGTGTGCTGTCGGTGCGCGAGCGTGCGGGCGTGGCGGATGAGTTGCAGGCCGTCAAGGTGCGGCACATCCTGATCAAGTAGTAAGAGGTCGTAGGGCGTCGCGCTCTGCAACTCACGCAGGGCAGCGAGGCCGTCTTCACACAACGTCACTTGCCAGCCTTCAAACTCCAGCAGGTCTTTGATCGTCAGAGCGACGAGCGGGTTATCTTCGACGTGCAAGATGGTGAGGGGCATCTGTGGTATCCTTGCGCCCGGTCTAGTCTTTGAAAAATCAGCAACGGTTGCATGCGTAGCTCACCTTCACGAATTGTGTGATGAGCGTCGCCGTTGAGTGCAGGTGCAAACTCGCGGCGAATTTCAAACGCAATCAGATTTTATCCGCAATCCCGGATAAAGACAAGTCGTTCAGGTCATTTGCTCCATCAGGAGGCTGCTTCTGATGGGCGCAAAGCCGCGACAAAAGCCGGAACGGCTGGCCGAGAAGTTGTTACAGATTCGTAATGCGCTTGGACTCTCTCAAACGGACATGCTTTATCGATTAGGCGTCGAAGATACCTTCAAGTACACCAGAATTTCAGATTACGAATTAAGTAGGGGCGAACCATCATTGCTAGTTGTCTTGCAATACGCGCACGTGGCAAACGTGCACATGGAAGTGCTCGTTGACGATGAGCTAGACCTACCCGCCAGACTGCCCAGCCCGACGAAGAGTGAGGGCATCAGACGCAAACCAACCGCCCGCCACAAGCGCCGTTAAGCAACAGCCGCTAAGCTCCATTTCAGCCGCCGCCCAACCCGCCGCCATCGGCGGCGCGGTGACTTTAGCTCGGCGTTTCAACGCCGGGAACGACGCCACAGCCACGCCGCCGCGGCGCGCGCGCGCCGCCTGAATTGTGCGCGCCGGTTCAGGCGTCGCGCGCGCGATGCGGTGGTTTGATTACATCATCTTTCCCGGCGTTGAAACGCCGAGCTAAAGTCATACGCCGCTAGCGCGGCGGCGCAGATGCTTCGTCCGGTGTGCAAGCCTCGTTGCGCGGGCGTACTGGTCATTGGCGCGGGGGCGCAGATGGCTTGTGCAGCGTGACAGGTCGTTTGCGCAGGCGCATAGGTGCGTTGCGGAGCGCGACAGGTAGGCTGCGGCGCGTGGCAGGAGCTTTGCGCAGAGCTACAGATAGGCGGCGGCAGCGTACAGGTAGGCTGCGACGGCGCACAGGCGGGTTGCGGAGCGTAAGAGAGCGTCTGCGCGGGGTGTAAGGTGCGCTGCGCAGTGTTATAGATAGTCTGCGCGGCGTGAAAGATAGGCTGCGGAGCGTTACCGGAGGGTTGCGACCGTGTTTCGGTCGGCTGCGGAGGCGTAACGGTGGTCTGCGGAGATGTTCCGGTCACTTGCGGAGGCGTAACGGTGGTCTGCGGAGAGGTTTCGGTGGTCTGTGCAGGTGTTCCGCTGCTTTGTGCAGGTGTTTCGGAGGTTTGTACAGGTGTTCCGTTGGTCTGTGCAGAGCATTTTTCTCGGTGTTTACCTATTAACCACTGTATAGCCGGTAAACATTTCTACCAATAACCTCTACTCTCAAACATTCACACGGAAAATCTGCGACTTCTGCGGATTCAGTCGTGGAAGTGTTTAATTGGTATCCAAGTTTGCGGGTTGGACGAGCATTTCACGAGCATCTGCGTTTGCGTGGGCAAGTCCTATTATTTTCTCACTTAGCGTTGGGCTGCGAGTTCCCTTCTTTGTGGCACGAGGGTTGTCAAGAGGATGGGCAAGATCGTTGACAGGTGAAGGCCGACAGAGTAACGCGGCCTAAAACTCTGAGGCCGCATGCCGGTGAGGCTCACTCCTCAGAAGCATGGCCTGTCAGCGGTCTCAAATTGAAAATCCTTTGACATTAAACCTCGTGACCCGTCGTTCCCCTCGTGCCAATGGGCGGCAAGAGCGCGGCGGTAGAAGAAAGAAGGGAAAACATATGTTGCGTCGTATCACAGCTTGCTTCAACGCCATCGCCATCCTGCTTGTCGCTCTCGTCCCCCTACAAGCAACGGCAACCGTCAAAGCACAAACCAAATCCACCACTACAATCCAGAACAGCAAACTCGCCCCAGAGTTCCAACCCAGTAGCGCCACAAACACGCAGAGCGTTCCGGCGCAAGAGAGCGCGGCGCTCGTGCGCGTCGTCGTGCAGAGCAAGAGCAGCGCGGAGACGACACAGAACGACGCCGTCGCGTCCGTTGGTGGGGTAGAGCGGCAGAGCTACCAGACGCTCAATACGTTCGTCGCCGACGTGCCCGCGAACCAGTTGGCAGCGTTGGCAGCGCGCGAAGATGTCGTGTATGTGTCGCCGGATCGTCCGGTGAAGGCGGCGTTGAGTTTGACGCGCGAGACGACAGGCGTCGATCAAGTGCAGGGCGGAAACAGCAACAGCACAGAACTGACGGGCTTCACCGGCAAGGGCGTGACCATCGCGGTGATTGACAGCGGCATCAGCTACACGCACCCGGATTTCGCCAAGAGCAAAACCAAGTCGCGCGTGCTCGCGCGCGTTGATTTCACAGACCGCCCGATGGCAGGCGACCCCGACGGGCACGGCACGGGCGTGGCGAGCGTTGCGGCCGGTGGCGGCGCTGGCTCGAACGGCTACGGCGCGAACTATCGCGGCGTTGCGCCGGACGCGAACATCGTTGACCTGCGCGCGCTCGACGAGCATGGTGCGGGCACGACGAGCAGTGTGCTGCGCGCCGTCAACTGGGCGATCCAGAATCGTGATCGCTATGGCATCAACATCATCAACATGAGCCTTGGCACGCCTGTGCGCGAGTCTTGGCGCAAAGACCCGTTGTGCGTAGCGGTCGCGCATGCGGTCAACGCGGGTATCGTCGTCGTCGCCAGCGCAGGCAACAACGGGCGGACTGACGAAGTGATCGGCAAAGACGCGCAGGGCAATGATATTCACCGGCTCGTCTATGGCAGCGTTGGCAGCCCCGGCAACAGCCCTTACGTCATCACCGTCGGCGCGACCGATTCGCATGGCACAGCCAAGCGTTCGGACGACACAGTTGCCGAGTGGTCTTCAAAAGGGCCGACGCAGTATGACCACCTTGCCAAGCCCGATCTGCTCGCGCCCGGTCGCCGCGTCGTCGCAGCGATGACGCAAGAGCCGAACTCGACGCTCGCGACGGAAGCGCCCGACCGCATCGTGCAGCCGACTGGTGGCAATGCGCTGCGCAACGCTTACTTCACCTATTCGGGCACGTCCTTCTCGACGCCCGTCGTCTCCGGCACGGTCGCTTTGATGCTCGAAGCAAACAAGTCTCTGACACCGGCACTTGTGAAAGCGGCGCTCCTACGCTCGGCGCAGGCGCTCCCGCTCGCGCAGTTCCACAACAACAAGATGCAGAGCCTCTACGCACAGGGCGCGGGGCTGCTGAACGCCGTTACGGCCGTTCGCATCGGGCGGGCGATTGTGCCGAACGCAGACAAACTGCACGCGGGCGATAAGGTGTTCAAACCGAGCGAGAGCTTGGCGACGGTGAGCGCGGCCGTGCAGATCGGCGGCGAGAACATCAAGCCGAGCAATCGCGTGCTCTACGCCGATGGCGTGATCTTCGCCAACCGGCCCGTCCTGACAAACGGCATCGTCATGGGCGACGGCATCGTCATGGGCGACGGTATCATCCTCGCCGACGGCATCGTGATGGGCGACGGCATCATGCTGGGTGACGGCATCCTGTTGACTGACGGCATCGTGATGGGCGACGGCATTGTGATGGGCGATCACACGAACGCTGACGGGATCATCTTCGGTGATGCAGTCGTGCACAAAGGTCAGTTGACGCTCGCCGACGGGATCGTGATGGGCGACGGCATCGTTATGGGTGATGGCATCGTGATGGGCGATGGCATCATCATCCTCGCCGATGGGACGATGAAGAGCGACGGCATCATTATCCTGGGCGATAATCGCCCGCTCAGCGATGGCATCGTGATGGGCGACGGCATCGTCATGAGTGATGGCATCATTCTCGCCGACGGGATCGTGATGGGCGACGGCATCGTTATGGGTGATGGCATCGTGATGGGCGATGGCATCATCCTCGCCGACAGTAAGCTGCGCGCCGACGGCATCGTAATGGGCGACGGGATCGTGATGGGTGATGGCATCATTATCATGGGCGATGGCATCATCCTTGCCGATGGGATCGTGCTCGGTGATGGTATCCTGATGGGCGATGGGATCATCATCCTGGGCGACTAGGTGGCTCACCGGCCATACCTGCTGACGATTCCGACGCAACCGCCAGCAGGTAAACAGAGAGCGGGGCGAGTTGTTTGATCAACTCGCCCCGCTCTCTTTGTCTGTGGATGAGCAAAGCAGCAGGCAATAGAAGCAATTTGCCTTTGCTTAAGCCATAATCAGCCCGCGTGAGAAGATAATCAGACGTGTTTATCTTCTCAGCAAGCCTGCTTAGCTTCTCATCACGAGTGCTTAGGTCTTGAGCAGACGTGCTTAGCTTCTGAGCACGTCTGCTTAGAACCTAATCATACCTGCTCAGAAGCTAAGCAACCTGCGTGAGAAGCTCAGCAAGCCTGCTTAGAAGCTCAGCAAGCCTGCTTAGAACCTAAACAGCCATGCCGATAGCCTAAAGTTAATCGGAAATATCCTTATAACTGCCTTCTTCCCTTCCGGCTATGGCTGCCCGAAGCGCGAGCGGTATTCGGCCGAGTCCACGAAGCCGCGCACCATCGTGCGCGAGTCGGTCGGGTGCGTGTTCAAGTAGTTGAGCCAGCCTTGATAGCCGGCCGGCTCCGGGTCGCGCCGGAGATAACCGACATACTGCATATAGACGAACGCCTGATTGAATTCGAGTTGGAAGACTTGATCGCTGTCGGCAATCGCACGCACGACTTGCGCGCGCGTGAGCGTGCCTGCGTTCAGCCCGTTGATCAGATCGGCGTTGGTCAACGTCACCTTCTGCGTGCCATCGGGGTTCTGTGGATCGGGCGTCGTGATCTGCGTCAAGCTGTAGCGCGCCATCAGCGTGTTCACGAAGTCCGTGTTCGACAAAGCGCCGTAGAGGCTGACGAAGGCGGGGCGCTGCACGAAGTTGTTGGCGAAGGCGGCGCGCTTCTGGAAGACCTCTTGTTGCGTCTGCCCCGTCACGCTGATCATATCGGGGATGACTTCGGCATAAGTCGGCAGCCGGTTGAAGGCGAGCTTGTAGAAGCGATAGACGAAGTAGCCCTTGAGTTGAAACTCCGGCGAGCCGAAGAAGGACGAAGAGACGAGGATGCGATCACATGTCGGGTCGTTGTGCACATCCGAGCAGTTGTTCAAGACGTTCAGCCACGCATTGAAGCCCGCTTGATCGGGTTGGCGGAAGAGGAAGTCTAGGTACTGCTGCGTGACGAAGAGGTCGTTGCGGTCAATCGGATTGAGTTCGACGTACTGCACGTAAGGATCGAGCGCAAGGCCACCGACGAGATAACTGATCTCGCCCGTGTCCGGGCGCTGCATGCGCAGACTGTAATCGCCAAACTTGCCCGTGTCTGCCACTGTGATGTTGAAGCTGACAATCGGATAGGTGACGCCAAACGCGGCGTTGTTCTCGACCTGATAGCTGTTCCGGTCAATCGTGATGAACGGCGTGTTGAAGCTGAAGCCTGTGGCGGTCACTGCGTCAACACCGAAGCCGCCGACGTAGAGGCGAGCGGTCTCTCCGGCGGCGATCTGCGTCGGCGAAGCGATCAGCAGACCGTTGACGCCGAACACGGCCGGATGAAGTGTCGGTGCGCTGCCTGTATTGACCGTCAGGTTGAGCGTCGTCACTGCGCCGGGGTTGACGGTTGTCTGCCCTTCGACAGTCATAAACGCGGGCTGCGCGCCGATGCCTGCAAAGGGGCCGCTATTCGGCGCGATCTCTGCGGCGACGACTGGCTCATCCAAGAACTCACAGCCGACGCGATACTGTCCGGGCGGCAACTGCTGTATCTCGTATGAGCCGTCGGATTTCGTGATGGCGCTGCCGAAGACGTGTCCGCTCGCAGCATTCTCGGCCCAGACGTGCGCGCCCGCGCCGTAGTTGACGTGCCCATTGAGTGTGCCGACCGTCTGCGGCGTGCGTTGGCCGTAAAGCGCGCGTATGCCTGCGAGGTCATCGTCTTCGAGTGTGCGCATGGTTAAGGCGGGCGCGTTGATGCCGGACATGTTGAAGTTGCGCCCTTGGCGCGGCTGCATCGTCGCGCCGATGACGCCGGAGTGATTGAGACCGAGCAGGTGGCCGATCTCGTGTGTGAAGGTCGCTTCCAGATCGAAGGTGTCGTCTGTACCATCGGTCGAGAAGCCGTAGCTGCTACGGCCGCCGACAGCCGGATTGATGACGATGTCGGCTTCCGAGATCAAGCCCGTGTTTGGATCGAAGAAGACGCGCGTGCGTGCTTGATTCTCACCGCCGTTGGCAAAGACGTTTCGGTTCGTCGGCGTGTCGGCGATGGTGATCAGGTTCACGCCGTCTTGGCCCACATCCTGCTGCGCCGAAGAGGTTTCGACGAACTGTATGTTGGCCGCCTCAGACCAGCGTAATAGCGCCCGCCGCACAGTGCCGACCACGTCCGTGCCCGGCTTGATGTTCGCGCCCGGACTCGACAGCGAGGTTGAGAAGGCGATGGTGATCGTGTTGCTCGACCAGCGTATCAGGTTGGAGTTGCTCGTGTATTGATTAGTGTAAGGGCGCGCGGGCAAGGACATGCCGAGCAGACAGGCCGCCAGCAGCAGCGAGATAAAAGTGCGACTCATGTTGACCCTTCCTGTTCGTTGGGGATTTATTTTTGTGAGGGGGAGCTAACTCATTCGATGCACAGACTGCGGGAACTCTTTGTCTGCGCCATTGCGCCCGCGCCCATCTGCGGCGCGCGCGTCTGTTATGACTTTAACAATAATCTCGTCTCTGGTTCAAGCAGAGATTCAAAAACTCAAAATCGCCCGGTTTCTGACGCACTCGGCGTAAGAACACTAAGAGCGGCGCGGGCGATGATCACAAATGGATCATCGCCCGCGCCGCTCATTTTGGCTGTGATATTACGGTTGCAGGCCGGTTACAGTTCGCGCCGACTTAGCGTCGCTTGGCCGTCGTGCGGGCAGGCGACGTGCGAAGCGGCGCGGCGGCTGTGCCGTCGGCGAGGGCTGCGGCGGCGTCCAATGGCGGTTCGGTCGCGGCGCGCGTGTCGTGCAGGTCTGAGATGGCAACGATGATGAGCAAGACCGTGACGCTGACGGTAGCGAGCACGTAGAGCAGAGCGATCTGTTCCTTCCAGATCAGACCGACGACGATGGCGGCGGCCACAGCGATCCACAACAGCGTCATCCGTCGCCGCCGTCTGCGCGCCTCCACCGCCGGAGCATTCCTTCGAGCCATGAAAAACTATCTCCCAAAAATTTTGCTGACTGCTTCGCCTGTTTGACGAAGCGATACTCTAACACAGACGACGCGCGCCGCCGAAACGTACCGCGCACCGAACGAGACGAGCGCATAATCAAAGAGAGGCTGACCGCGTCAAGGCGGTCAGCCTCTCCGTCTCGCTAAATGCAGTTCAATAGAGGATTACTCGTGTCGCTGCATTCGTCACAGTGGGCCCTATGCTGCCCTGACCGACACCGAGCAGCCACTTTTTGAGGTCGAAGCCTTTTAGCGGCACTTCGATCACGTCGTAAGGCTGCAACTCGATGTCAGGCTGTTCGTGCCGCTGAATCTTTCGGAAGTCAACCATCATCGGCTTACTGTCCACGCCGCCCTCTTTCTGCCGATAGATGTGTACCTCACTCGTCTTGGCCTCTTTAGTCGGGCCGCCAACCATCGCAATCGCCCGCGACAACATAAGATGCTCGCGCAGGTAAATTCCCTGCGGCGCGGTTACACCGCCCGTGATATAGACGGGCGACGCTTCGGCGACGTACACGATGTCGCCCGGCCGAATGAAAGGATTCCCTTCGGCCTTACCGAGTTTCAGATCAGACACCCTGTAGATCGAAAAGGGCACCAGCCCCGAAGCATCTGTCCCCTGCACGGCAGACTTCGACTCGGTCAACTCGTCCGGCTCAGGGCAGACGGCCTCTTCTCTGTGCGTGATCTGGATCGTGCCGTTGGCCTGTTCGGTCACGCCGCCGCTGGTTGAGATCAGTTCGAGCAGGCGCGCGCGACGGTGCATCTCAAAGAGGCGCGGCGTGCGCACCGCACCATACACGACTGCGGCCGGCCGGCTGTTCTGCTGCTTGATGTTCATATAGACCTGCGGGTTGACGAGAAACTTAGCCAACGCGGTCACGACATCTTTGCGCACGTCTTTAATCGTGCGACAGCGCACGTTGATCGGCTGTTCGATAAACGGCACCGTGAGATTATTATCGCTGTCCACTTGATAAACGCCATCGAACTGCTGCTCGCCGAAGACGCGCAACTCAACCACGTCGCCGGGGCCGAGCGGATAATCCTTTGGGCCGCCCATGACGGCGTCAGGCGCGGATGATGTAATCGTGGCGGGTGAAGTATCGCCCGTCGGAATAAACGGCTGCGCCTGTCCGGTCGGCTGTTGCGCGGCGGATGGCAGAACGATGAGCGTGGTAAGCAAAGTGAGCGCACAGAGAATCTTTACGGCGTTCATAAATCTATCCTCAACTCTTGTTGTCCAGTTCGTCGGGTTGCAATTGTGTGCGGCAACTAATTGTCGCACAGAAACCGGAAAATCGGAAAGCAGGGCTGCGGGCTGAACGATTGATTCATTTGGTCATTGGTTCATTGAATCAATCAATAGATGGCTCAATCGTTCAACTCTTGTTCATCCCTCATCTCTCCGTCCTCAGCCCTTGTTTTTGTCGAGCGCGACGCGGGCGCGCAGCATTTCGATCTCGCGGTTGATGCGCGTGGCCGCTTCATCGCGTGCGTCGTTGCTCATGTCTGCGCGCGAGAGATAGAAGAGCGCGTCGCGGTAGCGCGCGATGGCGCGCGTGTAGCGCCCGCGAAAAGCGGCGCGCTCGGCCAGTTCGATCCAGTGTGCGACCTTGACCGACGCGATGAAGTTGCGCACAGCCAACGCCGAATCGCGTAGCGCCGGCTCTTCGGGATAGACCTGCAACGCTTCATTGATCACTTCGACGGCGCGCATCGCTGTCTCGATCCGTGCCGACGGGCTGGCACGTCGTTGCGCCTCGTGCGTCAGCCGTTGCGCCTCGCCGCGCGCCCACGCGAGCAGATGGTGCTTCTGCAATTCGCGCACGCGCTCTTGCCCGGCGCGCAAGGCCACGCGCACGTCCGTCGCCACGCCCGGCGCGCGGATCGCGTCTTCCGAGTTGGCGAGATATTGTTCGCACAGACGATAAGCTTCAAGGTGCGCTTCGGGTTGCTGCGCGCCGATCTCGTCGGCTTGCGCGAGCCGCTGCTGCAACGCACGAAACGACGCGCCGGTCGTCTTCACTTTGACTTTGCCGCCCGCAGGCCCCGCCGGTTGCAACTTCAAAGCCTCGCCCGCGCCCATCCGCAACTCAAGCTCGTGCGTGTAGTGCGCCCACGCGCGCCGCATCACGATCTCGCGCGCCGCCAGCGCGACGAGTAACACGACGCTCGCCGCCAGACCAGCCGGCAGCAACGGCGCGTCGTCGCCGCTCGCGGCCAACAACCACCAGACCGCGATGAACAATGCGGCGGCGATGATGACGGCCGCGAACATGTAACCGAAGGTCGAAGGCAAGCGCGGGCGTGGACGACGCGCGGGCCGCGCGCCGCCCGTCGTGCGTAAGCGCGCCTCGCGCGTGTAAGCGTAGTTTGCGGAATCGGTGGGCAAGTCACACTCTCCAGCCGCCGAAGAGTCCGGCGCGCTTCTCTCACCAATCCGGCGGCAAGCGCCGGCCCGAACGAAACGGCAATAATACTCAACCTTTCGCCCAGCGCTGTCAACAGAAAGCAAGGTGGAAGGATAAGGGCTGAAGGCTGAAAGAGTGCCTACTCAAGCTGAGCGGTCTCTCCTTCAGCTCTCATCCTTCCGCCTTCAGCCTTGCTTTTTTGCTGGCAGCGCCGAAGGAATCCGTTTATACTTGGGCGCGCTTGCGGGTAGCGGTCGAATCGCTCGTGCGCGCCGACAACGACGGGCGCATCCTCGCTTCGCATCATCAAGCAACGATCATTCATTAACAGACGGCGCGGAGAATTCGTGTATGGCGAAATGTTCCAAGTGCGGCGCGTCAGTGCCTGAGCAGAAGGCGTTTTGTCCTGAATGCGGTGCGCCGATGTCGGCGCAAGCGGCTGAACGTAAACAATCGGCGGCAGACCTCGGTGCGACCGTCATCGTGCCGCCGTCGCAATGGAATGCGCCGCCGCCTGCGGCCGGTGGCGCAGCGCCGAAGCCGACGCCCGCAACGCCGCCGCCTGCGAGCAGCGCGCCGGCCGCAACGCCGACCCCGACCAGCGCGCCGCCCGCGGCCACGCCACCATTATCGACCCGACCGTCAGCGCCGCCCGTCGCGCCCATCGCACCCGCGCCGAGCGGGAGCGGAGCGACAGTCTGGCTGCTCGTCGGCGCGATCATCTTGCTGCTCGTCGTCATCGCGTTCGTGCTGCTGCGTCGTTAAACAACCGGCGGCTCGCTTGCGCGTCGAACATGAACAACTATAGTTTTCCCGCCCCAGACGCTCTCGCGCCGACGCCGCGCGCAGGGCACAAGAGCGCGTTGCGCACGATGCTCGTCGTTGCGGCGATCCTCGTCGCGTTGTTGCTCGGTCTGTTGACCCTGTTGCTCATCGGTCTCGGCACGGGGCTTGTGCCACTGCTCATCGGGTTTGTGTTGGCGACGCTGCCCGTACCCATCTACGTCTCGCTCGCGTTGTGGATCGATCGCTTCGAGCCGGAGCCGCCGTGGATGTTGGCGACCGCTTTTTTCTGGGGCGCGCTCGTCGCCATCTTCATCGCGTTCGTGATGAACACCATCAGCGGCGGCATCATCGCGCTGCTGGCGGGCGACAAGGCGGGCGAGTTCTTTGCGACGGTCATCTCCGCACCGTTTGTCGAAGAGACCTCGAAGGCGCTCGTGCTCTTTGGACTGTTCTGGTGGAAGCGCGACGAGTTTGACGGCGTGATTGACGGCATCGTCTATGCTGCGATGGTCGGCCTCGGGTTCGCGATGACCGAGAACATTCAATACTACGGCGGCGCGGCGCTCGAAGGCGGTGTGGCCGGTTCGCTCGGCACTTTCATCCTGCGCGGCCTGATGGCTCCGTTTTCGCACCCACTCTTTACCAGCATGACCGGCATCGGTTTAGGGCTTGCGAGCCAGACGAACAAACGCGGCATCAGAATACTCGCGCCGCTCGTCGGTCTCTTTGTCGCCATGTCGCTGCACGGGCTGTGGAACTTGTCTGCTTCGCTCAACCCCGTGCTCTATTTCGTCGTTTACTTCTTCATCATGGTGCCCGTCTTCATCGCCGTGCTGGTGACGATCTATTATGCCCTGCAACGCGAGGGCCAGATCGTGCGCGAACAACTGGCGAGCGATCTGCAACAAGGTTTTTTCACACAGCAGGAGTACGAGTGCCTGTGCAGCGTGCGCGGGCGCATGGGCGCATCTTGGCGCGCGTTTCGGCACGGCGGCGTGACCATGTGGCGCATGCGTGCGCGCTATAACAGCACTGCAAGTGAGCTGGCGTTTCATCGCAATCGCGTCGCCCGCGGCTTGCTGGCGCAGGACGAGGCAGCGCACGCGCGCGAAGAGTTCTACCGGCGCGCGCTCTACGAACTGAGCACGCAGATGGGCCGGCCGCAATGACTAAGCCCAGAACTTCACATCCGAGCGTATAGGGCGGGTCGTATCTTGTGACAACTTCAGGATAAATGCTCCGGTGAAAATTCAGCTACTTCCCAGCACCTTCGATGAGCACGGCCGCGCGACCCCCGAACAGCGCCTGACCTGCTTCCTCATAGACGACCGCGTCGCCGTGGACGCCGGCTCAATCGCGCTCGCCGCAACGGACGCGCAGCGCCAAACCGTGCGCGACATCATCGTCACACACCCGCACATGGATCACATGGCGACGCTGCCCATCTTCATTGATGATATGTTCGCGCTCTTGAAAGAGCCGATCCGTGTCTATGCGACCGAAGAGGTGATCGGGCTATTGCAACGCGACGTGTTCAACTGGACGGTCTATCCGCGCTTCTCCGAATTGGCCAACGGCACTTGTAAGGTGATGGAGTACGTGCCGATCCACGTGGGCGAGGAGTTGGAGGTCGCACACTTGAAGGTTACGGCCGTCGCGGTCAATCACATCGTCCCGACCATCGGGCTTGTCGCCTCAGACGGCAAAACAGGCGTCGCCTTCAGTTCCGATACCGCCACGACCGAAGAGTTTTGGCAACTGGTCAATCGCATGCCAGATGTCGCGGCCCTCTTCATCGAAGCCTCTTTCCCAAACTCGATGAGCCAACTCGCTGACGTCTCAGGCCACCTGACACCCGAAGGCGTCGCCGCCGAACTGCGCAAGCTGACGCACAACCACTTGGATGTGCTCGCCGTTCATCTCAAACCTTCCTACCGCCACATCCTCGTCGAAGAACTCAACGCCCTCGGCATCCCGCGCCTGAGCGCGATGGAGCCGGGGCGCGAGTATGAATGGTAAAAAAAGATCGCCTCACAATCGAAGCGATCAGACGTGTGCCATTTATTTTCGTTCGGTCGCTACTCGCGAATTCAGCGCACCGGCTCGAACTCACTCTCGGTGTGTTCGCCTGCGACGCCTTCGAGGAGAACGCGCTTGCTTGGCAGAAGTTTGACGACACGGAAGGTGCGTTCAGCGCGATCACGGCTCGGCATGATCTCGGCGCGAAACGTGACCGACATGCCGGGGCGCGCCCAACGGTCGGCTTCAGAGTTGCGGTGATAGTTGTCGAGTTGTTCTTTTGTCATCCGCTTCCTGCGCGGCTTGCGGCGGCCCAAAAGCACCGTCGCGCCCAGCGTGCCTAACGCCAGTGCGAGGCCGCCCAACCAACGCTTGCGCCTTCTGCTCGTCACCCGCGCATCAAACTACACCGCCAGCCGCGATCCTGCAAACAAAAATGGGGCGCAAGCTTCAACTCATGTATGAAGAAGCTTGCGCCGCCAAACGCGGGCGCGCTGCAAACTCAAGCGTGCAACTCAACACAATGGATCGAGTTTTTCGCTGATTGTTGGCAGCCCGCTCAGAGCCTTCTCGGCATTCAGGGCCGTGTAGTGCGTCCATTCATCCGGCACTTTATCTTCTGGGAAGATCGCTTCGACCGGACACTCCGGCACACACGCATCACAATCAATACAGGTTTCGGGATTGATGACCAGCATCGTGTCGTCGAGGTGGAACGCATCGACCGGACAGACGAGCGCGCAGTCCGTATAACGACAATTGACACAGGGTTCGGCCACAGTGTAAGTCATCCGACTTTTCGCCTCCTTAAAAGTTGTCTATGACGGCCGAGCAGCGCCGGGATTAAACACGCCGAGTGCGCGTGCTGCGCCGCCAACCACAGAAGAGTCAACGAACGCTCGTATATTAAGCACGAACCATGCAGATTGAAAAGGGGAAAGAGCAGAAAGCAGTAGGCAGTAAAAGCCGATTGAAGTTTCATTCGCCGCAGTAAGTAAACATTCAACCGGTTGCTTTCTATCTTCTGCTTTGTCTTAACTGCTTACTGCCTACTGCTCTTTCCCCCACGTCTTGCGCGGGATGCTGTCGGTGAAATCGTAGAGAACTAGGTCGCGCACGGTGCGTAGCTTGGTGAGCAGGATGATCTGGCCTGTGTGCATGGAGAAGTGTTCGACGACGTGGAAGACGGCTTCGAGGATAGTGACGCCGGTGCAGTTTTGAATCGTGCGCTCATCGAGCAGCGTCGCCGTGTCGAGGCGAGCGAGCACCTGATCCACTTCCTTGAGCGTCGCGCGCAAACGCGCGAGCAGTTCTGCCTTGGTCAGTTCATCTTTGTCTGTGGCGGCAAATTCGCTGTCGCGCACGCGCATGTCCGGCGCGCCGCCGACGCCGCTCACAATCCACTGACGTGCGTTGCCCGCAAGATGCAGCAACAGGTTGCCGATGCTGTTCGACTCGGCATTGGCGCGCCACCACACATCCGTTTCGTCGAGCGCGACGAGACAGCGTTCAAGGCGCGGCAGATAGTCTTGCGCGAGCAGCGCACGCACGTGTGCGATGAAGGCCCGCGCGATCTGCTCATCCATGGGCAACGGTTCAGTCTTCATCCGTCTGGACGCGCCGTTTGTGTTTCGCTTTGCGCTCGGCCGGATGCGCGCGCTCTTCTGGTTTGGCGCGTGTGAGCGGATGACCGGGCGGAGCGCCGGGTTTGCGGATCGAACTGAAGACGGGCCTTGCGCCGCCCTTTGGCGTCTGCTTCTTTGCGGCTGATTTCATAGGCGTAGGCGTTTCTATTTGATGTTCCGGTGACGGATGACCGCGATGCTACGCGCGTCGTTCATCGCTGTCAATAGTTGTGGGAAATGAAAGCGCGCCTGCTCAAGTGTTGACGTGAGCAGGCGCTGAAGGTTGACTACAAGTGTCGGAAGTTTACGCCTTGCCCGGCTGCGGTGTCGCGTCGTTGAAGAGCGTGTTGAGCGCTTGGCGCGTCTCGGCACGCCGCTTCTGCTGAAACTCCGAGACCCAGCCGGTCACGGTCGCGACCATCTCGCGCGCAGTCTCCTGCGCAGACTTTTTCGCGGGCTGTTCCGCCGCAGTTTCCTGCGTTTCTTGGGGCGCGCGTTCGCGCCGCTTGATGACTTTGACGTTAGGTTTCGTCGCCATGATGACTTTGCTCACTCGTTATGAAAAGTTATGAATCATGTACTCCCTTAAGACGAACGAGGCGAACTCAAAGTTCCCTTTTGTTCTTTCCTCGTCTTGCGGGGAGATGGTGTGCTCTTGCGTTGCAACTAGCAGGCCACGATCTCTTAGACGCAACAACGTGCCACTTGGTTTCTCTATTTTTCACGCTTTTCAGCCTGTCTTTTACCTCGCGTCGTTTTCCCGCAATGACAGATCAGCACAGGCTCGTGTCGTCGGTTCAACCAAATCGCCACAACTTAGTTTCCGAATCGTCCACTTCGTATCGCGCCCGCGAACATTTCTGATACGCCATGCGATCCACTCGTCTGCACATCGCATGAGGCAATCGTCCGTCATGCCGTTTGTGCGCGCTCGCATGCGGGCAGAGACTTTGCAGAATGCCAATCGTTAGCGTCGCCACGCGCGCTTTGCCAACCTACCCATTAGTCGGCGTTGTCCGTCCATCCTTACATCTGCGCCCAGCACAGACGACTAACCTGTTTGCTGTGAACGAGTGCCGTCTGTATCACCTTGCATGCGCGACCAAGCGCATGCTGCTGGCATGACCGTTGCCCTTGTGCATGTCACCATGCGTCTGAGCGAATTCATCACCGTCTATCTCGCCGCCGCAGCGCCCGTCGGCGTCGCCTACTTCATGCGCCAGCACATGGCGCACACACACCACGCCACGCAACTGCTGCGCGCCGCCGCCGTCGCGCTTCTCTGGCCGCTCACTCTGTCGGCGCACCTACTCAAGCAGAAGCGCAGCGCCCGCCGAGAGCGCAGTGCCGACAACGCGCGCCACACATACGAGACGCGCATCACGAAGGCTGAGCGCGCGCTCGTCAACACGCTGCATCAGACCGACGACTTACTGCACGATGCTTACAGCCTGCGCGGCGCACGCGCGCGCCAAGCAGCGACGGACGCACGCGCTTCAGTTGAACGCTTCGTCGGGTTGGCGCTTGCAGTTGCGACGGAAAGAAGTGTGGCCGAGCCAACGGAACGCGAGCTTGAGTTGTATCGCGTCGCCGGGCGCAAGGGCGACGACCTGCTCGTCGCTGGTCGCTGCGTGCGTCGGCGCAACCGCGCACGCCTACACGCACATCACGAACAGGCACGAACCGATCTCATCCACGCGCTCGCCGAACTGCTCGAAACAGTCGAACACAATCTGCCCGCACGTGCGGCCGGCGCAGAGACGTTCGCGCAACTCTACTGGCTCGTGATCCGCGTCTTCGCGCAAGCGACTGATCTGCTCTCGCTCTTGGACGACCGAGCGGCCGCCACATCGGTCGCGCGCCTGCTCGACGCTGCCTGCGCGTGGGCGCGTCGGCACGAAGTCTTAGCCCTACCGCGCACAAACGCAGCACAGATCGGAGGTGCTTTATGTCAGCCATCAACACAGCCTACAAACCTTACGCACCCGACGCCGCAGCCAACTGCCTGAACGGCACGCCGAGTCAAACGATGGCGCACAACGTACAGCCGCGCGGCACCCTAAACTTCGCGTCCGCAGAGACAGCGCGCGTGCGTTGGTACGAAGCCGCCATCGCCGCTTACGACGAGCGCGAGCGCCGCTTTCGCAGTCTGCATGAAGAAGAGGAGATGTTGCGGATGCGCCGGCCGCTCACGCCCGAACAGGCATACGCGCGTTTCGGTCTCCTGCTCGGCACACTGCCGCCAGCGGCTATCTTTGCCCGCGCCCTCTATACCGTCGGTCACGGACTTGATGCTGACTCCCTTATCCTCATCGCTTTTTGCCTAGCGATGAATCTGCTCTGCGCGTTAGTCGGGCGGCGCATGGGCCAGCGACTTGGGCAAAAAACATTCGCCGACGCGCACGCTTCATGGCCGGTGCTTAGCCTCAAGTCTATGTGGGCAGCGCTGCTCTGGGGACTGGCTACTGGCGCAGTCGGCGGCGCGGTCTGTTTCGGGTTCGGCGCAATCCCCGGCGCACTCTGCGCGCTGGCCGTCGCCCTGCCCGCATTCCTCATGTTCGCGCCGTTGCACCACTGGCTCGCGCGCGGTGGTATGATTGACGCGCGCCACTTTTGGCCCGTCGCCTGCGGCGTGACATTGACCATCGCGACGTTGATATTGAGATTAGGTTAGTAAGCAGTGAGCGGTAAGCAGTAAGCAGTTTTATTTCTGCTGCTCACTGCTCACTGCTCACTGTCCTTATGCTTCTCGTCCTGCTCCTGTTAGTGCTATTCCTCCTCGTGCTGCTCGGCTTCTACGTCTTCGTGGCGTCGCCGCGCAACCGGACGCATCAGACGTTCACGGCCTTCGTCCTCTGCCTCGCGCTCTGGACGGTCAAAGACATCGCGCTCTGGGGTTTTAGCGCGCGCGACGGCTCAGCCCAATGGTGGGCCAGCGCGAGTTTCGTGATCGCACTCGCGTTGCAATACTCGCTCGTCGTCTTCGCTTGGGTCTTCCCCGAAAACGGCGCAGTGCCGCGCACACGCGCCGCCGTCCTCTTTGCGCCCGGCGCGGTCTTCGTTACGGCGACGCTCGCCGGCTTGATGTGGCAAGACGTACGCTTCGTCAACGGCCAGTTCAACCTCAAACTCACGCCGCTCGCCTACGCTTTCGGTCTCTACATCTACCTTGTTTTCGCTTATGGCTTCGGTCTGCTCTATGCCAAGTATCGCAACTATCGCCGCGAGCTTTGGGGCCAGCAACTCGGCGCGATCCTCTGGGCGCTCGTCTTGACCGGCGCACTGACAACGCTCGCCGCTATCGCCTTGCCGCTCGCTGGCAGCTATAAGCTGCTCCCGTTCGCCACGCTCTTTGTCCTGCCCGGCGTGCTCGTCTATGCTTACGCCATCTCAAACTTCAAACTCTTCTCGCTCCAATCCGCGCTCGATCAGTTTCGCCTCTTCCCTATCGCCTACAAGGTCGCGCTCTCGATTGCCGTCGTCGCCGTCGTGAGTTTCCTGCTCTTGCAAATCCCAATCGTCTGGTGGAGTTTCAGCGCGGGACAGACCGTCGAAGCTTGGCGGCGCTATCTCGTCTTCAGCGTCATCACGGCGCTCGTGCCGAACCTGCTGCTCGTCGCGCTCGTCATACGCATCATCTCGCGCCCGCTTAGACGCCTGACCGAAGCGGCCGTCGCCGTCGCAGGCGGCGACTACGGCACACAGGTCGCGCTCAAGAGCAACGACGAAGTGGGATTGCTCGCCGATTCGTTCAACGCGATGAGCCGCAAGATGGCCGCAGACATCGAAGCCTTGCGCGCCTTGAACGAACAACTGATTCGCACCGAAAAACTGGCTGCCGCCGGCACGCTCGCCGCAGGCGTCGCGCACGAAGTCAACAACCCGCTCGCTTCGATCTCTTCGCTCATCCAAATCTTGCAGACGCGCGTCGGTGCGGATGCAGCCGACAAACAAACAGCGGAGGCGCGCGAGATGTTGCGCCTCATTCAGACGCAGATCGCGCGCATCACACAGGTGCTTCGCGGCATGACCGACTTCGCCCGCGCACGCCCGCCAGCCCGCGCGCCGCTTGACCTACGCCGCACACTTGAACAGAGCCTGCGCCTCGCCAGTTTCGACAAAGCGTTCAAACGTCTGCGCGTCACAACTGAGTTTGACGAGTCTGCGCCGCACGTCTCCGCCGACGCTGATCAGATGCAACAGGTCTTGCTCAATCTGTTGCTCAACGCACGCGACGCCATGCCTGATGGCGGCGACCTGCGCATCACTTTGCGCCATGACAACAACGCCGATGAGCTTGTGATCGAGATCGCCGACACAGGCCCCGGCATCGCCGCCGAGCATCGCGCGCACGTCTTCGATCCGTTCTACACAACCAAGCCCGCAGGCGCTGGCACAGGTCTCGGTCTCGCCGTCTGCTATGGCATCGTCACCGCGCACGGCGGGCGCATCGAACTCGCCGCCAACAACAGTCGCGGCACGTGCGCCCGCGTCACGCTGCCCATTACGATTAGCAGCGATTGAGAAGCATCATGCCGCAGATTCATCTTGAAACTTTCATCGCTGCGCCCGCCGAAGTCTGCTTCGACCTCTGTCTGAATGTGACCGCGCACGAGCAGGCCGGACATGGGCGCGCCATCGCTAGCATCACGTCAGGCCAGATGAAACTTGGCGACACGGTGACGTGGGAAGCGACTCACTTCTTCGTGCGCCAACGTTTGACCTCCAAGATCGTGGCTTACGACCGCCCGCACATGTTTGTTGACGAGATGCAGCGCGGCATATTCAAACGCTGGCGACATCTGCATCGCTTCGTAGCGCGACGGGGCGGCACATTGATGATTGACGATGTGGATTTTGCCGCGCCGTTTGGTCTGCTCGGCCGGCTGGCCGACGCGCTGCTCCTGAATCATTACATGACACGTTTTCTCGTCCGGCACAACGAACATTTCAAACGCATGGCCGAAGTTAAAGCTGACGACCCGCAAGCTCAGCAGTTGGTGGCGGGCAAATCGAATACAATAGAGCTTGCGCCCGAAGCTTGATCCAGACAGACATGAACACAGCACCGTTAATTCTCATCGCCGAAGACGAAGACCTGATGCGTGCCATTCTGGCGGGACTGCTCGAAGAGGCCGGTTATCGCGTCGCTGTGGCGGCGAATGCGGAAGAGGCTTTGGAGCGTTTCGCCGCCGAAGATGTCGCCGTCACGCTCACCGACATACGCATGACCGGCATGGACGGCCTCGCCTTGCTCGACCACATCAAGGACATTGATGCGGAGGCGCTCGTCATTGTGATGACTGCTTACTCGTCGGTTGACTCGGCGGTCGCGGCTTTACGCAAAGGCGCTTACGACTACATCACGAAGCCGTTCGTCAACGAAGACCTGTTGCAGTCGGTCAAGAACGCTCTGCGCCAACGCGAACTGTTTCGCGAGAACCGCGCGCTGCGGCGTGAGCTTGATCGCCGTTACAGTTTCTCGGAGATCATCGGCACGTCGGAAGCGTTGCAGTCTGTGTTCAGGCTCGTCGAAAAGGTCGCGGCGACGAACACACATATCTTGATTCAGGGCGAGTCGGGCACGGGCAAAGAGTTGATCGCGCGCGCGATTCATCATCACAGCCCGCGCGCTGACCGGCCATTTGTCGCGATCAATTGCGGCGCGCTGCCCGAAACGCTCCTTGAATCCGAACTCTTCGGCCATACACGCGGCGCGTTCACCGGCGCGGTCGCCAACAAACCCGGCTTGCTGCGCGCGGCCGAAGGCGGGACGGTTTTCTTAGATGAGATCGGCGAGATTACGGCGGCCATGCAGGTGCGTCTGTTGCGCGCCGTGCAGGAGCATGAAGTGACGCCGGTCGGCGCAACCGCGCCGGTCGAGTTTGACGCGCGCATTATCTGTGCGACGAATCGCGATCTCGAAAAGGAAGTGGCCGCAGGTCGTTTTCGTGAGGACTTGTTCTATCGCCTAAACGTAATCGAAATTCACTTGCCGCCCTTGCGCGAGCGGCGCGAAGACATCCCGCTCCTCGTCCGTCACTTCATCACACAGACCGCACGCGAACAGGGACAGACGGAGAAGCCTATCGCGCCCCAAGCCTTGTCTGCGCTCATCAACTACAGTTGGCCGGGCAACGTGCGCGAACTACAGAACGCCATCGAACGCGCGTTCACTCTGAGCGGTGAGCGGATTGACACGGACAGCCTGCCGCCGCGCATCCGCGACTCAGCAGGTGACATGCTGCCCGTGCGCGACCCCGATGGCCTGCGCCCCACACTCGCCGAAGTAGAACGCCGCTACATTTTGGAGACGCTCGCCGCCGTCAATCAAGACAAAGTGCGCGCCGCCAACATCCTCGGCATTGATCTTTCAACGCTGTATCGGAAACTCAAACGTTATGATGCAATCTGAGTGCTAGTTCTTATAACCTATCCTTAGTAAACCCGCCGAAAGCTACTCATTTCCTAGCGGAATAGGAAAGCGTGGCATCAGACCAAAGATATAACTGAGCATTGCCCAGTCTTTCAGGCGCTCTCGAAAAATAGAGCAACCTGTTCAGTAACATCACTATTGACTTTTTAGGTATTTAGGAATATTACTTGCCCGCCTTAAGCTGGGATCGTCCGGCTGTGTGAGATTTACTCGGACTAACATCTCATACTTGGCGCGTTTTCGCAGCGTCAATGTCAATCCAGATGCAAGCGACCCACAGCGACTGCAATAGTATGCTTAGCGCGCTCTATCACCCACTCTTCTTTGGGTGCCTTGCTAGGCTCATCTAACAATCCTGTGAAAGTAGTACGCGGGTCGGCTGCATTCCAATGCTCTTCGCATTTTCGTGTCGTGATAGGAAGGTGGAGCGATGTTGAAACTATCAGAATTGAAAAAGCAATGGGCTTTTTTGCTATGGATAGTAATTTTCATCCTAGTGTTGATTGTTGGCCTTGGAGGAGAACTTATTGCTATAAGATGGGGATATCAATGGCACTTCTGGCTTTATTGGGAAGTTGCAGCACTGGTATCTACAATTCTCTTTAATGTGCTCTTTTACATACTTGGGTTCTTCCTTCCCCCAAGGATGTTTTTGCTATTAAGGCCGCAAAGTCTCATTGGCGTCGTCGTCTTGCTAGAACTGTTTTCGATTGCCGGTCTTGTTTATGCTACGTGGATTTCACTAAGGGGGAAAAGCTGTTCTCTTCAGCTATCTTCGATTCTAATTACAGTTATATGCCTTGCGACTATTGACTGGGTCATGGCGCGCTATTGTAATAATTCGGATGTGAGTCAAGATTTCCAATCAAGCGTTGCCTTAAACGATAGGCCTACATTAGTGGCTTTTTCTGTGCTTCTAATTTTTTCATTGATCTATTCAAGCAGCCATAGTTTGACAAACACATATGATGATAATTTTCGGGCTTTCGTCGGAGGCGCTATCGCGTTTCAAATGATTGCCTCCAATTGGACGTTGGCTATTATTTTTCGCAAACCGGGCCAATTGTTTTTAAATGAGAGTGCGAGAAAATCTGCAGCAGATGAATTAAATGCAGCTTCAGAGTCATCATAATTACGTAAGTCTCGTGAAAGTAGTAGTCGCAGAGACAATTAAACACGAAGGCATAAGGCGGGATACCTCTTCCTACGTTGTGCCTTTGCGTCTGCGCCTATAGTTTTGCGTCGGACTACTCACTCTTACTGCCGAACATACCGCCGAGCATGTCGCCCGCTTTGCCTGCGAGGTCGCCGGCGATGCCTGCGCCGCCAGCGAGCAGCGAATCTAATTGCCCGCCGAGCGGTTCGGGCAGGCGCTGTTTCAAAAAGCCGACAACTGTATCAACGGCCGTGCGCGCCTGCGCTTCCGAGATGCCGGTGCGTTCCACGACCTGTTTGACGAGTTCGTCCATTTTGTCTGCTCCTGTGGATAAGTGTGGTGCGCCACAACGTTGATCTTTTGCTCAAGCCGTGCAGTCAGATGAAGACCACTGATTGCGAGTTCGGTATCTCGAACCGTTTGCGGCAGCGTGTGTTTTTGCAGACGAGCAGGTCGTCCACGCGCACGAGGTAGTCGCGCGATTTCTGGAAGCGCGCGCGATCCTGCTCGCTCGCGCCGCGCGGCAACTGCTGCTTCTTCGTCCGCCGCAACCAACGTACCTCATACTCGGCACGCTCGCGGCAATGCGGACAACTATAGTTCGCGCGTTTCGTCTCTGGTCGTTCGTCGAAGAAATCTCGTTCGTTCATAGTTGGCTACTCGGCAGCGTCGTTTAGGTGTGCCGACATTATCCCATCTGGCCGATGCTCATGCCAACAGACGGCGCACCGTCGCTAACAAGTTGTCCGGCTGGATCGGCTTCGGCTCAAAAGCATTCGCGCCCTGCGAGAGCGCGAGCGTCGCGCCGCCCGTGCCGTAGCCTGTGACGACGATGACGGGCGTTTGGGCGAGCGCTTCTGTGTCGCGTATGTGTCGGAGCAGATGCGCGCCGTCGGCCGCAGGCATGTAGATGTCCGTGATGATCAGATCGGGGCGCAGGCTCAAGGCCAACTCATAACCCTTCACGCCGTCCTCAGCCGTCGTCACATCATACCCTTGCCGCGCGAGCGTCTGACACAACAACTCGCGCGCCACGTCGTCGTCTTCGACAATGAGAATCTTCGGCATAAAAAGCAGTGACGAGCAGAAACAAGTCTTTAGCTTGTCACTCGCTACTTGTCACTTGCCCCTGCTGTTCACACAATTCGCGCAAGAGGCGGAAGCTGTAGATGCCGGTCTGATGGCCGTCGCTCCAGCGAAAGTTGAGCGCGTAGCGCCCGACGAGTTGCACGTCCTCAATCGTGAGCGCATCGGAGACTGCTTCAGGTCGCAGCATGCGCTCGCCCGTCATCTCGTTGACGCACTGCGCGCACGGACAGACGCGCCGGAGCGCCGGCGCACGATAGTGACACACGCGCCCGTCGCCCCAAGTGATGCGCACTTCTGCGTCCGACTCCTGCTCGATCTCGCGCGGCTCAATGGCCGGGCCGCGGCGTTGCTGCCAACTCATAAAACGCTTATCAGGGTCAGTTGTCCGTCGTCAACTATTCATTCACGCGCGCCGCTTGCGTGACCGCAGCGGCCGTGATCTCGTAGTGCGAGGCCGACCAAGCGGGTTGACCATTGCGCAGGATGATCGCTTGCGGCGATTCGTGGCGGATGCCTGTGACCGTCTCGACCGCGCGCGAGACGTCGCGCGCCTGCTGCACGACGACGAGCGCGACCTCCGCGCCCATCTGTTTCAACTGCCGGTAGGCGTAGGCGCTGATCGGGCAGGTCAGACTGTGCTTGAACAAAATGACCGGCTCGCGGTGCGAACGCGCGATGAGCGCATCGAGCGCGGCCCGGTCGTTGACTACCACGAAGCTGCTCTCCTGCGGCGAGGCTTGCGACATAACAGACTTCCCGCGCCGACCTCGCAGATCGGCGCTCCCTTTCCCGTTATAAAGTTTTCAGCAGGAACGCTTGGATATTAGCATAAACAAACGATGAACGCTGCAACGATGCGCGATGAACTAAAAGGCGATGTCTTTCATTCATCGCGCATCGTTGCAGCGTTCATCGTTTTCGCTTACTTCCAGTCGCCGACGAGGACGAACGGGGCCCAAAAGAAGGGCGCGCTGTTCTGTTTGCCGGCGATCATCTTTTGCTGCGCGGCGCGTAGGGCAGCAGGGGGTGTGGTTGGTTGTTTGCTGAGATAGCGCCGGTAAAAATCTGTCATCAGATCGGCGGTTGATTTATCAGCGACCGACCAGAGGCTCACGCCCACGGTCGGCGCACCCGCATACATAAATGCGCGGGTGAGACCGATGACGCCCTCGCCGCGTTTCTCACGACCTAAGCCCGTCTCGCAGGCGGAGAGCATGACGAGCGGCGCGCCCAGTTTTAGATTGAAGATTTCATCCGTGCGCAGAAAGCCGTCGCCTTCGCGGTTGCCGACGAGTGAGAGGACGACGCCGGTAAACTGCGGCCGCTCCGTGTTCAAAAGCCCGTGCGTGGCGACATGCAGGATGCGGTACTTGGCGATGTCGCGCGTCTTGACGTTCGCTTCGTTCGCGTCGAAGTCGAGCCACACATCGGGCGCGAGACCGTCGGCGCGCGCGAGTTGTGCGATCTGCTGCGCCTCTGTGCGCGTGCCTTCCAGACGCGGGAGGCGGAAACTGTTCGCTTCAACGGGCGTGCCCGAAATATCTGCGACCGCGCTGACAATCGAGACATCGCGCGTCGTGCCATCGGCGCTCGCAGCCGCCTGATTCTTCACGCGCGGGTCTTTGGCATCGAAGACCGGATCGGCGACGACGAGCAAGCCGCGCGAGGCCGTCGCCGCGCCGTTCTTCTGCTGCCGAATCGCCGCCACGACCGAAGCTGAAGGCGCGTAGATGATCTCGTTGGTTTGGACGAGATAAGGCAGCGCCGCGTAGTCCACGCCGCCGGGCGCGGTGACAAGCGCCTCGAAGGGCAGATAGTTGAGCGCGCCATCGGCGACGATGAGCAGACGCTTGTTGGTGATGACCGAAGCGGCGGGCGCAACCGCCGATTGATAGAGCGCGTTGGCGGCCTTGGCGAAATCTGCGGCGCTGCCTGCGATGTTGCTGCCGGTGAGGCCGAGACCGCGCCCGTCCGATAGACCGCGCGTCGTGGCCAATTCGTTGAGCGAGCGGCGTGCAGAGACCGGCACGATCTGATCGCGCAGGTCGGAGACTTGCTTGTTGAGCGCATCGCGGGCGGGCAGTTGATAGAGCGTGACGCCTTTGTTCGTGACGGCCCACAGATAAGATTGCTCTGCGCCGAGACTGTATTCGAGCAGCGTCGTGTCGTTGTCTAAGACCTGCTGCTGCACGTCTGCGAGCGCGAGCGGTTGCGCGCCGGTGAGCGAAGCGTAGCGCGGGTTGGCAGCCCTGATCTGATTTTCGATGCTGTCGTATTCGGTCTCAAGTTGATTCAGTTCCGCTTCCAAATCCTGCACAGACTTATCCGGCGCGCCCTCCGTCACCTTGACGCCGGTCAACTGCTCCGCGATCTCTTGTTGCCGTTCGAGGTTGGCGCTCTTCTTCTGCTGCAACTCCGGCGGCACGCCCTGCGTGATCTCCGCATGCGCTTCGCTCAACATGTCGAGTAGAGAGCGTGCGCGCCCCTGCTCCGCGATCTTGAACGCTTCGGCGGCGTAGTTGAGCGCCGGCCCTTCGAGCGGCGCGTCGGGTTTGGCGGCGGCGAGCAGAGCCATCGCCGCGAGCGCGCCCGAGGCTTCGTCATAAACATCTCCGGTCGTGGCGAGGAAGGTCGTGCGCGCTTCGTCTGCGTTGATGCTGCCTTCGCGGATCGTCTCGATGGTCGCAAGCGCATCGTGATAAGAGACCATTGCATCATCCATCGCGTGCAGTTTGCGTTGCGGATCGCGCTCAGCGCTGGCGGCGAGCAGTTTCGCGCGCCCGATGCCGCGCTCTGCCGGCCAAGTCAGATCGAGCCGTTGGTCCGACTTCGCGCCGTTCAGCGCGTCTGTGTAAGACTTGAGCGCGTCCTTTGCGCGGTTCTGTTTGAGCGCGACGTCGCCGAGACTGGTGCGGGCCATCGTGCGGAAGCGGCGCGTCTGCCCGAGGTTGCCGATGCCGGGCAGATTGCTGCCGAGGGCATCGAGCGCGTTCTGAAAATGTTTTTTCGCGCTGTCGGGTTGATCGGTCAGATAGTCTATGCGCCCGAAGCCGAGTTCGCGCGTGGTGTAGAGAATAGTTTGGCGATAGGCGGCAAAGCCGCGCTGTATATCGCCGAGTGCGCCGGTGGTCGTGCTCGCAACGGACGAGGCGCTCGGTTGGGTTGATGTGATCGTTTTGAGTTTATTGAATAACCCGCCCCCCTGCTTCACAGGCTTGAGCGGACTGGTGTCGGGCTTCTGCACCTGCATCTGCCGGTAGATGCCCGCAGCCTCTTCGTACTTGCCGACGCGCGTCTGCATCTCGCCGGTCTTGGCGAGCATCAGGTCGGCGTTGTAAGCGTCATCGCTGAAACCTGTGATGACGGCCGGCCCACGATTCTGTGCGGTTGCCGTTTGAAAACCTGTGCGCGCATCCTGATAGTGCTTGAGCGCGGTCTCATACTGACCTTCGCGCGCGTAGAGATCGCCGAGCGCGTCGTGCGCGGCGGCCGCTTCGCGCGGATGATTCGCGTCGGTCGCTAACTTGAGCGCAGTCTCTAAGAGCGGCAAAGCCTGATCAGCCTTACCGCGCTTCAACAACGCGCGCCCCTGCTTGAGGGCGTCGGCAAACTCAAGCTGCTGGCCTGATGCGCCGGGTCGCTGTGGTTGTTGCGCCGACGTGAACGGCGCGCAGGTCAAAGCGCAGACGAGAACGAGGACGAAATAACGAATGCTGAATTTCATAAGAACCCCTCAAGCCCTGCGGGCATTTCTGCTTGCTGTACACTTGAACGGACGACATGAATCTTTAATGCAAAGAACACGAAGAGAGAACGCAAGAGGAGGCAGAGGAAAATCTTTGCGCTCTTCACGTTCTCTCTTCGCGTGCTCTTGCGTTTAAGTCTCCCGCACTAACCCTAAACCAATTCTTACTTGTGCGTTAGCGCGATTGATGTCACGAGCAGACCGGTCGTCGAAGAGGCATTCATGCGGACGACGGTCGGTTCGGGTGCGTCGGGCGCAAGACCGAGACCGCGCGTCGTCGCCTCGCGTTCGCGCGGCGTCTGCGTCCGTCCCTCGTCTCTGATCTTGCTCATCGCCACCTGCTCGCGCCCCTGCGCCTGCATCAACTGCCCCCACAGACTGTGCGGCGGATTCCAAGGACAACTGTTCTTCGCATCGAGACAGTAGCTCACCAGCGTCTCGCCCGTCGGCACATTCGGCAGCGGCTCGCGCGTGACGACGATAAAGACACGCTCGGTCGCAGGCGTCGCATCGAAGACGAACCAGCGCAGGCGCTCGTCCGCCTCCATATTCGACGGCACTTCGTAAGGCACATGTGCGCGCACGAGATTATTGCCGCGACTCAAGCGCGAGTCTGGAAAGATCATCTGCGGCTCGCCATCGTTCTCCGTATAGAAGACGTAGAGGAAGCCGTCGGTATTGGCTTCGAGCGAGAGGCGTATGGCTTCGCCGCTATGAAAGACGCGCGTCGGGTCAACGCGGACGGCATCGCCGTTGGCGTCCTTCATGAAGAGCGTGTAACCGATGCCGATGGCGGCGGGGCTGAAAGTGGCATTGGTGATGGTCGCGTCCGTGTTGGCGCTCGCCACCTGCGTGCCATTCACGCCCGCGCTGTTAGTGTTCTTGGAGTGATTCGTGGCGGTCGTGTTCTGCCCGCTCGTCTGATGATGCGGCCTGTTGCTCGCGGTGGTCGCGTTTGTGTTGGTGCGTCCCTTTGGCGATGCGGCGACTTGCGGCGTCGGCTTTGGCTTCTCTGCGCCGGGGCGCGTCGTCAGGAACGCGCCGCGCACCGTCACCTCATCGTCGGATTGCTCCGGCGGCTGTTGCGAGTGCACAGCCAGCGCGACGCCGGCCAACAGACAGCAGCAGATCAGGCTGAATAACTTGGCGCGCATAGGTTGACTAACTCCTTTCAAGACGAACGAAGAGATCGGGCACGCGGACGATGTAAAGCTACTTTCATTTATGTTCGATGCGTATGTCGAAGATAACGGGTCGGCTCATTTTATCAGCGCCGGGGATGTTGACGGCCACGGCCGTTTGTTGTGCCCCATTAGTGTCTTGTACGCGCGCGGCCGTTGCGCCGGTTTGCGCCTCGGCGCGCAAACGTTCGAGTTCGGCCACTTCGTCCGGCGTCAGATCATGTTCCGCCTTCTCGGCTAAAAAAGCGGGCGTCAAGAGCGGCGTCGGCGAGAAGATGACGGTGTACTCTTCCGTGCCGGGATTGCTGTCGAGTTGAAGCACGCCGCCGGCACCGTAGGGGAAACTGAAATCTGCGTCCGCCGCCGCTTGATTGGTCTTCATCAAGCCGACGGTCGGGCGCGCGGTCAAGAACGTCATCGGCGCGTTGCCCTTCGCGCCGGGGCCGATGATGTAAAGATAACCGCGCTCGCGCGGTGTGAAATGGAATCTAAACTGCTGCCCCGAACGCAGCGAGATCGCGCCATCGTTGGCCACACGCTTGCCGGTCGTCTGCGTCGGGCTGTCGAACGCCTCGATCCAATAACTCAACGCCTCGACCGGCGTAGCGTCAGTCTTTATCGGCGTTGGCGTCGGCGGCGGCGGTGGCGGTGGCTTCACTGCTGACATGTGTCGCCAGACAAGAAAACCGCCGCCCGCAG
This sequence comes from Acidobacteriota bacterium, assembly GCA_003223935.1. Taxonomy (GTDB): domain Bacteria; phylum Acidobacteriota; class Blastocatellia; order Pyrinomonadales; family Pyrinomonadaceae; genus QHXQ01. Next base: position 13,795 of record QHXQ01000036.1, on the reverse strand, counting down.
CTACGACGAACAGCATGACAAACAGACCTATGATGAGCGGCGCAGATGAACGCGGCTTGACCGGCAGCGCTGGTACGGGCGCGACCGGCACACTCACAGGTTGCGCGACTGATGCCGACAGCGCAGCGCCGCCTGCGATTGATGCAGCGCTTGCGGTTGGCGCGTGCGCCGCTTGCGCGGTGTTTGCTGGCAGCGCCGCCGCGCCGCCTTGCGTTGTGATGCCGCCGGGCGCAGTTGTGGGCGTGCCCGCTTCGCGGACTTGGGCGGACCCAAGCGACGGCATGGTGATGCTGCTGCTCGAAAGCAAGGCCGAGCCGTGCGGCTCGACCGTTAGTTCGAGCGCGACGCGCAGGGCGTCTGCGAACTCGCCGATGGTCACATAACGGTCGTTGCGATCCTTCGCCATCGCGCGCTCGACCGCGTGACTAAACGGCTCAGGCACATCGGGCGCGACCTCATGGAGCGGGCGCGGCATCTCTTTCAAATGTAACTGCTGTATCTCCGGCAGCGATGAAGCGATGAAAGGTTTATGTCCCGCGATCAGTTCGTAAAAGATGATGCCTAAGCTATAGATGTCCGTGCGCCCGTCTATGTCTGTGTTGCCGTCGCGCGGGTGCGCGCCCCATTGTTCGGGCGACATGTAATAAGGCGTGCCGAGAATCTGCCCCGCCACAGTCAATCCGTGCGAGTCGTCGCCCGCGACTGCATCGGCGACGCCGCGCAGTTTGGCGATGCCGAGATCAAGCAGCTTGACGTGCAGACGCTCTGCCGGATCGAGGCTCAGCATGATGTTTTCAGGTTTGAGATCGCGATGGACGACGCCGTGCGTGTGCGCCATGTCGAGCGCGCGCGCGACCGGTTCTAAGACTTCTAACGCTTCGGCCGGCGTGAACCGGCCGCGCTGTTGTAACTCCTTGTCGAGCGTGTGCCCGGCGACGTATTCCATCACCATGTAGGTGAAGCCATCGGCGTTGGCACGCAAGTCATAGACGATCACTGCGTTCGGATGACGGAAGCGGCGTGCGGCTTGGCCTTCGCGTTGGAAGCGGCGCAGCCATTCCGTGTTCGAGCGCATTTCGGGGCGCAGCATCTTGATGACGACGCGGTCGCCCAACAGGATGTGGCGCGCGCGATGGAGCGTGCCCATGCCGCCGCGCGCGATGAAGGCCTCGATCTCGTATTGCCCGTCGAGCACTTGGCCGACCTTGAGCGGCGGCGCGTCTTCGAGCACCGTGCCGTCATCTGGACAGAAACCCGGCGCGCCTTCAAAAGTGCCGCCGCATTGGGGACAGAATTTCATGTGAAGAGCAAATGAATACGCTTCGGTTGCGTCACTCTTTAGGATGTGCCCTCGCGCGGACAAAGGGATAGCGCAAGGCGCGTTTGGCTTAGTCCGGCCGACCACGTTTTTCGCCCGACCAGCGCGCATAAGTCTAACACGCACGCACGGCGGGTGTGAATGCGGCGACGGGCGAACTTGCAGCGCGCGGGAGACATCTAAGGTTCAGGTTTGTTGTGCGCGCTCCCGTTGGGCGCGCAACAGTTGGAACGGAAAACTTTATGACCGCCATCGAACGGTTCGGCCGGCGCTCTCCATCATTCCTGCTCACACTCGGCTTGCTGCTGGTTGTCCTGCAAGGTCTGATCAACTATTGGGCCGGTGCCGATCTATCATTTACGCTCTTCTACCTGCTGACCGTCTCGTTTGTCGCGTGGCTGGTCGGGCGGCGGGCCGGGATTTTCATGGCCTGTGTGAGTGCGTTGACAGACTTCACGACGCAGAAGTTGCTCGCGCATTTCGCCGCGCATCCGTTCCTGCCTTACCTCAACGCCCTGACCGGACTCGGCGCATTTCTCTTCGTCGCTTATTTCATCTCGGCGCTCCGGCGTTCGCTCGAACACGAACGCGAGTTGGCGCGCACAGACGACCTTACGGGCTTGCTCAATCGGCGCTCGTTCATGGAGGTCGCCAATCAGGAGATCGTGCGTGCGCGCCGCTTTCGTCATCCGTTTACGGTCGCTTACATGGACGTGGACAACTTCAAAGCCGTGAACGACCATTACGGCCACTCGACCGGCGACACAGTCTTGCGCACGGTCGGGCAGACGATCAAACAGAGCTTGCGTGAGCTTGACATGATCGCGCGGCTCGGCGGCGACGAGTTTGTGATTCTAATGCCGGAGACGAATGACGATGCCGCGCAGGTGGTCGTTCGGCGTGTACAGCAGAACCTTGCTGCGGTGGGCGCGCGGCAAGGCTGGCCCATCAGCTTCAGCATCGGCGTCGTCACATGGATCACGCCACCGCGCACCGTTGACTTCATGCTCAAGCAAGCCGACGACGCGATGTACGCCATCAAGAACGAGGGCAAGAACTGCGTCGCGCACTTGAAATTGTCAGGTGAACCGGCAACTGTTAGCTGAAGGCTACAGGCAAAGTGAAAGGCAGAGCCAGAGGGCGTTACCCTTCGGCTCTGCCTCTAATTTCCACCTTCTGCGTTCCGCCCTACTCTGCTCCGCCAAGATAAATCTGCTGCGTGTAGTCGCGCACCATGCGGTCGGAGTTGAACGCGGGGACGAGCGTGGCGATGGCCCGCTTCATCATCTGCACCCAACGGCGCGGGATGCCTTGCGCGTCGCGTTCGTAGTAAGCGGGGACGACCTGTGTTTCAAGCAGTTGATAGAGCGATTCGGCGTCGCATGTGTCTTCGTCGCTCGTCTCGCCTTCGCGCAAGGTCGTGTCGCCGATGGCCCAGCCGTTCGTGCCGTCATAACCTTCAGGCCACCAGCCGTCCAAGACGGACAGGTTCAAGCCGCCGTTCATCGCCACCTTCTCGCCGCTCGTGCCCGAAGCTTCGAGCGGGCGGCGCGGCACGTTCAGCCATACGTCAACCGATTGCACCAACTGGCGCGCTACGTCCTGATCGTAATCTTGGATGAAGATGGCGCGATGGATAATCTGCGGGTTGAGTTTCCACTGCACAAGCTGATGCAAAATCTGTTTCGCGCCCTCGTCCTGCGGGTGCGCTTTGCCCGCGAAGACGAATTGCAGTGGTCGCTCCTTGTCGGTCATCAATCTCATCAAGCGCTCCGCGTCATGCAGCAATAGACTCCAGCGCTTGTATGCCGCAACGCGCCGCGCAAAACCAATCGTCAACGCTTCAGGATCGAACGCACGAAGCGCGGCTTCGGCAACCTCTGGGCTTTCGCCGCGCTGCAAGCGCGCGTGATATTGCTGGTGGCGCATGAAGGCGACGAGCAGTTGCTTCTGCAAGTGATGGACGCGCCACAACTCTTCATCAGTGATGCGCGCCACGCCTTGCGCCCAACATTCGATGTCGCACTGCAACTCATCCCAGTTCGGCCCGATGCGCTGCTCGTACAACGCGCGCAGGAGCGGCGCGACCCATGTCGGCGCATGCACGCCATTCGTCACCGAAGTGATTGGCACTTCCTCAACCGTGCGCCCCGGAAATAGTTCGTGCCACAACGCGCGCGAGACCGCGCCGTGTTTGCGCGAGACGCCGTTCGTTGAGCGACACATGCGCAAGGCGAGCGGCGTCAGTCCGAAGAGATCAGTGCCGTCCGTCGCCTTGATGTGACCGAGCGCGAGAAACTCTGCGGGTGTGAGACTGAGCGACGCGATGTACTCGTGCCCGAAACAATGTTCGACGAGTCCCGGCAAGAATTCGTCATGACCGGCGGCAACCGGCGTGTGCGTCGTGAACACGCAACGCGCACGCACAGCTTCGGCTGCCGCAGCGAAGCTACGCCCTGCGGTCGTCAACTCGCGTGCAAGCTCTAAAGTTAAAAATGCCGAGTGCCCTTCGTTCAGATGAAAGACGCGCGGCTCGACGCCGAGCCGGCGCAGCAAGCGCACGCCGCCGACGCCGAGCAGAGTCTCTTGTACGCAACGCGTCTCGCGGTCGCCGCCGTAGAGATGGCCGGAGATGAGCCGGTCAACGCCATCGTTGCTTTCGACGTTCGTGTCGAGTAGATACAAATTCACGCGCCCGACTTCGACGCGCCAAGCCTGTGCGCGCACAGTGCGCCCGCGCAGTTGCATCTCGATGAGCATCGGCACACCCTCATCATCGCGCACCAACTGCATCGGCAGACGCTCAGTATCGATCTGGCTGTAGTGTTCCTCTTGCCAACCGTCGCGGCGCAAGCGTTGCCGAAAGTAGCCATGATGATAGAGCAGCCCGACGGCGACGAGCGGCAAGCCCAGATCGCTCGCAGACTTCAAGTGATCGCCGGCGAGTATGCCGAGACCGCCGGAATAGAATGGCAAAGAAGTGTGGACGCCAAATTCAGCGCAGAAGTATGCGACCGGATTGGCGTGCGTGATCGCGCTCGCGTGCGTGCGCGCCCAAGTCTGCGTCTCCGGGTTCATGTAGTGGTCGAACGTGTCGGCGAGGCGGGCGACGCGCGCGATGTAAGCCGGATCGGTCGCCATCTTCATCAGGCGAAATTCGCTGACTTCGCGCAGGACGCAACGCGGGTTGTGCTCGCATTCTTCCCACGTCTCCGGATCAAGATCGCGAAAGACGGCCGCACCGTCCGCCGCCCAACTCCACCAGTAGTTCCAAGACAGACGCTCTAACGCGCGCAGACTCTCCGGCAACGCGCGGCTCGTTTGAACTTCAGTTTCAGTCTCCGACACTTCGATCTCTTTCAACATCTGCATGGTCTCAAAAGTTCATCCTTTGCGGCTAACGATTAAGTTTCAACTTAAAGCTCAACAACTAACTAAGACACGCTACCGAACGAACCGTTGATGGCGCACAAATATGTCCGCGTCGCTCTGCGCGAAGAAGACGAGCCGCACTTCCGCGAGCGTGGGGCGCTCAACCTCCAACTGCGCCGTGCCGACCTCGTGCAAGAGAAACGCGCTGATGGCTTGCGCCGCGACGCACGCGGCTTCGTGGCGCGGATAGCCGAAAGCGCCGGTCGAGATCGAGGGGAAAGCGATGGACTCAAGTCTGTGCTCGACTGCGAGCGCGAGCGAGTTGTGATAACAAGCGGCCAACAATTCCGGCTCACGCCCGCCGTGATAGCCCCAGACGGGGCCGACAGTGTGAATCACATGACGCGCGGGCAAGTTGCCCGCCGTTGTGATGACGGCCTTGCCCGTCGGCAGCCCATCAGGGTAGCGCGTGCGGCGTATTTCTTGGCACTCGGCCAAAATCTCTGGCCCGCCCGCGCGATGGATCGCGCCGTCCACGCCGCCGCCGCCGAGCAAGCTCGAATTGGCCGCGTTTACAATCGCGTCCACCTGCTGCTCTGTGATGTCGCCGCAAAGGACGCGAACGCGCCCATTGAGAAAATCAGTCATTGTTCAACTGGACAACTAAGTGTAACACTGTTCGCCAAGACGTTGCACTAGGATGTAAGGGCTGATCGCCTTGCGCGACTGTGGCGGCGCAAGGGCAGTCTGAAACAACAGACTGCCGCCCGGCGCGCGCGTCGCCGCCCTTGTCGCTCATCGCCCGCGAGCCTTAGAGCAAAGATAAAGTTTCAAGTCTGTTCGCCCGTCTCTTGCGCGTCTGCGTCGTGCGCGACGTTGCGCGGCTCGACCGTGATCTCGTCGAACATATCGTGACGGCGCAGGGCCTCGGCCACGCCGCGCGCTTTGTGTTCAGTCAGAGGCCGTTCCGGGTCTGTGCTGGCGATCTCGAACAACTCTTCGTCGAGCATCTCAATGCCGAGTGCGCCGAGCACGACGCCCGGCACGATCTCCATCTCGTTCAGATTGTGGATGCGAAAGCGGCCGGTCTCTTCGACCCACTCTTCAATGAACGGATCGCGCAAAGCATGTTCCGCCTCAGACTGCGATAGGTACGCGCCTTCGACGATCAGGCAGTATTCACGTCCGCTGTTGGTCTTCATCACACCAGACCCGGAGGCGCGCGCCTTGTGCGAGTCGGAGTGGGGGTCGCTCGCTAAGGGCGCGGGGTGCGCGACACTTTATCACCGGACGGCGGCGCGCAGCAAAATTATTTTCGGTCGGCTCAGGAATCAATTGTTGCTCACAAAAAGACACAGAGGGCACGAAAGAGCGAACGCTGCTCTTTCGTGCCCTTAGCGGCTGGGTCTTAACTCTCCTTGGTGAGTTAAGAAAGGGGCGCGAAGCGTGCGTTGAGCGCGCGGCGCAAGTTGTCGAAGTATGAATCGAAGGTGACGAAGCTCGTGCCTTGAAAGAAGGCGCGTCCGCCCGTCTCGTTTGCGATGCGATTGAGCGCGCTCTGCCCGTAGCTGACGGCCGTTTGGTCGTAGCTAGTCAAGCCGACCGTCGGCGCGTAGAAGGCATAGACAGAGACGTTACGCTGTTTGGCTTCGCGCACGGCGCGTTTGAGGTCAATGCTATTGAGCGCGGAGTCCGAGTCGAAGCCGCGCGAGGTGTCGAGACCATCGGAGATGAGCAGCACCGCGTTCTGGTTCGAGTTGTTCGCATCGAACTTGCGCAGCGCCTCAAGCACTTCGACGTAAGGGTTGTAAGGCGCAGCCGATTCATTTGCGACCGGCGTGCGTAGCGTGCGCGCCGCCTGCTCCAGATCATTTGTAAACGGCTGGCGCACTTGCAATGTGCCGGCCGTCAAATAGCCGACCATGACGCGCGAGCTTGCGGGCAGCGCGCGGATGAAATCGCCCGTCACGCCTAGTTCGCTCCCGACGCGCGAGACCAAGTCGTCCTGCACCAACACCGCCAGATTGAGCGGCACTTGCACGTGCCCTTTAACCGTTCGATGCGCTTTGTCGTCCGCGCGTCCGGCGGCACTGACCGGCAGGCTCGCAGACGCCGATAGCGCCAACATGAAAGCGGCCACAGATAAAAAGAGTTTCCTCATGATGAACCTATTTCCTCTCCTGAGCGAGCAAAAGCGCGCGAGGTTTTAACGACATCCGTCTCGCGCGCAGCCGTCTTGCCCGCCTTGATTTCGGCGCTTTTATGATGCAGAGAGACGCGCTAAAGATGGCTGTAGAGGCGGACTTGCTGCCCGCGCACGCCGTGGGAGTTTTTGCGCGTTCGGCAGGAGCAAACGAACACTCAATCAGAGCTTTTGGGGCTTCCGTAAGAGCTTTTGAGGTTTCGTTAGGAGCAAATGGAGTTCCGTTAAGAGCTTTTGGAACTCCAAACAGAGCAAACGAACCTTCGTTAAGAGCTTTTGAAGTTTCGTTTGGAGTTTTTGGAGTTTCGTTAAGAGCAAACGGAACTTCGTTTGGAGCAAATGAAACTCCAAATGCTCTTAACGAAACTCCATTTGCTCCTTTTGCACGTCCAAAAGCTCTTACAGAACGTGCAAAGTGTCTATTTTTGTGTCGTGTGCAGTTGGCAGACGCCGCTTTCGTCGCAGGGCGGGGGGATGCCGAAGAGTGTGTAGCGGCGTGTGGCGATGAAGTGGTAGAGGTGGGGCCCCAACATCGTGAACGGCCAGACTGAGAGGATGGGCACGAGCCAACGCCAACGCGGCAGCACGCGCAAGACTTCGAGCCAAGCCCAGTAGCCTTTGCGCCAAGCGCCGTCGCGTCTGCGCCGCACGTGCATCTCTGCGGCCAACTCGCGCGGCGTGTGCGGCTGCGCGCGTGCGAGCACCTCCGGCTCGTGATAGTCGAACCATTCGAGCCTACGCTCGGTGTCGAGCGGCTCAACCCGCGCACGCATCCAGCGACACAGGGGGCATTGACCGTCCGTGTAAACTTCCAACTCCGCCGTCTCCGTCGCCATGGCAGAGATCATAACACCGAACTCAACTCACCTCGCACTTGAACCGCGCTTGACTCGGCGAAAGAGCATTAAGCCAACAATCTATCCCGCCTCGCTTTCGCCCTGCGCCTTTCGCCTCTCTACTTCTGTTCGGCCGCTTGCCATCTGTGCCTGCGCTCAGCTAAATTTGCTGCATACCAGAGAGCGCGATCTCGCACAAGAATCTGTGCCGATGTAAGCGCTGATCGCTCGGTTCTGCGTCTCAAATTACACCCGTCGAAAGGATGCTGCTTTAACCGTTATGAAAGTTTATCCGACAAATCAGATTCGCAATCTCGCCATCATCGGTCATGGCGACTCAGGCAAGACGCAACTCGTCAGTTCCCTGCTCTACCTCGCGGGCGCGACGCCGCGTTGGGGCAAAGTGGACGAAGGCACGACCACGACCGACTATGAAGAAGACGCAATCGCCCGCAAGATCACTCTGAACTCCGCGCTCGCGCATCTCGAATACAAAGATCACAAGCTTAATTTAATTGACACGCCTGGTTACGCCGCCTTCATCGCGCACGCGCGCCCTGCGCTTCGCGTCGCCGATTGCGCGCTCGTCGTCGTCCACGCGGTCAAAGGCGTTGAAGTGCAGACCGAAAAGACTTGGGCTTACGCGAACGAGTTTATGACGCCGCGCATGATGGTCATCAACCAAGTTGATAAAGAGCACGCAGACTTCGGCGCGGCTTTGGACAGCGCGCGTCAAACTTTCAGCCGCGCCATCGTCCCTTTCACTCTGCCCATCGGCAAGGAGAAGGATTTCAAAGGCGTCGTGGACATCGTCCACATGAAGGCTTACGAGTTTGACGCTGAAGGCAAGGCCAAAGAGATTGACATTCCGGCGGCGGGGCGCGACGTGGTTGATAAAGAGCGCACGCGCCTGATCGAAGTCATCGCGGAATCGGACGATGCTTTAATGGAGAAGTATTTCGAGTTGGGCACGCTGCCCGAAGAGGACATTGTGCCGAACATCTCGAAGGCGATTGCCGCGAGCCGTCTGTGCCCGGTCTTCGCCGCTTCAAGCGCGACGCTCGTCGGCTTGCAGAACATACTCGACGGTATCGTTGACTACGCGCCCGCACCCGACACGCACGAAGCCGAACACGGTCGCACCGCGCCCGAGACGGACGGCGGCGAACCCTTGACGCGCAAGTACAGTTCGTCCGAGCCATTCTCCGCTTACGTCTTTCGCACCATCGCCGATCCGTTCGCCGGTCGCATCACCGTGATGAAAGTCGTCAGCGGTCACGTCAAGCACGACGCGACGGTGCAGAACATGACGCGCGGCGTGGCGGAACGACTCGGCGCTTTGCATTCGATTCAAGGCAAGCAACTCGACAAGGTGGACGAAGCCAACGCGGGCGACATCATCGCGTGCGTGAAGTTGAAAGAGACGCAGACCGGCGATACGCTTGCGGACAAGGCCGCGCCCATCGTTTACGATCAAGTGCAGTTCCCAGAAGCGGCCATCTCCTTTGCCATCGAGCCGAAGTCGCGCCAAGACGAAGAGAAGATCAGCGTCGCCTTGCACAAGATTTTAGAAGAAGACCCGTCGCTTCATTTCTCGCGCGATGCGCAGACGAAAGAGTTCATCCTCTCCGGCTCAGGACAACTGCACGTCGAGACTGTGGTCGAGAAATTAAAGAATCGCTTCCACGTCGAAGTGGCCCTGCATCCGCCGAAAGTGCCTTACAAGGAGACGATCACTGCGCGCGCCGAAGTGCAAGGCCGACACAAGAAGCAGACGGGCGGGCGCGGCCAGTTCGGCGATTGCAAGGTTGTGTTCGAGCCTCTGCCGCGCGGCGGCGGCTTTCAGTTTGAGGATAAGATTTTCGGCGGCTCAGTGCCGCAGCAATTCCGGCCGGCGATTGAGAAAGGGATCATCGAAGCGGCGTCGGGCGGCGCAATCGCCGGCTACCCGATGGTTGATTTCAAAGCCATCCTCGTTGACGGTTCATATCACACGGTTGATTCGGACGAGCACAGCTTCCGCGCCGCCGGGCGCAAAGCTTTCCGCAATGCTGTGGACAAGATCAAACCGACGCTGCTCGAACCGATCATGAACGTCGAGGTGGTTGCGCCGGTGGAATGCAGCGGCGACATCATGGGCGACTTGAACTCACGGCGCGGGCGCGTGCAAGGCATGGAGATGCGCGGCAAGAATCAGGTCATCAAAGCGCAAGTGCCGATGGCCGAGATGCTCGACTATCAATCCAAACTCAACTCCATCACCGGCGCACGCGGCTCCTATCACATGGAGTTCTCACACTATGATCCTGTGCCCGGCAACATCGCGCAGAAGATCGTCGAGCAGGCGCGAGCGGAAGGACGCATTAGAGCGGAAGAGGAAGAGTGAAGCGATGGCGCGCGAACTGGCGAAACGCTGGATCACAGCCGACGAGTACGAGCGCATGGGCGCGGCGGGCATCTTTGGCAGGGATGCCCGCCTTGAACTCATCGAAGGAGATATTTATGAAATGTCACCCATCGGTAGTCCTCACGCCGCGTGTGTTGATGCCCTCGTATTTCTGCTCAGCAGATTAGCGCAACGTAATTTCATTGTGCGCGTGCAAAGTCCGATCCGTTTGAACGATTTCTCCGAACCGCAACCTGACGTGACCTTGCTGCGCTGGCGCGATGATTTTTTATCGTCACGCGCACCCGCGCCCGTCCGATGTACTGCTCGTCATCGAAGTCGCCGACACAACGGTCGAGACCGACCGGACAATCAAGTTGCCGCTCTACGCGCAAGCCGGCATCAAAGAGGTCTGGTTGATCAATCTACCCGACGAGCGCATCGAGCTTTACGTCGCACCCGTCGGCGGCGCATATCAAACAAGCCAACACTGCCAACGCGGCGCAGACGTGCAAGCCCAAACCATCCTCGGTCTCGCCGTCAGCGTCAACGACATCTTGGGTTAGTTCCGCGCGACACAGTAAAGGCTGCGCTGGAACTCGCATAAACATTGGTCGAAATTGCACCACAGGTGTTTATAAGACCTGTTGCATTTGCGCTACTGAATCACGGCGAGAATGGCGTTGGCGAATTGCTGTGCGCCGGTCAGATTGGGATGCCCGGCTGAGGCGCGATAGCAGATTTCTCGTTGGATAGGGTCTTGCTCATGCGCGTTGCAGGACTGATGCCGGGCAGCTTGCACAGGGTCTTGTGGCGACAGGTTAAAATTCACGCCCCAGAGCCAAGCGTTCGGCGCAAGCGCAGAGTTCGCGGCGGTGAAGGGCGGCTGGGCAAAGAAGACGCGCGGCGCACCGCCCGCCTGTGCGTTCACTTCGTTCACCGCTTGTTGAAAGACCGCGTTGGACTCGTTCCAGAACTGTGTGCAATTAGCGACCACCTTCGCCACGATCTGCTCCGCCAGATGCGGGAAGAACATTCCGCTGCTGACGCCGTACAGCGCGAGAAAGGCATGCACGAGCGGCGGCAGACTCTGCTCGCTCAGCACCGGAAAATAACTCGTCACCACAATCTTCGCCGTCGGCTTAGTGAACCTATTGACGACCTTGCCGAGCAACAGCTTCATGTCCCTGTAGCAGAACAGCAGGATCATATCGTGCAAATCCTTTGTGTCGGTGATTGGGTTGAGGAGCAGACGAACGTCTATGTCGTTGATCCCGCCGTTGAGGAGAACGAAGTCCACCGCATCGGGCGCATCTGTGAACGCATCGCACTGCTGGATGATGGTGGGATAAGAGGTCGGGACTTCGCCATCAACCCTCGGCTCGGTGGTCTGTACGTTTGCGCCGATGGTCGCGCCTGAATGAGCCAGCACGGTGCAACCTTGCGCCCCATTCGTGCCGGTGAGCGCGCGTTTGACGAGCGAGTAAAACTTCTCTTCCGTCAGAAGTCCCTGTCCCCAAGTTACGGAATCGCCGAGTACGACCATTCTAAAGTCTGCCATGTCTAGCTCCTTTCATCATTTGATCTTCTTCGCCGGAGTATCCCGCCCGTTCTGGTGCAGGATGAGTTGTGTGACTTGCCCCTGTGCGTCTTTCACGAAACTGAGTTGCGCCTCGATGAGCGTGAGAAAAAAGTCCGTCTCCGATTCAGGAATGGTGCGCACGTCCTGATCAGCAGGCTCGACTTGTGCGCCGACAACGGATTGCGACAACAGCAGCAGCAGGATCGTTGAGACGAGACGGGTGCGGTGTCTATTCATGATCTTCTCTCGACATGTAGGCATGAACGGACGCATGACCAACATTGCAGCTTGATCATGTGACGACTGCGCAAGGACATTGGCAAGACCGGTGCGCCCGTTAGCAGAGACACGAGCGCACAAGAGCGCGGAGATAATCTCTTTTGCTGAATTGATTTGTCAATCTTTTTGCGGGCGCGATGAGACTAACGTGCATGCGCCGCCGTCTGTTCGCTGCTGCGCCGATAGACGATGCGGCCGGCAACGATGGTGGCGACGGCTGCCCCGCGCAGCGTCCAGCCATCGAAGGGCGTGTTGCGACTCTTAGACTCAGAGCGGGCGGCTTGAAATGTCCATTCAAGATCGGGATCAATGATCGTCACGTCGCCCCAAGCGCCCGGACGGAGCGTGCCGCGATCCTTGAGGCTGAAGATGCGCGCGGGCTTGACGGAGCAGAGTTCGACGAGCCGTTCGAGACCAACGACGCCTTGATGCACAAGCCGGTCGAGCGCGAGACCAACCGCCGTCTCAAGCCCCGTGATGCCGTTTGGCGCGTGATCGTATTCGAGCGCCTTCTCGTCTGCGTGATGTGGCGCGTGGTCTGTGGCGATGGCGTCAATCGTGCCGTCGGCTAGAGCTTCAAGGAGCGCCGCGCGATGCTCCTCACTCCGAAGCGGCGGGCACATCTTCGTGTTCGTGTCGTAGCCTTCAACCGCCGCATCCGTCAACGTGAAATGATGCGGCGCGACTTCGCACGTGACCCGCAGGCCACGCTCTTTGGCGCGGCGCACGGCTTCAATTGCGCCGCGTGTCGAGACGTGCGCAAGATGCAGGCGCGCACCCGTGAGTTCTGCGAGCGCACAGTCGCGCCAAGCGTCCAATTCCTCCGCCAGCGCCACAGACCCGCGCAAACCCAGACGCAGCGACCACTCGCCTTCGTGCATCACGCCGCCCGCCGTCAACGTGCGCTCTTCACAATGATCCATCACGGGCAGATCAAACCCGCGCGCATACTCCATCGCGCGGCGCATCATGCCGGCTGACGGCACAGACCGGCCGTCGTCCGTCACGGCGACGATGCCTGCGCGCCGCATCTCGCCCATCTCCGCGAGTTCCTTGCCTTGCGATCCCTTAGTGATCGCGCCGACCGGAAAGACGTTGGCGAGTCCGGCCGCTTCAGCTTGTTCGATGATGAAGCGCGTGACGGCTGGATTATCGTTCACTGGATCGGTGTTTGGCATCGCGCAGACGGAAGTGTAGCCGCCCGCGACCGCAGCCAACGCGCCCGTCTGAATCGTCTCTTTATATTCCTGTCCGGGTTCGCGCAGGTGCGTGTGCAGATCAATGAAGCCGGGCGCGACGATGAGACCTGTCGCGTCGAACACCTCCGCACCTTCGGGTACGTCGTCGCCGCGACTGAGGAGCGCCGCAACGCGCCCGTCTTCAATCAAGAGATTTTGGCCGCCGTTGATCCCTTGCGTCGGATCGATCACGTAACCGTTGGCGATGAGTAGTCTCATAATGCTCTTTAACCGGCCGGGACAGGTTCGGGCAGCGCGAGTTGCGCTGTGTTTCTGTTCGCCTTATCGCGTCGTTGTTCTAATGTCTCACCCGTCTCTGTTCTAGTCTGCGCTTGCGCGAGGGCTGAGCCGCCGGCGAGCAGATAGAGCACAGCCATGCGGACGGCGAGACCGTTGGCGACTTGATCGAGGATGAGCGAGCGCGTGCCATCAGCCACGTCCGAAGCGATCTCGATGCCGCGATTCATCGGGCCGGGGTGCATCACGATGGCATCAGGTCGCGCCGCGCTCAGCCGCTTGCGGGTCAGCCCGTAATGCACCGCATACTCGCGCAAGGATGGAAAGAAGGCCGCCATCTGTCG
>QHXQ01000001.1 GCA_003223935.1 Acidobacteriota bacterium | reverse complement strand
CAGCCGCCGTCAGCATCTGCCCCGCCGGAGTATTCGCCGTCGCAAACCAATAGACGCGCTCTCGATCTATTCGCAAGAACCCGAAGCGCGAGCCGCAGCCCCAACTCTCGTTGGTCGTGCCGAGCGCCGCTTCATCTCTGGTCGCCACGACGCCGCGCCAAGCCGTGTAACCGGAGTAACGCAACTTGAGGTCGGGAAATAATTGCTTGCGAACAACTGAATTAACGCCATCTGCACCGACGATCAGATCGGCGCGGTCGGTCTGACCATCACTGAAATGCGTGGCCGCGCCCGCTTCATCCTGCTCCAGACGGACACACCTTGCGCCCAAGCGAAGCGTGCCTGTGGGGAGAGCGGACAGCAGTATATCGTGCAGGTCTGCGCGATGGATTGCGATGGTCGGCTCGCCGAAGAGTTGTTCAAGTTCGCCTTGCTCGGAGCGCGACAACGTGCGCCCGTCTGCGGTGCGAATCTCGCCCCGTTCGATCTTTGCGCCCGTGTTGATGACCGCATCCGCCAGCCCTAATTTGCGCAGCGCCTTAATCGCATTCGCCCACAGCGTCAGCCCCGCTCCCCCGATAGCCGTACACAAACCACCAATGCCACCACCGATGACAACCGCCCGCTTGACCACGCTCGCCATTTATGAATTCCCTTCTGGACAGATACGCTTTGAGTTTCTTGTTAGACCGATGTTGTTGAGATACGTTCAGGGCCGGTATGCGTTCCCGTTACCAAGCGGACATATTCGTCCATGACGGCGCTGTTTCTCGCAGCGTTCCAGCCACACCGATCTACACGAGGTACAGTTTCAATCTCAGCCACGATGAGGTCTGGGCTAAGACGGCGTGCTGTCTGAAGCACCATGCCGTCGGGCGAGACGATCTCAGATGAGCCGTAAGACACCAAGCTCTCAGTCCGACCTGCGACATCAGCACGGATCACGGAGACGCTGTTCTCGATGGCCCGAGCGATGTCAACGTTCATTGTTTGGGCGACCAGTTCTGGCCCCGCTTTCGTCGGCGGGAGACCATTGTTTGTGGGCACAAACAGCGCGGTCGCCCCTTGAGCGGCCATGATTCTGGCCGGCTCGTAATAGTTGGAGTCGAGGCAGATGATGATGCCGAAGGTCAGGTTGCCAACCGTGAAGACGGGCAGCTTGTCTCCAGCCTCGTAGAGCGATTTGTTGATCGCCGGGTACAGCTTGCGATACAGGCCAACGACCGATCCTTTGTGCCAGACCGCAGCCGAATTGTAGAGTCGGCCACTTCGGTTAATCTCCGTGAACCCCAGAATGGTCGCAACCTTGTCACTCGCGAGGGGTGTCAGTAGCGCGTGCAACTGACCAGCCTCCACGTCGAGCGCAATGTCGCTGGGCCGACTCGCGTAGTCAGCCAGCCCGCCAAGTACGCCCTCTGGACAACATAAAATCTCTACACCATTCGACTCACACCAAGCGACCTGTGCGCGAATCAGGTCGAGGACATCCATCGAGCTAGTGGCACGCAGGGGTATTTGGTAAGCGGCAACCTTCATTAGCAGTAGTCTCTCCGGGCAAGGTTCTGAATACGGTCTAACTATTATGCCGAATCATGCGGTCTAACACCCAAACGGAGTTGTTAGACCGCATGCGACATGTATCGGTGATGAAGCTTAACGCTGCGCGCGTGTGCCCAACTGGTTGAGCAGTTCGCGGACGGCGGCGTCGAGTTGTGAGTCGCGGCCGGCGAGCGACTCGCCAATCGGGCGGGTGACGGGCACGTCAACGGGGCGCGGGTGGAGTTCCATGTCCGTGCCGTCGTTGGCGGTGACTTTGATGAAGGGGAGACGAAAGATCGTGCCGTCAATAAGCTGTTGATTCGAGGTATAGACGATCCAACCGGCGGTCGGCTCGCCGACGACTTTGCCGAGCCGCAAAGCGCGATAGCCTTCGGTGAAATCTTCGGCGTCGGAGAGCGAATGACGATTGGTGATGAGGATCGTCGGGCGTTCAAGCGCGCGTTGGCCGAGGGCTGTGCGGGCGGGTGCGCTCGTGTAGCCGCGCGGCGTCATCGTTAGATAACCGCGCCGCGCGAGCACGTCAATCGCATAGACGTTGACGAAGCCGCCGTTGTTGTTGCGCACGTCAATCACGACGCCGTCGCGTTTGCTGTTCTCTGCGTCGAGGTCAACGTAGAGTTGCGCGAGCGCGGCGGCGCTCATGTCGAACATGTGCACGTAGCCGAGCCGACCGTTGCTCGCGCTCGCAACATACGCGCGGTTGGCTTCAACCCATTGACGATAGAGCAAGCCCTTTTCAGTCGCCGCGTTGACCGGACGCACGGCCGCTTCGCGTCTGCCCGCGCCATCAGGCGAAGAGGCGATGGTTAACCCGACGCGCCG
>QHXQ01000035.1 GCA_003223935.1 Acidobacteriota bacterium | reverse complement strand
CGAGTTCCGCTTGCTTGTGCGCGCGCTCGATCTCCGTGTTGCTGATCACATAGACAGTCGCGCCGGCTTCGAGCAGCGCGCGTAGAGCTTGTTCGAGCGTCGTCTGGCCGCGCCCACTGTCTATGCCGTCGGAGAGGACGACGACGGCGTGGCGGCGTTGCGGGTTTTGAAACTGTTCGCGCGCCGCAAGGTAGAGTGCATCGTTGAAGCGTGTGAACATGCCGCCGTTGATGCGGCGCAAGGCGCGGCGCAGTTGCACGCGCGAAGTTGTCCAGTCTTGCAGCAACTCGACGTGATCATCGAACTTGACGAGACTGATCCGATCTTCCGGCGCGAGCCGCGCGGCAAACTCTTCGGCGGCACGGCGAAAATCATCTAGGTTCGCGGCGGCCGAAGACGAAGCATCAACCATCAACGCGACATCAACCGGCACTTGCCTGAGCGCGAGATCGTTAAGCGGCTGCTCGCGTCCGTTCTCGAAGACGCGAAAACTTTCGCGCGTTAGATCGCTCACCAGACGCCCCGCCGCATCGCGCACCGTCACAGGCAGCAATACCTCAGACGTGTTGACGCGGATCACTTCGTCCTCGTCAATCTTCTGCGCCGAAGATGGATCGGCTTTCGGCGTCTGCGCGCAGACGCTCACTGCGACGAGCGCGCAGGCGAGTGCAAGCAGACGACAAAAGAGACGTGGCATTGAATTACTTTTGCGGGTGTGCGTTTGTCGTGCCCGCCGCAGGCTCGTCGCTCATCGCGGCGCGCATGGCGTTGATGATCGCGTCGCTGACGCGGCGACGGCGCAACTCTGTGAGCTTCGCGGGCGCGAGATCGAAATCGGCGGGCGAGCTTTCGATGCGGCGTATGATCGTGCCTTCTGAGAAACCGGCTTCGACCAGTTCTACGATTGAATCGTTGTTGAGCGTCGGCGTGCGTTCAAGTTTGGGCGCTCCAGCGCCGCCCTCTTCAACGGGCGGGCGCATGATGCGGACGGTCGCCGTGCCCGTCGTCTGCGAGTCGCCGTCCGTGCCGCCGTTCATGCCGTTCACGCGCGAACGTCCATGTGCGCCGCCGGATGAGCCGAAGATGTTTGTTTCGTTCGGATCGTTTTTGCTCGCGGACGAATCCGCGCCGGATGGATGTTTCGATCTGTCCGGGTTGAAGAACGGATCGTTATCCAATGAATCGCCCGGCATGTCGTCGGCCAGCACCGTGCCGTTGTCGCGCGCGAGCATGGCGAGGATGATCTTTTCACTGACGCCGCGTTTCTTGAGTTCGATCAGACGATCAGGCGCGAGATCAAAACGGACGGGGCGCGCGCCGATGATCGCAATGATGGTCTTCTCGCTGAAGCCCGCGCGCGCAAGTTTGATGATGGCCGCGTTGGTCAACGGCCCTGCGTCACCAGTTTGTGTCGATGGTTGCGTCTGTGCATGTGCGACGACGGAGCAGACGAATAGACACGAGAGCAAGAGCAGACGCGGCAGGCAAGTGTTCATCGCTTCACATCCTAATTCTGGCCGGCGCGGGCACTCGCGTTTGCTGGCGGCACGTTGCTCGCGGCCGGTTTGTTTGCGTTCGACTGCGGCGCATGATGTGCGACCGAACCGTAGCGACCGCCAACCTGACGCACGTAGGCGCGCGTCTCGCGGAACGGTGGGACGCGCCCGCCGTAGCGACGCACCGCGCCCTCGCCCGCATTATAACTCGCCAGCACGAGGTCAACACGCCCGTTGAACTTGCCGAGTAATTCTTTCAGATAACGTGTGCCGCCCATCACGTTCTGCGCTGCGTCGTGTGGCCGGCGCACGCCGAAGCGGGCGGCCGTGCCCGGCATCAACTGCATCAAGCCACGTGCGCCCATCGGACTCACAGCGCCCGAATTGAAATGCGACTCCTGCTCCATCACACAGAAGACGAGATAAGGATCAACGCCGTAGCGCGCGCCGTTCTGTTTGATCAACGCATCGAGCCGCGCGCTACCTGTCGTCCAACGCCGCTCACGCTTCGCGCTCTTGTCGTCTTTCGCATCGGCGACTGTGTCAGGTTGCTCACGCTCGATCCGTTCGATGCGCGCGCGCTCAATGAAGATCGAGAGACTGCCGCGCTTGTACCAGACGCCATCAGCCGACTCGTTCACGTCGTCAACCTCGAAACTCGCGCCGCCGACCAAGTAGATCAAGACCGGCTGATGCGGCGCATCGGTTGACGTAACGGCGGCAATGTCGGTCGCACGCGCGCCCGGTTGTGGCGCTTGCGTTGTTTGGTTAGCGACCGCACTTGCATCAAGCACGCGCGAGGTCTGCGTGTGCTTCGGTGCATCGCTCGCTGGCGTGTGTTGCTCGTGCTCGATCTTGCTCACGTGCGCACGCTCGACCAAGTAGGTCACGCCGCCGCGCCGATACCACACGCCCTGTGGATCATCCCACACTTCGTCGGCTTCGATGGTCGTGCCATCTGTCAGATGCAGTTTGTCCGCGCGCGCCAACATCGGCAGCAAGAGGCAGATGAGTAGCGCGCAGACAAGCTCAAATTTGCAGCGGGTCAACATCCGTGTGCTCTTTGGGTGTGTTCAAATCTGAAGTATGGCGCGCGG
Source organism: Acidobacteriota bacterium (assembly GCA_003223935.1). GTDB lineage: Bacteria > Acidobacteriota > Blastocatellia > Pyrinomonadales > Pyrinomonadaceae > QHXQ01. The sequence goes on along the minus strand of QHXQ01000035.1, from coordinate 59,169 downwards.
TGGCAGGCGGACGCAGTTCGCCCGACTGTCGTGCGCCGGTCTGATGCAATTGCCCTGATTGATGCAGGCGGCCTGTGTCGCGCAACTCCGAAGTCGCACGCCGCTCAGGCTCCTGCGTGTTGAAACCGTGCGACGTGCCGAAGTAGTTGCGCCATGCACCGTCAATCAACTTGGGCGTCAACTCAATCGGCGTGCCCTCGAACAGACAGATGTCCACGACGCGGTCGAGCAGGTCGCGCGGCTCGCAGGCCTTCATTTGCCGGTGCTCAAGCATGTAGTTGTTCAGTACGTAATCGAGAATCGTCTGTTCGACGCGCAAGCCCCGCGTGAAGGCAGCGCGACGAAAGATTTCGACGTAAGCCACAGGCGTCGGCGGCTCGACGCGCGCGCGATAACCCATGCGCCGCAGAAATGCTTCGTCAACCAAATCTTTTTCATTCAGGTTCGTCGAGAAGACGATCAACTGCTCAAACGGCACTTCGATCTTCTTGCCTGTGTGCAGCGTCAAATAATCAACGCGCCGCTCAAGCGGTACGATCCAACGATTCAACAGATCGGCCGGCGCGACGCGCTGCCGCCCGAAGTCGTCTATGACGAGCGTGCCGCCGTTCGACTTCATCTGAAACGGCGCTTCATAAAAACGCGCCGCTTCACTCCACACGAGGTCTGTGTTCTCCATCGTCAACTCGCCGCCGACGATCACCAACGGGCGCTCGATGCAGACCCAACGCCGATCAAATTCGGCGGGCAGCGCATCGGCTGCGACCGGCCGGTGATTGTGCGTGTCGAAGATGCGAATGATCTGTGCGTCAATTTCAACGGCGTAAGGAATCCAGATGTGTCCAGCCAAGCCACCGTTGATGCGCTCGGCGACGGCCGTCTTGCCTGTGCCCGGCGGGCCTGTGATGAAGAGTGAGCGGCGCGAGTTGACGACGCAGCCGATGGTCTGCAAGAGCGAATCAGGCAGCACCAGATCGCGCATCGCCGCGCGCACGCTCGCCATCGTCGCAGGCTTTGACGGCACGGCTTGCAGACGCATCAGATGCGCGTAGTCGCGCAGAGACACGGGCGCAGGGCCGTTGTAACCGCAAAGCTGTTGCGCACGCGCCAACCGTTCCCAGCCGCGCTCAAGCATCGCATAGCGCGTCGCGCCCACGGCCGCCTGCGCGCGCACCTCGATCAACTTCTCGCGCGTCAGCCGGTGCAACACCTCTTCGGTCAAAGCGCGCGGCAGATGAATCTCGGCCGCGATGTTCGCGGTCGTCGGCTCGGCCAACTGCGCCACAAATTTGAGCGCGAGGTCGGCGAGAAAACTCGCCGACACATCGGTCTCCGCCAACTCTTCCGGCACGGGCGGCCCCATGCTTTCAATCTCGACCCGCGAGAGAATTGTTGTCTGCGTCATCATGCACCTTCATCCAAACGAATGTTCTACTTTGTCGCCACCGCCTCACCGCTCACACTTGCGAACGCATGTTGCGCATCATCAGCTTTTTCGCTTTGACCTGCGCGATGATAGAGGTCTGCGAGGCGGCGGAGGACGACCGTCGAGTCGGGTTGCAAGCGGCGCGCGGCTTCGTACTGCGCGATGGCTTCGTTGTCGTAGCCCATGCGCTCGGCCAAGGTGGCGGTGTTCAGACGGCCGTTGAACTCGCCGCCCGCGCGCGCAAAGCTTTTGTAAGCGTCGTGGAACTTGCCGAGCCGGCATTGCGCGAGCGCCAAATTGTTCAAGATGCGCTCGTCATTCGGCGCGAGTTTCGCGGCGCGCTTCAGACGCTCGACCGCCGCGCGGTAGTTGCCGTTGAGATAGAGCGTGTAGCCGAGGTCGTTCAAGGTCTGCGGATCGTCGGGCGCATCGTCGAGCGCGCGCTCGAAAGATTTGCGCGCGTTCTCGTGCAGGCCCTTGCGGTCGTAAGCCTGCGCGAGCAGGTTGTGTGCCTGCTTCAACTTCGGATCGAGCGCGACGGCGCGCGATAGTTCAGCGATGGCTTCGGTCAATTGCCCGCCGTCGAGAAACGCGCGTCCGCGCTCCAGATGCTCGCGCGCTGTGCCGCCTTCGTCTGAGATGTTGGGCGCGGGGTTGCGCGCGTCATAGACGCGCGCAACGCTCGCGCTTTCAAAACGCTTCACGTCCTTCTCCGACAGACGCGCGAGCTTGTCATCATCACGACCGCCGAACAGATGCCCGACCGCTTTGAACGGCGCTTTCAAAGCATGAAAAAAGCCGCCGCCTTTTTTCTTCTTCGGCGCTTCTGGCATATTGGCGTCTTCCGACGTGCCGGTGGGCGCGCCGTTGTCGGCGATGATGTTGGCCGAGTCGTCGCCGTCGCGGCCCGTTGTGCCCGCAGTCCAGAGCGCGGTTGCGCCGAGCGTGAGCACGAGGGCGATCAGAAAAGCGTTGATGGTGCGTCTGCACATGATGTGTTTGAAACCTCCCGTTACATTTTGCCGAACGTATCAATGAGGTTCAGGGCTGCGGGGCCGAGGATGGCGATAAAGAGTGTCGGGAACAGAAAGCAGGCGAGCGGGAACAACAACTTCACCGCCGCCTTCTGTGCCGCCTGCTCCGCACGCTGGCGGCGCTTCGTGCGCAAGCTGTCGGCATAGACGCGCACCGCGCGCGCGATTGACGTGCCGAAGCGGTCGGCTTGAATCATCATCGCCACGAGGCTGCGCAGGTCGTCAACGCCGGTGCGCTCTGCCAAGTTGCGCAAAGCCTCATCGCGCTCGCGCCCGACGCGAATCTCCAAGTTGCAGAGTTCAAATTCTTCACTGATGTCACGATGCACATCCTTCAACTCTTCGCCGACACGGATCATCGCCGCGTTCAATCCCAAACCCGCTTCGATTGAGACAACCATCAGGTCGAGCGCGTCCGCGAGGCCCCAACGCACGCGCTGCTGCCGCGCCTTGATCAGTTTGCGCAGGACGTAGCGCGGCAGAAAGAAACCGACGGCGAACGCGAGCAGAATCCAACTGACCGCGCTCATGAGCGGACGACCCAAGACCGCGCACATAAACGCGACCGCGCCGGGAAATCCGACGAGCGACAGCAATTGAATCGCGCGAAAGTAGATCGGCGCATTCGGCGAGCGATGTCCCGCTTGCATCAACTGCTTTTGCAGCTTCTGCGCTTCGGCCGCAGATGGCGGTGCAAGCCTATGTAGCGGCTGCGCCACGCGCTCTGCCAGCACTGCCATCGAACTATCACCGGGCGTGGGCATAGCCGATATAACCGGCGCGCTCACACCGTGATCGGCCTCGCCCATGCGCCGCAGACGTTCCGTCGCCGCACTCGCCGGTTTGAACATCAACCAATAGACAGCCAGCCCGCCGAGCGTGAAACAAACAAAGGTGGAAAGAATGATTAGAAACATGGTTTTCAGTTTTCGGTTTTCAGTTTTCGGTTTCGGTCGTCAGCTCTGAAAACCGAAAACTGAAAACTGCTATATCTTGATCTTCAGAATCTTCCGAATGATCGCCATGCCGGTCAGTTGCAGCAGCAGCGCGGCGGCGATTAGGTAGTGACCGCGCGGGTCGCTCCAGAGCACGCTCATGTATTCGGGGTTGAGCGCGGTGACGGCGAGCGCGACGAAGATCGGCAGCCCGCAGAGAATCCACGCGGACATGCGCGAACTGGTCGTCAGCGTGCGCAAATCTTCAAGGATGCGGAAGCGTTCGCGGATCGTGTGGGCGACCTTCTCTAAAATCTCAGCGAGGTTGCCGCCCGTCTCGCGCTGGATCATGATCGCCGTGATGCACATCTTGAGATCAAGGAGCGGCACACGGGCCGCCAAGTTCTCAAGCGCGAGTTTGAGCGAGAGACCGAGGTTCTGTTCTTCGTAGGTCTTGCGAAATTCTGTCGCCACAGGTTCGGGCATCTCGGTCGCCACCATGTGGAGCGATTCCGGGAAGGCATGCCCGGCGGAGAGCGCGCGACTCATCAACTCAAGCGTGTCCGGCAGTTGTTCGAGAAACAGATTGAGCCGTTTGCGCCGCTTCCACCAGACGTGTATGAACGGCACGGCGGCGGCGATTAGGGCGACGCTAATGATGACGATAATTGCGGGCGTCAACATCGAAGCCGCCAGCCCCGCGAGCATCGCCGCCATCAACGAGAACATCAAGAGGCGCGTGACCGTGATGTGCAGGTCGGCTTGATCGAGCATCCGCTTGAGCCGCGTCGCGATGGGCACGTTCAGCAGCGCGCGATTCATCAACGGAATCTCGCTCATCAATTCGCGCCGCGCGAGTTGCACCTCAACATCTTCGGCGCTCGCCGAGTGCAACAGAGCTTCGGCCAGACGCTGCTGCAAACGCACGCGCCGCTGCTCCGACCCGCGCGTGGCGAACAAGTACGCGCCGAACGTCAGAAACAGACAGAAGGTGAAAACGAGAAATGGAATCATGGATAAAAGCTCTCAGCTATCAGCAATCAGCTTTCAGCTTGTTGTGTGTGGCGGTCGGCTATCAGGCGTCGGCTTGCAGTCTGCTTTAGCTGACTGCTGATAGCTGACCGCTAACAGCTAGTCTTCAAAAAACACGCGCGGCAACTGCATGCCGTACATCTTCAGGCGTTCGGCGAAGCGCGGGCGCACGCCCGTGGGGCGGAAGCGACCGATGACACGCCCGTCTTTATCTACGCCCTTGCGCTCGTACTGGAAAATCTCTTGCATCGTGATCGTCTCGCCTTCCATGCCTGTGATCTCGGAGATGGAAGTGATGCGGCGCGTGCCGTCGGAGAGCCGCGCGGCTTGAATGACGAGGTTGAGCGCCGACGCGATCTGTTGCCGCATCGCGCGATCCGAGAGGCGCATGCCGGTCATCTGGATCATCGTCTCAAGCCGTGCGAGCGCATCGCGCGGCGTGTTGGCGTGCACGGTCGTCAATGAGCCATCATGGCCCGTGTTCATCGCTTGCAACATGTCAATCGCTTCGCCGCCGCGCACCTCGCCGATGACGATACGGTCGGGACGCATGCGCAAAGCATTCTTCACTAGATCGCGTTGAGTGACTTCGCCGCGTCCCTCTATGTTGGGCGGGCGCGTCTCAAGCCGCACAACATGTGGTTGTTGCAATTGAAGCTCGGCTGAGTCTTCAATCGTGACGATGCGCTCGTCTTCGGGAATGTAAGCCGAAAGCGCATTGAGCAGCGTCGTCTTGCCCGCGCCCGTGCCGCCGGAGATGAGCACGTTCAGCCGCGCACGCACGCACATCTCGAACATCTCTGCGATCTCTTTTGTGATCGCGCCGAGTTCGATCAGTTTATTCATGCGCAACGGATCGGAGCCGAAGCGACGAATCGAGAGCACGGGGCCGTCCAGAGCGAGCGGCGGGATGATGGCGTTGACGCGCGAGCCGTCGGCAAGGCGCGCGTCCACCATCGGGGATGATTCGTCTATGCGCCGACCGACCGAAGAGACGATGCGTTCGATGACGCGCATCAGGTGCTCGTCGTCTTTGAAGGCGACATCGGTGCGCTCCAACTTGCCGCGCCGTTCGATGTAGATGTTCTGCGGCGCGTTGACGAGAATGTCGGAGATGGTTGGATCGGCCAAGAGCGGCTCAAGCGGGCCTAAGCCGAACAACTCGTGGCGCACCTCTTCAACCAAACGCTCGCGTTCATTCGCCGAGAGTGGCGCGTTCTCGACTGCGATTAAACCTTCGGCGAGGCGCGAGACTTCGGCCTTCAACTGCTCCGGCTCAAGCTGGCCGAGCTTCGTCAAATCCATCCGGTTGATGATCGCGCGATGCAGGCGCGACTTCATCTCTTGAAACGAGCGTTGCCCGATCGCCGCTGCTTCGTCGCCGTTCGCGTTGGCGCGCGCGCCGGTCGTGCCCACGACCGCCGGGTTAGTTTCTCGAATTAGTCTTTCGCGTAGTGACATGATGGCTCGCTATTTGTGATCTCAGATTTCAAATTTGAGATTTCAGACTCAATCGCTCAGATCGCGGCCGGCGCTTTCTCTTTGCCGAGTCTTCCGGGTAGAGCATCGGGCGCGTCCGCGCTGGCGCGACGTTGAAAGACGGAGCGCAGGAAGCCGCGCGGTTGTTCCGTTGGCGGCGGCAGGGGCGCTGCGCCGGTTAAGTTCGCGGCGATCTGGCGCAACTCTTGTGCGAGGCGCGACGTGGGGTTCGAGGTGACGAGCGGTTGACCCAAGTTGATCGAATTGACCGCCGTGTTGTAGTCGCTCTGGACGTAGCCGGTGACGCGCTCGCCGAGAAAGCGTTCAACTTGGCGCACGTCCAATTCGATCTGCTTCGACCAACGATTGACGACGATGCGCACCTTGTGGCGCGGGTAGCCGAGCCGGTCGAAGAGTTGGAGCGTGCGTTGGGCGCTGCGAATCGCCGGGATGTCGAGCGTCAGGACGAGCACCACTTCGTCAACTTGATCGAGCGCGGCGAGCGTGATCGCGTCGAAGGTGTGCTGCGGATCAATGACGACGTAATCGTAGTGTTGGCGCAAGAGTTCGATCACTTCAAAGACGTGTTCCGGCTCGATGTCGTCGGCGGCATCGGCTTCGCGCGGCGCGGCGAGAAGCGCAAGGTTTGAAGTGTGCGGCACGACGTAAGATTTCAAGAGTGATTCGTCGGCGCGTGCGCGATTCTCGACCAGATCGGCGATGGAGAATTTCTGTTCGATGCCCAGATAGAGCGCGAGGTCGCCGGCCTGTAAATTCAAGTCAACAAGCACGGTCGGCGCGTTCATGGCCGCCGCGAGGTTTGCCGCGATGAAGGACGTGCCGCAGCCGCCTTTGCTCGAAAAGACGGCGATGGCGCGCCCACGTTTTTTCGGCACGTCCGGCTGCACGGCGCGGAACTCACCGATGCGATCAACGACGGTGCGAAACTCGTCCGCGCGGATCGGCGCAAGCCGCAGGAACTCGCGCGCGCCCGCACGCAGACTGCGCAGGATCAGATCGGGCGAAGCATCACGCGAGGCGCAGATGATCGCGGTCTGCGGACATTCGACGCTCAAGCGTTCGACGTAGCGCAAGGCCGCTTCGGCGTTCGCATCAGGCAGCGTGACGATGGCTGCGTTGGGGCGCAGGCGTGTGATCTCCGCGTGGAGTTGTTCGACATCATCGCCGCCCGCAAGTAGGCGCGTGCGCTCGTCGGCGGCGAGTGCGTCGCGCAACTCGCGGAAGCTGTCGAGTCCGGTGCTGAGAACAACGAAGGTGAGTGCTTGAGTCATGTGCTGTTTCCCTAGATGTTAATTAACTTGTTCGCGCAAGGTCAGAGTGCCGGCGGTGTTAAGCCCGCGCTCTCGCCGGTCAGAGTGGTCTGGTAACTCGGCATCGGCACACGCACGCCGAGCAACGGCACGACGAAGTTGTAGTTGTAGTTCTGTATGCTCACCGTGGCACGCCCCGCACTAAGACCGAAGCCTGTGTAAACGACGCTCACTTGATCTGTCGTCAGGCCGTTGACGACGGGCGTGGTGTTCGCGGCCGGCGCTGGATCGCCATAGACGACTACGTTCTGCACATCGGCGAGTTGACTCTGCGGGTGTGTGACGGCGTAACGCGCGCCGCGCCGGGCGGCGTCCGTCAGCGCGTTGTGTGTCCAGAGCAACAGGCCGAACTCAATGATGGCGAAGAGCACCGTTAGAAAGATCGTCGCGCCGATGGCGAACTCCACGAGCGCTGCGCCGCGTTCGCGCTCATGCCGGCGGGTGCCGCCTGTCGTCCTCTTTTTTATGCGCTGGAGTCTCATCTTTGCTTTGCCTGTTTAGAACAGCAGATAGTGCATCGTCGTGCTCGGACTGACGTTGACGTTGAGCGAGATGGCGTTGTGCGTCAGCCGGCCGAGATCGAAGAGCGGTTGATACTGGAAGTTGACGATCTGGACGCTCACGCGGTCGGGAAAACCGGCCGAGCCGCCGATGCCGGTGACGCTCACGTTGCTGCACGTCAGCCCGTTAAGGATTGGCGTGCCACTGCAACCGGCGTTGGCGTCGCCATAGACGACGAGGCTCGCGGCATTCGCTTGTTGCATCGCGTTGTAGGGCTTGCTCACAAGGTAGCGCGCGCCGCTGCGCGTGGCCTTATCGAGCGTCGTATAGGTGTAGAAGAAGTTGCCGAACTCGGCGATGCTGGCAAAGAGCATGAGCATCACGGGCAACACAAGCGCCAACTCGACGAGTTGTGTGCCGCGCTCTTGGCGGGCGAAGCGAGTCAGTCGCAAGATGAACGTCTCGGCCAACATCGTCGTGTTCTCTCCTCACTTGTAGAGCACGGGGATCGTCATCTGCATACTGGCGTTCGTGCCGTTCGGATCATAGCCGCCGCTACCGACGACGAGCGTCTCCGACACGTACTCGGCTTGGAAGTCGCCGCCCGATCCATTGCTCACCTCCGTGCGCAGGAAGAAGAGACCGAAGCGCGTGAAGCGGACAACGCCACGCCCTTGATCGAACTCGCTCTGCTTGACGAGCGGAATGATGACGAGGCGACGATTGGCCACGCCCGCATGCGTCGGCGCTTGATAGTGGCTGGAGTCGCCCGCAGTGGCCGCGCTGTAGTCGGCGTAGGTGACGTTCTGTTTGACGTTCGTATCGGGCGGATAGAGCGCCGGGTCGAGTTGGCTGCCGCCGTAATCGTCGAAGCGCGAGTTGATCCCTGTGCGTACCTTACCGGCGGTGAGACCGGGCTTGGTATCAATCGGATAAGTATCGCCCGGCTCTTTGCAGAGATGCACGCCGCCGCCCGCGCCCGTCTCCACATCCGATCCGCCTGAGCCATCAACGGCGAGGATGTGATAGTTGCCGGGACTGACGAAGCTGCCGGAGTCGGAGCGGATGGTATAGACCTGACCCGGTTGTAGGATCGAGTCGGCATCGTCGAGAATAACGGTCAGCGGAATCCAGTCGCAGAAGGTGTTGATGTTGACGGAGCGACCGGCGACTGCGCTCGCCTGCAAGTTGCGCGAGTTGCCGAAGCCGTTCAGCGCAGAGGCGAAGAAGACGTTGACCGGCGCGGGCGGCGTCGCGACTTTGACGAAGCGTATGTTGGTCGGCGAGGCTTGCGCGCTCGCCTCGTCCATGCCGCCCGTTGGGCCGTCGAAGTCTGAGAGGTTGACGGCGTAGCGGACGTTGCTAGCTGTCAGCATGAGCGGCGTTTGATTGAACTCATAGTTGTTCATCGCCGTGATGGCGCGGTCGCGCGCTTTGGTGATGCCGCTCGCGTGTTGGTTCAAAGCGGACGCGCCTGCGAGCGCGGCAGCATCGGCCGCGTTCTGCAATTCCGACTTGACGAGATAGAAATGGCTGATGTCCACGCACAGCCCCGTCGCGAGGAGAAAGGCGAGCATGCCGAGGGCGCTGATGGCGAGCACCGAACCGCGCTCACGGCGACGCTGATTGATTGTTGCTTGACGACCTGTTGGCTTCATCTTTCCGCTCTCCTTTCACACTTGTAAATGACAATCGGTCAGGTTCGCGGGGGCGTTACGGCGGGCAGTGGTGCTCAACCATCTGCCCGCATTAACTCAGACATGCGCGCTCACTGCTTCGGCGGCGACAACGTGAACAACGCAAGCTGCGCCGTGTGTTGCGAGGTCGGCAGCGACGCGGGCTGTGTTGCGGGTTGAGCAGGCTGAGCGTTCGTGCTGATCGTCGCATGCGCGCCGCTTTCGGTCTTCGGGTCGCTGGTCGTTGTTGTCGTGGTTGTTGTAGTGGTCGCGTTGCCGTTCGTTGCGTCGCTCTTGGGTGCAGCGTTCGGCTGCGGTTGGGCCGCGCCGGTGCTGCCGGTCGAGTAGCCGCTTGCGCCCTTAATGCCTTCGCCTTTGGGTTCGACGCCGAGCGGCGAGCCGCTCTTGAGGCCGTCAATGCCGCGCATCGTCGGCAGGTCGTCCGGGTTGACAGGCTTCACCAGTTGCGCCGTGACGATGAACATCAACTCGGTCTCCTGCTTCTGGAACGACTTCGACTTGAACAGATTGCCGAGGATCGGCACTTGACTGAGCACAGGCACTTGCGACAGCGATTTGATCTCGCGGTTGTCCATCAAACCGGCGAGTGCGAAACTTTGACCATCGCGCAGTTCAACGCTCGTGTGCGCGCGGCGCGTGTTCAAACCCGGAATCACAAACCCGTCGAACTTGACGCCGTTTGAGAAATCAATCGTCGAAACTTCGGGCGATAGCTCAAGCCGGATGTGGTCTTCATCAATGATCGTCGGCTTGAAGTTCATGCGCACGCCATACTCTTTGAAGATGATCGTGACGGACGTGCGGCTGCCGTCCGACTGCACGACGGGGATCGGAAACTCGCCGCCTGCGAGGAAGCTGGCCTCTTGCCCGTCCATCGCGATCAAGTTCGGTTCGGCCAACTCGCGCACCGCGCCCTGCGTCTGCAACGCGCGCAGCATGCCCATCGAGTTGCCGCCCATGATCAGCAGGTTCAAGGCTGAACCGGTCAGCGCGCCACCGAGGACGCCGCCGCCGAGTGAGCCGCTCGGATTGACTTTCGGAAAGCCAAGTTCGCTCGGCCCCGTGCCGCCGTTGACGTAACCGCCCGTGCCCGGCGCGCCCTGATAAGCGTAGGAGGTGCCCAAGTCTTTCGCGCGATTGCGACTAACTTCAGCGACGCGCACTTGCAGTTGCACCTGCGTCATGCCCTTCACCGGCGACGTGAGCAGGTTGACAGTCTGGAAGCCGGCCGCTTTCACAACCTGCTCGGCCTGCGTCGCGGTCACAGGGTTGGCCACACTGCCCGACATGACGACTGAGCCGTTCGCTTGACTCAGACGGATGTCGTCTTTTGGAAAGAGCGCGTGAATCTGCGAATCAATCAAAGAGAGGTTCGCGCGGACGAACACGTCGAAGACGACGAACTGCCCCTTCTCCTTCTCCCACGCGATGAAGTTGACCTGCCCGAACGCTTTGCCGTTGACGAGCACCTGATCGGGCGCGACGAGCACCGCTTCAGCGACATCAGGATTCGAGACCGAGAAACGGCCGATGGGCTTATCGAAATTGATCACGCGCGATTGGCCGACGAGCACGTTAATGGCAATCGGCTCTTTCGGCGCGTTCACAAACGACGCGCGCACGGACACGTCCTGCGCATGCGCGCCCGCAGGCGCAGCAAACATCATCGCGGCGCAAGCGAGCAACGCGACGAACAGTGGGATTAGGCGACGGGTCAGCATGATGTTCTCCTTGTTAGCTATCAGCAATCAGCTTTCAGCTATTCGTAGTCAGCAGCCGACGCTCAAGCTCAGCACGCTTTGGCTGATAGCTGATGGCTGACTGCTGACAGCTTCCTTACGGGAAATCCACGTTCCGCTTCTTCGCTCCTTCGATCACTTCGACGGAGGCGCGGGGCGGCGGCGCAGCTTGCGGCGCGGGCTTCACGACCTCGCGCACGGGCGGCGCGATGCGCGGCGCAGCGCGGACGACGGGCATGGGCGGTTTCGGTTGTTCGCTCTTCATCGAGCCGGGATCGGGTACAAGGCCGGCGTGCTCGCCGCCGAGAAGCGTGCGCTTGTCCACGCCCTGCGTCTTCTCGTCGTCTTGATCGGTCGAGTTGCGCATGACGAGTTGCAGCTTGCCTTCGGTTGAGGCGAGCGCGAGTTTCTCGGCCTGATCCGGCGTGACTTGCAGCGTGACGGCTTTGACGCTCTCAGGCTCGCGGTCGTTCTTCGGGCGATCAATGTTCTGCCCGTTGGCGAGCACCTTGATGTTTTGCAAGACGATCTTCGAGATCGGATTCTGTTGCTGCTCGGTCGGGTTGATCACCACGACGACATCAACGAGCGCGCCCGGCATGATGAAACCGGAGACGCCCACCACGTCGTCAACCTTCACGGTCATCGCACGATAACCTTCGGGGATAACGGCGGAGAGGCCGCCGGCCGAACCTTCGGGCGCGAGTTTAAAATCCGTGACCGGCTCGCGCGCGGCGATCTGCACGATGGCGACGCGCCCCACGAGTTTGTCCGGCATCTCGAAGACGCCGTTGGGTAGCGCGTTGCTTGGGAACTGGACGGTCTCAAGTTGTTCGGCGACCACTTTCGTGCCCGCCGGGATGTCCACCTTCGCCACCACGACGTTATTTAAATTCTTCGTGTACGCCTGCGCGCTCGACAGATAACGACTCACAGAGACGGCGGCCACCAAACCGAAGACGACCGCGCCGGCAAGCACTACAACTAGACGTTTGTTTCGCATATTCAATTCTCCGTTTGCGAATCGGGTCTGGCGCGCTCATCGTGGCGAGGTCGCGGGGCGCGCGTGCGATGCTTCGACGCGCACGTCATGCGCGGAAGAGCATCAGTGAGATCAAACTGCCGAACGTGATCGCCACGCCGTAGGGGATCGTGTGCCGTCGTTCTTGCGGCACGGCAAAGCGCGGCATCTCCCAACCGGGCAGCAGCCCCATGAAAATCTGCGCCACGCGCAAGAGCGTCGCACGCACCGCGCCCGCGCGGATCATCGTGAAGATGGCGAGCAGTCCGCCCGTCAGCACGACCACTAGGAATGTCGGCAGCACGAGCGGCGCGCCGATGACTGAACCGATGGCGGCGAACAGTTTCACGTCGCCCGCGCCCATCGCGCCGAAGATGTGCAGCACGAACATCAAGACGAAGGCGAGCGCGCAACCGCCGAGACTCATGAGCAGCCCCGTCCAACCATTGGTGATCGTGTTGATGGCGAGACCGCTGATTAAAGTGGCGAGGACAAAAGCGTTTGGAATACGACGAAAGCGGCCGTCGAAATAGGTGATGACGACGGCGAGCGGGATGAGCAGAGCGCTGCTGATAATTGTGTGTGCCCCGGACATGTTTTAGGTTCGGCCCTTGCCGTTGATGAATGAGCGAATGAACTATCAAAGACTGTGCGCGCGATATGTAAAAGTCGAAAGAGCGTGGCGCGCTTGGCGGTCGGGTGTTTGCGAAGCGCGCCAGCTTCTTTCGCGTTGAGGGCCGTCTGGCTTCTAGCCGTTGACCGTGTTGGCCAGCGACGTGATCTTGGTGCCGATGTTCGTGCCCAGCGCGGTGAAGGCAGTGATGACGGCGAGCGCGATGAGCGCGGCGGCCACGGCGTACTCGGACAACTCAAGACCGGTTTCGTCACGAAGGAATCTCTTAATCATTGGTTTGCTCCTTAAAGTTTTCAGGGTTGTTTAGGTCATGCCCCTTGCTCTGCAAGCGTCGGCGTGCCACGGCGTGCGCCGCAAGAGTCAAGAGCGTTTGCGACGAGCGGCGGAAACAGAAAGCGTCGTCCCTGCCGGGCGAGCTGCGACGACGCTGTAAGCGACGCCGCAAAGGGCCAGCACGACGAGCAAAGGATGCTGCGGCGCGCGACCCGCGCCCGTCAGGACGTAGTGGCCGACGACGATGGCGACGACCAAAAACGGCACGACGAGCAGCATGCCTGCGAGCGTTGGGAATAAGTTTGCGACCACTGCTTTCACGTTTCGTCTCTCCTCGATCCGCTTCGGCGGACGTTGTGCCCACTTCGCAAAGCCCGTGCCGTAGGCGTCGGCAGCAACAAACACGGCGTTTTTACTCAACAACGCGCGCTGACCGTCCTTGCCGCTCGTCAACCAACGGTTGACAACTCGGCACTCCGAATCGGCTTGTCGCTTGTCCTGCAACGCGCGCAGACATTGCCACGACAAAGACTTAACGAATCGTCACCGCGTCGTTGACAGCAGATCAGTTCGTCGTCAACTGCCGGTTGACGAAATTAGAGTCTTTACTTCTTGTCGTTGAATTTAATGGATGGTCACTGCAACGCAGAGAGCACAAAGGCGAGCGCGCATTAGCTCAAGCGCGGCGCGAAGCTCGTGGTACGCAAGATGCTGTGGCGCACGTAGGGCTTGTTGTGCCTGAGAGATGCTCCAGCACTGAAAAGTTTTTTCCATCACGTCTCTTGCAATCAGTCATGAGCGGCAAGCGCGTCGCGGCCAGCCCGCCTCGAAATCATGTCGAACAATGAAGCTCAGCTAAGCGCGGACGGCGCACAAGGGCATTGGGTGCAACGTTGGCGCGCTTGGCATCCACTGCTGCTCATCTCCGGGCTGCCTGTGGCGTTGACCAGCCCGCTCTGGTTGCAGGTCTGGCACGGCACACGACCGCGCGCGACCAACGGCTCAGGCCATTACGCCATCGCGCAACTCTACGACCAGACGATCTTCCCAGACACCTTCGGTTGGACGCACGCATACTTCGGCGGCATGCCCTTCCCCAATTTCTACCCGCCGCTCTTCTACTGGCTCGTCGCGCTCTTGCATCACACGCGCATCGTCTCGTTCAGCGCCGCGTTCAAGCTCGTCATGGCGCTGCCGCTCCTGCTCTTGCCGGCCGCCATCTGGTTGCTCGCATGGTTCGTCGCGCGCAGACGTCGTGCGGTCGCACACTGCGCCGCCGCCGTGTGCCTGCTCTTGCTCTTCGTCCCGCAATTTCAACTGAAGACCGTATCGGGTCTCGATTACTACAGCACGCTCGTCGTCGGCCTCTACACGCAACCGCTCGGCTTCATCTTGTTGCTCGGCTGGTTCGTCACATATCTCAGCGCGTATCGCAGCCGTTCGCGCTTCGCTCTGTCTGCCGTGCTGCTCGCGTTGACCATCCTCGCCAACTTCTTCAACGCGATCACAGCCGCGCTCTTCATCGCCGCCACACTCACGCACGATGCTTGGCGCTATGCCCGCGCAACCGACGAAGAGAGCCGCGCACGCACACGCCGCGCCGCCCTTGCACATCTCGCCTCGCCGCTTGTTGCCGCAGGCTTAGCAATGTTCTGGCTCGGGCCGATGTTCGTCGAAGCGCGTTATCTGGTAACACGGCCTTTCATCATTCCGCTCGGCGAATTGGTCACACCCGCGTTGCTCGTCTGGTACGCACTTGCGTGCGTCGGCCTCGCGCTCGGCTTGCGTCGCACGGGCCGTGCGCTCTGGGCTTACAGTCTCGCGTGTCTCGCGCTCGGCGGCGGCATTATCTGTTCGGGCACACTCGCGCCGCGCTGGTTTCCGTTGCAATCTTATCGCTTCTTAGCCACGCTCGATTTTCTGCTGGCCGTGCCCGTCGGCTTAACTTTAACCACTTGCTATCGCAAGCTGACGAAGAGAAGCAAACTAATGAACCGGCGTAAGACCGCGCCACGCAGCGCCGGCCGCGCGCGGCTCAATGCACGCAAGGTCGTGTGCTCTTATGTCGCGACGATATTTGTGTTGCTCTTCGTCGGCGCGATGATGGCTCGCACACCTACGCGCTCGAACTTCACTTTCTATCAGCACGAAACGAACGAACAGATTGCCGGCGTGCTCGCGTTCGCGGCGCAACACCGCGCCGGGCGTTATCTGGTTGAACTGGCCGGACCGCAGCCAGATTATCAGGAAGCCGGTTACGATAGCCGCGCGCTCAGCGCGTATCTGGGCTTGCAAGGCAACGAAGCGTTGAATGGTATCTTCCGCGAGTCGTCGCCCAATGTCTTGTTCGTCAATCCGCAGACCAATGCTTTCTCCGCGCACGCAGACAATCACGGCATCAGTTCTATCCTTGCCGATGATCAAGACTTCATCGAGCAATCGCTCGCCACGCATCTCGCACGCGCACGACAACTCGGCGTCAAGTATCTCGTCATCGCCACGCCCGCGATGAAAGCGCGACTAAGATCACAGCCGGAGATTGCAGCGAGTTATGACATCGGCGCATGGAGCGTCTTCACTCTGCACCATGATCCGCCCGCGCCGGTCAGCGCATTGAAGTACAGACCCGCGCTTGTCGTCAGCGATTTTTCGGTGAAGGGCCGACGGCGTGATGATTACAGTTTTATGCGCTTGGCTGAGGAACAGTTCGCAGCCGACTGGTTTGACGTGCCGCTCGTGCGCGCGCCCGAAACGAAGCTTGACAAGTTGCCAGACCTAGATCAGTTCGGCGCGCTCATCCTCGACACGTATGATTGCGCCGACGAAAATCTCGCTTACACAACCTTGCGCGCCTACGCGCAACAACACACGCTCATCCTGCTCACGAGCGACGCGCCGCTCTATCAGCGCATCAGAAACTCAAGCGCCGATTTTCCGCGCGCTGAAATCATCGAACGCACACCGGGCGGGCGCGGCGCATGGGTCGAAGCGCTCGCGCCGAGTTATCGCTACAACACAAGCGCGATCCGGCAAGAGTGGGGCGCGCTCCGGCGTGTGCTTGAAGCGCACAAGGTTGCGGTCGCGCCTCAAGCGATGAACGCAATCACCGGCGTGCTCGAGCAGACGCACGTGCGCATAGCCCTCAACGCGTCCACGCCGGAGCGTGTGCCCATCCTTATCAACACGACGTTTCATCCGAACTGGCAGCGCGCCGACGGCGCGCCTGTCTATGCGGTGACGCCTTTCGCCATGCTGACCTTCGTTGATCGCACGACCGAATTGACGTTCGCGCGCCGCGAAAGCGAACGACTCGCATTCGTCGGCTCAGCCGTCGTGCTCCTTGCGCTCTGCTGCTTCATCGCTTGGCCGCTGGCAACAACAACTGTTCGTGATCTGATCCGCCACACGCGCACGCCGCGCTTCGCAAGATGGACGACAAGAAAATTCATTGGCGATTAGGCATCTTGGCCGCGCTCGCCGTCACCTGCATCGCGCTCTACCCGCAAGCGCGTTTCTGTTACGAGCGCGGGCGCGCGTGGCAAGGCACGTATGCGGTCGTGCAGGCCGACGAGCCGGTCTATGCTGCGTACTTGAACGCTTTGATCGAGGGCCGGCCGCGTCGCAACAATCCGCTCAGCAATCTCGACACGGAACCCGACGGCCGGCCGCTCACAGAGTCTTACTTCTCGATCCAGTTCGTGCCCGCCTACATGCTCGCGCTGCCTGCGCGCGCGCTCGGTCTGACCGCGCCGCAAGTCTTCATGCTGCTCGCGCCGCTCATGGCTTTCCTCACGACACTTGCGCTCTTCTGGCTGTTGACGATCTTAACCGGCGACGAGCGGCTGGCGAGCGTCGGCGCGCTGATAGTGCTCTGCTTCGGCACGTTGGCGGCGGGACAGGGCGCGGGTCGTCTGTTGCTCGGCTGGCGCACTTGGTACGACTACTTCCCTTTTCTGCGTCGCTATCAACCCGCGCCAACGTTTCCCCTTTTCTTTCTCTTCTGCGCCTGCGCGTGTCGCGCGCTCACGCGCGACCTGCGATGTGCGCGCCGCTACGCCACGCTCGCCGGTCTCTTGTTCGCGCTGCTCATCTTTTCGTACTTCTATCTATGGACGGCCGCCGCCGCGTGGTTAGCTTGCTTGGTAACTCTCTGGCTCGTCGCGCGGCGCACGAACGTGCGCGAACTGACGCAGCGCCTTGCGCCCTTCGTCACGCTCGCGCTCGCGGCGCTCGTGCCTTACGGATTGTTGATGGCCCGGCGCGTCGCTTCAACCGATCAAGTGTTGATGATGGAACTGACGCGCGCGCCCGACTTGCTGCGCGTGCCCGAACTGATTGGCGCGGCGGTGTTGGTTGCATTGGCTATCGGCGCACGACGCAACGCGTTCGCTTGGCGCGATCAGACGGCGCTCTTGGCCGCGTCGTTCGCGCTGACGCCGTTCGTCGTCTTCAATCAGCAACTCATCACGCATCGTTCGCTACAGCCTTTGCACTACGAGCAATTCATCGCCAACTACACCGCGCTTATCGCGTCCGTGCTCACCGTCGCGCTGCTGCGCCGCAACCGCGCGCCCATCAAGCCGCACCTGCTGCGCATCGCCGCGCTCATCGCTTGCGCTTGGGGCTTGGTCGAGGTCGGCTTCACGACCCAAGCGTTCAGCGACTACAACCGCGAGCACGACGATGTTGTGCCCATCGTTCAACGCATCAAGCAAACGCCGGCCGCCGTTGCTATTGTTGGTCCATTGCCGCCGATGGTGTTTACGACGAGCATCGCGCTCGCCAACAATCTGCCGACCTATTCGCAGCCGATCCTGTGGGGCACGCACATCCCGAACTTTCCCAGCAGCTCAACGGATGAATGCCAAGAGCGCGCGTTTCAGTTCTACTATTATGCCGGCACAAGTCCCGATCAACTCAGACAACTGCTCGCGTCAAATCAGTTCGACGCGGTGAACGCCGTCTTCAGTCTGGAGCGCGCCGTGCCCGTCTTGACCGCGCATCCTGCGCCGCTCTCCGCCGTCGAGATCGATCAAGCTGTCGAGCGTTACGCGCAATACTGCGCCTCGTTCTCGCGCGAGCGCGCACGCCATCTGCCGCTCGGCTACGCCGTCGTGCCCGTCGCACAGCAGGTCGATCTGACCAACCTTGATCGCTGGTACGAGCGCGACGCGGGCGAACGCATCGGCGCATTCATGCTCTATCGCCTGCGCCTGCGGCCTTGAAGGTTTTTCGTTCAACTCAAAGATAGCGCAGCGCGAACGCGGCAAACATAGCGCAACTCAACGCGCCGCCCGTCAGCGTGAACGTCCATTCAACCAGCCCGCTCTTACGACGCAAGAGCGCGCGCAAGATCACGACGCCGCATTTCCAACCATCCTATTGATACAAAGGCAACAGGTTCGTCATCGCCAGCAGCAGATTCATCAGGCTGAACGCCGTGCCCGCCGTGGCGCTCGCCGCGATCAGATTTACGACGATGCCGGCCAACAACATGAACACTTGCTGATCGAGCGGTCGGCCCTGTAGCTCGTTCATGTCAAGTCGCACGTATGCGCCGACCGGTAGCGCGTGTAGTTTGTATCGGACTGAGCCGAGCCGGAACTGACAGAGCAACGGGCCCCACCCAAGCCCCAACTCACGCGCATGTACACGGCAGACTCGCGCCGCGATCAGATGACCGAGTTCGTGGAGCAACATGGCGAGGGCGAATGAGAAGCAGTAGAGGATGAGCATGGCGACGAGGTTGACGTGGTTTAGTTGGCAGACAGTGCGTGGTTAATTGTCGGCGCGTAGTTGAAGACCGGGCTTCTGTTCGTCTTGCAGAAATTCGGCCACGTTGATCGCGAGGCGCTTGAGTTTCTTATGTAACGCCTGCCGCGAGCCTAGACCGAGCGCGACAGCCGCGCGCGCCACGTTGTAATCGTGCCGGCGCAAGGTCTCTTTGATCACGCGCCGCTCGAAATCATCGAGCATGTTGTCGAGATGCGCGGGCCGTTTATCGTCTGCTGTCGAGCTTTGATCGGCAACGGGGCGAATGCGCGGGCTGATCTGTTCGCTATTGATGATCGCGCCTTCGTCTGTATAGAGCACGAGGCGTTCGATCTCTGCGGCTAGTTCGCGCACATTGCCCGGCCAAGAGTAGTGTTGCAGGGCTTGAATCGCTTCGGCTGTGATGCCGGCGACGGCACGATCATTGCGCCGCGCAAAATGAGTCAGGAAATGCGAGATGAGCGCGCCCGTATCTTCGGGCCGTTCGCGCAAAGGCGGCACGTGCAGCGTGAGCGCCGCGACGCGATAGTACAAATCTTCGCGGAAGCGATCCTCGCGTACCGCGCGCTCCAAATCTTTGTGTGTCGCCGCAACGACACGCACGTTGACCTTGCGCGGCGTGCGCTCGCCAAGCGTATGCACTTCACCCTCTTGCAGAAAGCGCAGCAGTTTGGGCTGTAAAGCCAATGGTAGATCGCCGATCTCGTCGAGGAAGAGTGTGCCACCTTCGGCCGCGCGGATCAGTCCTTCGTGATCCGCGTGCGCGCCGGTGAACGCGCCCTTGCGATGACCGAAGAGCAGACTTTCGATCAACTCGGACGGTGCGGCCGTGCAGTTGAACGGAATGAACTGTGCATGCGCGCGGCGACTCAAGTGATGTATGGCGCGCGCGACGAGTTCTTTGCCCGTGCCCGACTCGCCCGTGATGAGCACGGTCGAGTCTGAATCCTTGATGCGTTCGACCGCGCGTGCGAGTGCCGCCATCGCTCGACTGACGAAGACCATGCCCGGCAGTGCCGTCGCTGCGACCACAGGCGCAGGCATTGTTGCGGCGCGCGGTTGCTGCACGGCTTCACGCAAGAGCGCATGTTCGTGAGCGAGCCGTGCCACATCTGACAACAGGCGCAGTTCTTGTGCCTGTCGCGCTGACAGAGGGCGCACGCAACGCCCATAGATGGCCGCACCCGCGCGTTGTGGCGTCGGCACGGCGAGCGCGAGACAGATCGCGTGGTCGCCGACTTGTGGCTCCGGTGCAGTCTCGGTTTGTGCAAGCGCAGCCGCCACCTGCGCCTCCGCTTCCGCGAGTTCTTCCGGCTCTAACCCCTCGGCCCATTTGAGGCGCGGGCACTCGCCCGCTTTCTGCGCGAAGGTCGCCAGCCCATAGGTCTGCGCTGTGGCGTCAACCATGAGCGCCAGCTTGAGCATGACATCGTAGAGGATGTCAGAACCGTTCGTGGCTGCGCGGCAAAGAGCGCGCACCATCGCAGCCAGCGGCAGTTGAAAGGCAACTTGATTAGTTTGTTCCGCGCTGTCCGAATTGAATAAGAGCGGCGGTGCGGACATACCTGTTTGACCCCTCTGGCAAGATACTGCGCCCCACGCGCCTCCAGCCGGCGCAACTTCGGTTCATCTGCTTTGGGGCAAAGTTGACGACGAGGAAAGCGCTTGGAGTGACTCGCCGAGGATCGAAGGACGCACGCGCTTCGACTCAAACTGATTCGAGTCTAACGGGCAGCCCGAAGACTGTCAACACAATTAACTTCGTCGGGCTAATCACGGACTGGACGACTGTGACTGACGAGTTTCAGATCACCACCAGCTTGCGCCACTAGGCTTGTTAAGCACCTCAGTCCACCCTTCGACCAACCATCAGGACAACACTTTTCCACACTGTGGTCGTCTCATGCTACCGCTATCTATCTGCGCCGACTAGCCATTCAACAGCATTGCCCAACTCGCGGATTTTCGTTCGCCATCTGTTCGCCGCCATAGACATTTAGGGCGGCTTACTTCATGTAAATGTTGAACTTAGCCGCATAAATCGTTGTAAAGAAATATCTTTACATGATCTATCGCACATGCTAAATTCCCGCCACTTTGTCGCTAAACTGTTGCGCGACAAAGAAATGAGTAGAGCAAAGGTGCTTTTATTCACGGCAGACGGTTTCCGATTCAGTTTTTCCTCTTTGGGCCTTAGCAAACATGGCAATTAAGTTCGGCACTTCGGGTTGGCGCGCTATCATCGCGGACGAGTTCACGTTTGCCAACGTGTGCCGCGTGACGCAGGCCATTTGCCGGAACTTGCGCACATCCGACACGCCCGCAGATGCCGCGCTCGTCGTCAGCTACGACACGCGTTTTCTCGGCGAAAAATTTGCTGAGCAGTGCGTCAATGAAGTGTCGGCGCGAGGCTTCCGGGCGATTTTTTGCGATCACGCGACGCCTACGCCGACCATCTCGCACACGATCCGCGACCGATGCGCGGCCGGCGGCATTAACTTCACCGCCTCGCACAATCCGCCTGAATATAACGGCATGAAGTTTTCGACCGCCGATGGCGCGCCGGCTCTGCCGGAAGTGACTAAGCAGGTCGAGCAGTTCATCGGCGAAATCCCGGATGCAGGTGGGCGGTCGAACGTCGCCGCAGATGCAGACAGAATTGAAGCTTACGATCCGCGTCCGGCTTACATGAACGATCTGGCGCAGAAGATTCGCTTCGACGTGATTGCGCGCGCTGGCGGCCGTTACGCTTACGATCCTTTGTGGGGCACGGGTCGCGGCTATCTCGATCAGGTCTTGCGCGATCATGGCTTGGAAGTTGAGACGATCCACGATTGGCGCGACGTACTCTTCGGCGGGCGCGCGCCTGAACCGGACGATCATCATCTGGACGAACTGCGCGCGGCGATGAAGCGCCGCAACTGCGTGCTCGGCTTGGCGACGGACGGCGACAGCGATCGCTTCGGCGTCATTGACGCAGACGGCACGTTTATCACGCCGAACCATCTGATCGCTCTGCTCTTCGATTATCTGGCTGAGTCGCGTGGTTGGACGGGCGGCGTTGCGCGTTCAGTCGCCACGTCGCATTTGGTTGATCGCGTGGCCGAAGCGCGCGGGTTGCCGGTTTATGAGACGCCGGTCGGGTTCAAGTTCATCGGCGAATTGATCAACGAGGACAAGATCATTCTCGGCGGCGAAGAATCGGCCGGGCTTTCGATTCGTGGACACTATCCAGAGAAAGACGGCATCCTCGCTTGCCTGCTCGCGGCGGAAGCGGTGGCGGCGCGCGGCGCGAGTTTGAATGAACAGTTGGCAGAACTCTACCAGCGCGTCGGCCGTCTGGAAGCCGGACGCATCGGCGTGCGCCTCACGCCGGAGGTGCAGGCGGCGCTCGCTGAAAAGTTGAAACAAGAACCGACAGAGATCGGCGGTCGGCGCATCGCGCGCGCGAACCGGATGGACGGCGTGAAGTTTATCTTTGCAGACGGTTCGTGGTTGTTGCTGCGACCGTCGGGGACCGAGCCGCTCGTGCGGATTTATGCCGAGACGGAATCCACACAAGACTTGGAGGTGTTGCTTGAACAAGGCCGCAAATACTTATTGGACTGACGCACGACTTGCCGCGCAGCGCCCCGCTGCACGAACGCTCCCGCTCTCTTTGCAGGTTGGTGAACTCTCACGCGAACTGATCGGCACAAAGACTGAGGTGCGTCGCCGTGGCGGGTTGCTCCCTTCGTGGGCCGTCTTCTGCATGATCATGCTGGCGACGTTTGCGCTCTGTGTTACGGTGACGATGCGCGCACACGCGGAGTTGCGAGTCGCTGAACAGAAGCATGGGCAAATGGCTTCGGACAACGAGGCACTGCGCAATACGAACGAGACGCTGCGCCGCGAGGTGCAGCGGCTGCGCACAGACCCGCATGCCATCGAAGCGGCCGCACGCACGCGGCTCAACATGGTGCGCGCCAACGAGATCGTCGTGCCGATGGAATAGTTTTATGTTGTTGCGCTCGACAGGCAAGTTCGTCGCTGCAACTCGTTATCGTCCGCGCGCCCTCGGTGCGGCGGTAAGCTTATGTTTTCGTTTTACCCGACGCCCGCTGACTTAGCCGCTAACTACCTACTTGGCCACCGCCCCTGTTCGCTCCCGCCTGCACACTTGTGCGGCTGTCCGGTTCGCCAGACAGCCGCACAAGCCTTTTGCCCAATCAGTGTCCGGCTTACACGTCGCAGCCATCGCGCACGCTATCAAGTCATTCGGTTGACACTCTGCGGAAGCGTCCACTAATATCGAATTCTGTTTATCACGTCATAAATCCAAACGATCAACTTGCCGCGCACGGACACCGCAAGGAGAGTCGAAACCATGCCTGAGACAAAAGAATTGACGACGCCTGAACAAGCGTCTGTGGAACGCTGGGAACAGGAGACGCTCGCGCCCGCGCTCAAGCAGCGGCCGGAGCGCAAGCAGAAATTTGAGACCGTCTCGCTCGCGCCGGTCAACCGACTCTACACGCCCGCAGACACAGCAGACGTTGACTACGAACGTGATACTTCGTTCCCCGGCGAGTTCCCTTACACGCGCGGCATACACCCGACCGGCTATCGCGGCAAGCTCTGGACCATGCGCCAGTTCGCCGGCTTCAGCACGCCTGAAGAGACTAACGCGCGCTTCAAATATCTGTTGGAGCATGGGCAGACCGGCCTCTCGGTCGCCTACGATCTGCCGACCTTGATGGGCTATGACGCTGACTCGCCGCTCTCCGAAGGCGAAGTCGGCAAGTGCGGCGTTGCTGTTTCATCGCTCGCAGACATGGAAGTTCTATTCGACGGCATCCCGCTCGAACAGGTCACAGTCTCGCAGACGATCAACGCGCCTGCGTCCGTGTTGCTCGCGATGTACTTAGTCGTCGCCGAGAAGCAAGGCGCGGACTTTCGCAAAATTTCGGGCACGCTGCAAAACGACATCCTCAAAGAATACATCGCACAGAAGGAGTGGATTTATCCGATCCGGCCGGCGATGAAGTTGGTCGTTGACACGTTCGAGTTCTGCACGCGCCACGTGCCGAAGTACAACCCGATCTCCGTGAGCGGTTATCACATACGCGAGGCGGGCGCGACCGCGCTGCAAGAGCTTGCGTTCACCTTGCGCGACGGCATCGAGTATGTGCAATGGGGCGTTGCTGCCGGGCTTGACGTTGACGAGTTTGTGCCGCGCATCTCTTTTTTCTTCAACGCGCATAACGATTTCTTCGAGGAGATCGCCAAGTATCGCGCCGCCCGCCGCATCTGGGCGCGCGCCATGCGCGAACGCTTTGACGCGAGAAATGCGCGCACGCTGCAACTGCGTTTTCACACACAGACCGCAGGCGTCTCGCTTACTGTGCAGCAGCCTTTGAACAACATCGTCCGCGTGGCCATTCAAGCGCTCGCCGGTGTGCTCGGCGGCACGCAAAGTCTGCACACAGATGCTTACGACGAAGCACTCGCGTTGCCGACCGATCAAGCGGCGCTCATTGCGCTTCGCACACAACAGATCATCGCGGAAGAGACTGGCGTCGTAAACGCGGTTGACCCGCTCGGCGGTTCTTACTTCGTCGAGTCGTTGACCAAACAGATGGAAGACGGCGCGCTCGACTACTTCGCTAAGATTGATTCGCTCGGCGGCATGGTCGCGGCGGTGGAGCAGGGCTTCCCGCAACGCGAGATTCAAGAGTCGGCTTATCAATATCAGAAGGCGGTCGAGCGAGGCGAGCAGACAATTGTCGGCGTCAACAAGTACGCGATGGAAGATGAGCCGGTCAAAGTTGACGTGCTAATCATTGACGAGGCCGTGCGCGACCATCAGGTCGAACGATTGCAACGCACCAAAGCACAACGCGACAACGGCGCAGTTGCTAACGCCCTCGAAAAATTGAAGCGGGCCGCGCGTGATAACGAGAACACGATGCCCGCGACCATCGAAGCCGTCCGCGCCTACGCCACGCTCGGCGAAGTCTGCGACGCGCTCAGAGACGTTTACGGTTTGTACGAAGAGCCAGCATTCTAAAAGTGGTCAGTAGCAAAGCATTTCCATGCTGACTACTGGCTACTGACTACCGACTACTTTTTATGTCTGAACGAAAAATTCGCGTCCTCGTCGCTAAGCCCGGACTTGATGGTCATGATCGCGGGGCGAAGGTGATCGCGCGGGCGTTGCGCGATGCGGGGATGGAAGTGATCTACACGGGTCTCAGGCAAACGCCTGAGATGATTGCGGCCGCCGCGTTGCAGGAGGACGTGGACGCGGTCGGCGTCTCGATCCTATCTGGCGCGCACAACACGCTCTGCCCGCGCATCGTCGAACTGTTGCGCGAGCGCGGGCTGAACGATTGCCTCGTGCTCGTCGGCGGCATTGTGCCGAAAGAGGATGTGCCGCGTTTGAAAGAACAGGGCATAGCTGAAGTATTCTTGCCGGGCACATCCACCGAAGACATTGTTCGCTTCCTCCGCGCCAATGTGCACCCGCGCACATGAACGACGCTGCGCTGAACGAATCGCCGCCAACGCACGACGAGCGATCAAGCGCGCTCGTTCTTGAAGAGCATGAGCGCGTCGCTATTGTGCGCTTCAATCGTCCCGCCGCCCGCAATCCCCTCTCAAGTGCTACGCTCGCTGAATTGGAAACAATAATCACTGCGCTCACAGCGCGTACAGAACTCTCTACGATCATCTTCACAGGCACTGACGATGTCTTCGCTTCGGGCGCGGACATACGCGAGTTGCGCGCGCTCACGACAGCTTCCGCCCGTACCTTCGCTGAGCGCGGGCAACGGCTCATGCAACTGATCGCCGACGCGCCGCAGTTGACCATCGCGGCTGTGAATGGCTACTGCATGGGCGGCGGACTTGATCTCGCGCTCGCATGCGACCTGCGTTGCGCCGCGCCCGATGCTGTGTTCGCGCATCCGGGCGCGCGGCTCGGCGTCATCACTGGCTGGGGCGGCACTTGGCGTCTGCCGCAATTGATCGGTCAGGCGCGCGCGCTCGAAATGTTTCTGACCGCGCGCCGCATCAAGAGTGCAGAAGCCCGCGCCATCGGTCTCGTCAACTGCGTCGGCGCACCCGTGCTCGACTGCGCGTTGGCACTAGCCGCACAGCCAATTCAATAGATGCTCGCCCACCGTCAATCATCTAGGCTCGACGTTATTCTTTTTTGAGGAAGCGCGCGATGCCCTGCCGACAGTCTTCGGTCATGCGCGCGATGGTGTTGACTTCGACGCCGGCTGCAAGCGCTGCGTCGAACGTCAAGCCGTCCATCTGGTAGAGCAGGCGCTTCGAGAGCATGACGGCTGTGCGGCTCACGCGCTCGAAGCCTGAGACATAATGTTCAACCTCAGTCTCGAAAGCGTCGTCCGCGAAGACGTGATTGATCAAACCGAGCCGCTCGGCTTCCATTGCGCTCAACTCTGCGCCGCGCGCAATCAACTCGAAGGCGCGCTTCTCCGAGACGTTGCGCCGGAGGATCGCCATGACCATCGCAGGCACAAAACCGATCTTCACTTCTGGATAACCAAAGCGCGCCGACTCCGCAGCCAACACGATGTCGCACGCGGTCGCCAGCCCGCACCCGCCCGCCAGTGCGCGCCCGCGCACTGCCGCCACGACCGGCACACTCGTGCGCCGCATGAGCACAAACAACTCCGACAGCGTCTGCGCGTCGGCTAAATTCTCTTCGACAGTACTCTCGGAAATCTTTTGCAGCGCGGCGAGGTCTGCGCCCGCACAAAAATCCACGCCCGCGCCCGTGAGCAAGACGACGCGCACCGCTTGCGTTTCGTCCGCCGCGCGCAACGCTGCCTTCACGCCGCCGACGACCCGTTCGTTCAAAGCGTTGCGCTTTTCTGGCCGGTTGAGCGTGATGAGCGCGACCGCGCCCTCGACGTTGTAGAGCACTGGCTCGTTGTTCATAACGAATGATGAAAGAGCCGCTCACTCAGCTTGCAGAAAACTGATCAGCGCATTGCTGACCTCAGTCGGTGCCTCCTGTTGCACCCAGTGATTCACGTGCGCGAAGCGCACTTCCGCGTAGGGCGCGGCCACGTAAGCGCCGACGCCTTTAACCGTCTCCGGCACGACGAAGTGATCTTGCTCGCCATAGATGAACAACGTCGGCACGCGCACACGCGGCTCAACTTTCGTCGCGCGCTCATCTGTGCTGCCGAACAGCTTAAAGACGTTGGCGCGATAGTAATTGATCGCGCCGGTGAGCGCGCAGGTTTCGTCCGTTGGACTTCTCTGTTGCAGCGCGGTCTTAAAGACGGCGAGGTCTGTCTCGGTGAACGTGCCGCGTCGTGCCGTGGCTTTGAACATCGCTTTGAGCCGCGCGAAATCATTCGCGCCGAGCCACCATTCGGGCACGCGCGGCAGTTGGAAGAAGAGCATGTACCAACTGCGCAGCGCCTGTTTGAACGTCATATTCGCGCGCCATACCGCGACGGGCGGCACTTGCAACGCCGCCAGCTTCCACACGTATTCGGGATGATGCTCTGCGATGGCCCAAGCGAGGCCTGCGCCCCAGTCGTGCCCGACAACGGCCGCCTCACGTGCGCCGCAATGACGTATGAGACTGAGCACGTCGTCCATCAGCTTCTCGATCCGGTAGTCTTCGACCCGGCCCGGTTTTGTGCTCAGGTTATAACCGCGCAGGTCGGGCGCGATGACGCGGAAGTGCTGACCGAGCGCAGGCAGTTGATGCCGCCAAGAGTACCAACACTCAGGGAAGCCATGCAGCAACACGACCAGACGCTCGCCCGCGCCGCACTCGACATAGTGCAGACGCACGTCGCCCACCTGCGCGTAGCCGTGGCGAAAGATTGGCTCACCGATTTGCTGTTCAGGGTTCACGAGCTTTGTATCACTCACTTAATCCCAACGCACGCGCTTCTTCGTCCGGCACATTAATCGTCAGGCGCAGGAGCGCGGTCGAGAAGGTCTTGCCTTGCGCGTCGGTCATCAACGAGAGCGTGCCGCCGCCGCCTAATGATTCGTGCAAGAGAAAGTTGAGCGCACGTAGGTTCGGCAACTCGAAGCGTTCGACCGCACCTTGGCAGATGCCTCTGAAGTGCTCTTTGACGCGCGCCGCCGTCACTTCGCGCACGAGCAGCGGATAGTATTCATCGCGCAGCGCGATCAAGCCGACGTTCGCCGTGTCGCCTTTGTCGCCGGAGCGCGCGTGCGCGAGTTTGGTTAGCGGAATACGCATGACTTCGATCAATTGGAAACTTCGGCGAGCAAATTCTGCTGCCATAGCCAGAGCCAATAGAAACCCGCGACGACGAGCGCGTGCGTGATCGTGCCGTCGGCGACGAGACGCGGCACGTCTGCGAGCGGCACGAGACGCACGACCGTATGCTCGGTTGATTCATGCACAGGTGCATACTCTTGGCGCACATCCCGCGCGAGAAAGGTGTACAGCCAGTTGTCGTGAATTGCAGGATTCGGCCGGACGCAACCGAGGGCAACGATCTCACGTGCAACATAGCCGGTCTCTTCCAAAGTCTCGCGCACAGCCGCATGGTGTGGGCTTTCTTCCAAATCAACTATGCCGCCGGGAATCTCCAGCGTCACATCTTCGGAGCCGTGCCGGTATTGCTCGATCATCACCACTTCGTTGTCGGCAGTTAGTGGGATCACGTTGATCCAATCGCCGGCCGTCAGCACGTAGAAGTCGTGCTCGCGCCCGGTCTGCGGGCTGACGCTCCGGTCGCGCCGCACGCGGAAGACGCGACAATCGGCCACGATCTCAGAACGCGCGCGCCGCCACGCAGGCGACTCCGCGCCGAAACTCGCGCGGGCGAACTTCGAAGGCACGCTTAACCCATCGCGCTTCTCATCATGCCGCTCGCTGCCGCTCAAACTGCCAGCACCTCCACGCGCGGCGCGATCTCAGACTTCGGAATGAGCGCCGGCCAGTAGGCCACGATCTCTTCAACTTTGGGCCGCCCACCGGCGAAGCCCGTCACGCCCGGCGGGCCTGTCAAAATCAACGGCGCGATCTCTTTCGTGAAGCGCTCGACGGCCGCGCGATCAGGCCCGCGTACGCCGACGCGCAGTTGCACTTCGGCCAAGTCCGGCGACGACTCGCCCGCGAGCGCGCCGTGCGTCGCGTTTGCGCCGACGAACTCGGTGAGAATCTGATCGAAGCGGAGACCTAAGCGTTCGAGGCGCGCGCGCAGGATTTTGTCTGCGGCTTGCGCTTTCGCGTAAGCGTCGGGCCACGAATAGACGAGCGTGCCGACGGCTTTGAAGCCGGCCGCATAACTGATCGAGACTTTGTAAAACTCCGTCGCCGCACGTCCCCGTATGCCGAAGACGCGGACGCGGTCTGGGCCTGCCGCTTCAAGTTGGATCGTCGTGAAGTCCGCGACGCAATCGGGCGTGATGTACTCGTGTGGATCGCCCATCTCATAGACGAGTTGCTCTTTGACCGAAGGGACAGAGACGCGCCCGCCCGTGCCTGCGTGTTTGGTGACGACGAACGTGCCGTCGGGCGACGCTTCGACGATTGGATAACCGACGTTCGCGAGATCGGGAATTGCCTGCCACTCGTATTGACAGTTGCCGCCCGAACATTGCGCGCCGCATTCGATGATGTGGCCGGCGATTGTGCCGGCCGCGAGTCTGTCCCAGTCGTCTGCGCGCCAGTCGAACTCGTGGATGAGCGGCGCAAGCGTGAGACCTGTATCGGTCGCGCGCCCTGTGACGACGACGTCTGCGCCGCGCTGCAAGGCTTCGACAATCGGCTGCGCGCCCAAATAGACGTTCGCGCTTTGAATTCTATCGCGCACGGTCGCGAGCAGCGCGCCTGTGTCCATGTTGCGCAACTCAATCCCGCGCGCGAGAAAGTCGTCGAGTCGCTCCAAGATGTCGTCGCCGGTGACGATGCCGATCTGCAAACGACCGGCGAGGCCGAGTTCGCGCGCCACGTCGCGCACGGCGGCGGCGCAAGCCGGTGGATTGACGCCGCCCGCGTTCGCCGTCACGCGAATGTTGCGCGCGACGCACGCGGGCAGAATTTCGCGCATCAAGGGCACGAAGTCGCGCGCGTAGCCCAACAGTGGATCGCGCGCGCGTTGCTTCTGCATGATCGACATCGTGACTTCCGCCAGATAGTCGAGCATCAAGTAGTCTATGGGGCCGCCCTCGACTTGACGCACCGGCGCATCCAGCATGTCGCCCCAGAAACCTTGCCCACACGCGACGCGAATCAGTTCTCTCATGCCGTTCATAAAAAGCGAGGCGGTAAGCAGTAGGCAGAAAAGGCAGCCGGTTGCAGGGTACTCAGACTTTTGTGTCAATCGAACCGGCTGCTCGCTGTTTTCTTCACTGCCTACTGCTTACCGCCTACTGCCTACTACTTTGTGCCCTCTTACGGTGTGTTGCTGTTGTTTGTGTTGTTGCCCATGTTGCTGTTCATGTTCGTGTTCGTGCCACGACGACGACCGCGCCGGCGACGCCCGGTCGTCGGCGTTGCTGTTGGTTCGGTCGTAGTCGGCTCAGTTGATGCAGCAGTCGGGGGCGGAGGCGCAAGACCTTGCCGACGACCGTGCCGACGACGACGACCGCCCGTCGTCGTGCCGCCAGTCGCGCCGCTCGTGCCGCGGAACGAGAACTGATGGGCTTCGCCAGCGACGCTCGTGAGCGTCAGCCATGAGCCGCTTCGTTTCGCACGCACGGAGACGATCTTGGCGGGCGTGTCTGTGCCGAAGCGCATCGAGACGGCGATGTAGCCGGGCCACTCATACGCGGTCAGCGTGCCGCTCTGACCGTTCAACGTAAACGTGTTGCCGGTGATAGTCAGCGTCCCATCGCCGGTCAAGCCGCCGTCGGGATAGTTGACCGTGCCGGTGTACGTGCCGTCGAGATTGGCGGGCTGGCCCGGTCTCCCCCCTAGCGCGCTAGGTGCGCCGGTCATGGTCGTGCCGGTCGCTTCGGGCGCGGGCGGAGCAGCGCGCCGCCGACCGCGCCGACGCCGACCGGTCGGCGCGCCCGTCGTCGCCGTGCCGGTGTTATCATTTGTGTTCTCGCCGCCGGTCATCGCGCCGGTGTTGGCGTTCGCAGCACGGCGGCGCGTGCCACGTCGGCCGCGCCGACGACCCATGTTGGCGTTCGTGGTCGTGTTATCGTTCTGCATCGTCGTGTCGGTGGTGGTGCTGCTGTTGCTGTTCTGCGCCAAGCCAACCAGATCAGCGCCGACCAGAGCGAACGTGACGACGAGCGCACACAGACCGAACAGTTTGCTGGTGTTGCTCTGCTTCACGGTTATTTCTCCTCCTGTAGTAAATCGCGTAAGCCGATGATGGCCCGGCCCCGCGTCAGTTGCGAAAGCCTCACGCGCGACCGCTCGCCTGCGCATGCTTGAGCGCGCGCCCGTAACCGTTCTGGAACTGGAAAACTGTGCCCCTAGTTTCGCACAAAAAGCCGTAAAATTGCACGCAAAAATCAGACGAGCGGCGGCAAGACGAACTGGCCGAGATGCGGCCCCGAAAAATTGGCCGCGACCCGCAACGCTAGTTCGAGCGCAGCGCGCGTCTCTTCAGGCGCGAGCACGGCATCAACGAAGCCGCGCGCCGCCGCGTACTTCGCGTCCAGTTGATGCTCGTAGTCCGCGCGCACACGCTCCATCTCCGCTTTCAATTGTTCATCTGGCTCTTGGCCTGCGCGCTTCAACTTGTCGAGTTGCGTGCCATAGATCGCCTGCACGGCCGAGTCGCCTTCCATCACCCCCATGCGCCCGGTCGGCCAACTAAAGATGAAATCGGGATCGAAGCCCTGCCCCGCCATCGCGTAATAGCCCGCGCCCGATGCGTGATTGATCGTCAAGACGATCTTCGGCACAGAGGCCGTGGCCATCGCTTCGACGAACCGCGCGCCTGCGCGAATGATGCCCGAATGCTCGGCCTCCGCGCCGACCATGAAGCCCGACACGTCTTGAATGAAGACGAGCGGCGTGCGCTGCCGATTGCACACCTCGATGAAGTAAGCGACCTTCTCGGCCGACGTTGTGTAGATGATGCCGCCGAACTTGGGCGGGCCGGTTTGTGTGCGCACAAGACCGCGACTGTTGGCGATGATGCCGACCTGTATGCCGCGTATGCGTGCATGACCCGTGATCATCTCTTTGGCGTAGTCGGCTTGAAACTCGTCCAAGTGGCCTTCGTCAATGATGCACTCAAGCACCGCACGCGCGTCGTAAGGCTGCCGATGATCTTCCGGGATGAGATCGTAAAGCTCCATCTCGGGCCGCGCTGCTTCCCTGCTCTCGATGAGCGATAATGCGCTCGTCTGTACGGGCGGCAACTCTGAAACGAACTCTCTGATCTTTGCGATGCACTCCTCGTCGTTCGCCACGCGATAGTGCGCCACGCCCGACAACTCCGTGTGCGTGCGTGCGCCGCCCAGCGTCTCGTTGTCAATCGTCTGCCCCGTTGCGCCTTTGACGAGGTTTGCGCCGCCCAAGCCCATGAACGAAGTCCCTTCGACCATGATGATCGTGTCGGAGAGCGCGGGCAGATATGCGCCGCCCGCCACACACGGCCCCATCACCGCAGCGATCTGCGGTACATGCAGGTAGCGACGCATGATCGAGTTGTAATAGAAGATGCGCGCCGCGCCGTACTGCCCCGGAAAGACGCCGCCCTGATACGGCAGATTCACGCCCGCAGAGTCAACCAAATAAATGATCGGTACACGCGAACGCATCGCGATCTCTTGTGCGCGCAGGATTTTCTTGATCGTCTCAGGCCACCACGAACCGGCTTTCACCGTCGCATCGTTGGCGACGACGACCGCCTCACGCCCGCCGACGCGCCCAACCACAGTCACGACGCCCGCGGCCGGCGCAGTGCCTTTGTATTCGTCGTAAGCGACGAGCAGTCCCGTCTCTTGCGCGTAAGAATTTTTGTCTAACAAGAGGTCGAGGCGTTCGCGGGCGGTGTGTTTGCCCTGTTGATGTTGGCGTTCGATCCTTTCGGGGCCGCCGCCGCGCCTTAGTTTGGCTTCGAGACGGCGCAGTTCCTCAACCAGTTCGCGCAAACGTGTGCGCGGCTCAAGCGTAGCCGGTCGTGCGTCGGACTTCATACCTGCGGCGGACTCAAGACAATTCGGAGGAGCGACAGCGATCCGAGTCCCGTTCGTGCGTTTAACTTTTCAGAGCTTAACGAATGCCGCCAAAATAGCATAGGAGCGCGACGTTCGCCAACGCGCGCTCCTATGCAGACGATGCACCGATGGTCTTTACGATCCGGCCGGCAGTAAAGCCTTCAACAACCCATTCACGTTCACCTTCTCTGGTAATCCTTCGAGAATGACGACGCGCGCACCCTGCCGCTCGATGACGACTGCTCCTTCGCTGGTGCTCCAAACGCTGCGCGTGGGCGTGCTCATGCGCGCGTCAAGCAAGGCATCTTTGTAACGCCGCTCGGTGCGCTTCGCATAAGCGTCGAAGAACTCGCGCGCGTCCTGCTCTGTGTCCCAGACGGTGGACTGCACGATAGCGACGCGCCCGTCCGGCTGATGCTCATAAACCGCGTAACGGTCGCCGCCCCAACCGGCGGCGGCGCGTTCGACTTCGCTCGTGGGTTGCACGTACTCGGCGAGAATTTGATAGTAGTTCCATTCGCCATTCACGTCGTAATCAATCCGCTGCCAGCCCGCGCCGAGCGCGCTGGCGATGTTGGGCACAGAGACTTTGATCGGCGCTTCGTGGGCGAAATACTTGTCCGGGTGCATGACCTGTTCGGTTGACTGCGGCAGCTCGGTGAAGGCTTGCGAGACCTGCGCCCAACCGCCGCGCTTGTAAAGTTTATTCACCCAAGCGAAGCCCTGCTCGTAAGGAAACAGCAGCGACTCTTTCAACGCGCGCGGCGCTTTGTCGATCTGCTCGGTCGAACCGCTGCTCATGGACTTCATCATCGCCAACGCGCGCTTCGGATCGCGCAACACATAGAACTGCATTACGAGCATCGCGTCGCCTTCGACCAGCGCGTGCACGGCCAGTTCCGCATCCGAGTCGCCGTGCGGCCAATGCTCGAAGCGATTCAGGTTGAAGTGTTGATCCTGCAAGGCGTGCGTGAGTTCGTGCGCCATGACAGGCTGCTGTTCGTCTAAGCTAACCCAATCGGCGAGATAGAAGATTTGCGTCTTGGGATCGTAGTAGCCCATCACCTGTTCAGTCAGAATCTTGATGATGAACGGGCGCAACTGAAAATCGGCGGGCACGAGACCGAGTTTTTTGAGCGTCAATTCCGAGGCGTGCAACTCTTCAGGCGTTGACTCTTCGTCGAGATTCTTAATGAGCATGCCCTCGATCTCAGCGCGCGACTGTGCGCCGCTCTTGACCGGATGCAGCACAGGCAGTTTTCTGATCTCGCTCGTCTCGCGCAACACCTCATCGGTCGCGGCGGCGATGGTCGCACTCTTTGGGTTGACGGCCGGCGGCGGCGTGCTCTGCACCTGCGCGCTGATGGGCGCGCAGCAAGCGAGCCACAGACTAAACAACAACGCCACAGAGCGTGCCGCGCCCGTTTTAATTTGCTTTGACATCCTGAACCTTTCGCTCTTATAGTCCGCTCACACGACGGCAGACGAGCTTAGTGTAGTTGGCGGCGCGCGGCAACCGCAACAGCGGCCGAGAGGTTTTAGCAGATGATGGACTCGACCCAAGACGACGCACTACTAGATGTGTGGCACGAGACGCCTGTGCGCGTGCGCTACGCCGAGACGGATCGGATGGGCGTGGTCTATCACGCAAATTATCTCATCTGGTTCGAGATCGGGCGCACGGAGTTCTGTCGCGCGCGTGGTTTTGCTTACCGCGAGATGGAGGAGGACGAGTCTTCGTTTCTTGTCGTCGCCGAAATCTACTGCCGCTACAAAGCGCCCGCTTACTACGATGACGATCTGATCGTGCGCACACACATCACCGAACTGCGCCGCCGCTCCGTCCGCTTCGGCTACGAGATCGTGCGTGCCGACAACGGCCAAGTGATCGCCGAAGGCGAGACCGGCCACGTCGTCACAGACGCGCAAGGGCGCGTGCGCTCCATGCCCGAACGCTATCGCCTGCTCCTCTCTGCCACCCCTGAAGAAGACATCCACACCTCGCAATTTCCCGGCCGCGCCGGCCGCGTGCCCGAAGACAGCGCGCCGTGAAGAACAGTAGGCAGTAAGCAGAAAGCAGTAGGCAGTGAGGAATAGCAGCCGGTTGAAGCGCTCAATTGCCTGAAGCGCATTTAACCGGCTGCTTTCTGCTTACTGCATTCTGCCTACTGTTTTTTTACTTGACGCCGAACGTGCCGGTGAGCATGGCCGTGCCCCAGTGAATTTTGATCTCGGCTGCGCCGTTCTTGTCGGCTAGATCGATCACGAGTTGCTCGGCTGAGTCTGAGGCTTTCGTTAGGGTGAGCGGTGTTTCGGCGGCGTAGCCTTCGGTTAGTGGCGGTCGCCCCCAAACGCCGGTCTTGGGATGAAAAGCGAGCGTCCAAGTGTCCGCGCCGGTCTTGCGCACCCAGAGCGTGTACTTGCCGTTCTTGAGTTCCTTGCCGTCAACGACGAGCGTGCCGTCGGTTGTGATCTCGGTCGCCTCGTTCATGCCGACGCGCCAGACCGTGCCCGGTGTCGCCTGCGCCAACATGTCGCGCCCTTGCAGGCTCGGCCGGCCGTAGCTGATCGAAACCTTTTTGCCGTTGATGGTCGCTTCGGCCGTGCCGCGCTTGGCCTGCTGCGCCGCGCAGGCAATGGCGAGACCCAAGACTAAAAACGTGATCGCAAATTTTCGCAGACTCATCACTCATCCTCCTTCAAGATTCATGTGGCAGCGACAGGCGCGTGATTGAGCGGGCGCGCCCGGTCGTCTCATCAATGTCAACGACTGCGGCGTTAATACGGACGCCGCCCGTAGAGTGTTCTGCGCGCCGCGCGGTGACGGACGTGAAGCGCGCGAGCACGTCTTCGGTCTTCATGCCGATGACGCCCGCGTGACTGCCGGTCATGCCGAGGTCGGTTAAGTAAGCCGTGCCACCGGACAGGATTTGCTCGTCTGCGGTCTGCACGTGCGTGTGCGTGCCTGTGACCGAAGAGACGCGCCCATCGAGAAAACGACCCATCGCTATTTTCTCCGAAGTGGCCTCACAGTGCATGTCCACGATGCGGACGCGCACGTCCGCCGGGAGCGAGTTGACCAGTTCATTCGCAACGCGAAACGGATCGTCAGTCGCACCCATGAAGACGCGCCCGATTAGATTCATCACGGCGACGCGCACGCCGCGCACTTCGCCGAGCCATAGCCCCTTGCCCGGCGTGTTCGGCGGATAGTTTGCAGGTCTGAGCAGGCGTGGTTGGCGCTGTATGTACTCGACCACTTCGCGTTTGTCAAAGATGTGATTGCCTGAAGTCATCACGTCAATGCCGGCGGCGAAGAGTTGCTCGGCGAGCGGCGGCGTGATCGAGAAGCCGCCTGCGACGTTCTCCGCGTTCAGCACCGACAGATCAATCCGGTATTGCTCGCGCAAATCCTGTATGCGCTCCATCACCGCGACCCGTCCGGGTCGCGCCACTACATCGCCGATCAATAAAACTCTCATATAAAAATACAGTGACGAGTGACAAGTGACGAGTGACAAGTTAAAAAACTTGTCTTAGCTTGTCACTCGTCACTTGTCACTCGTCACTGCTTTTGTTGGCAGAGGGAAATCCGCGTTGGCCGTTCCGAAGCCGTAATTGAACCTGCACTCGACAGGTGGGTGACCTTTGAAAAGCCGCGGCCTCTGGCATTCCTTAACTCTGAAGGACTGCAACTAGCGCGCGGCGTCGGTCTCCCGTGTTAACGGCGTTGGCTCAATCATCGTACAATCGGTGACGAACCCCGCAGACCGAATTCCCTCAGCCGGACGGGATACTAGCATAAAGCAGCGGGCAGAGGTTAGAGGTTAGAGGTCAGTTTGCGACTTGACAAAAGTCTGGCCTCTGATCTCTAACTTTTGACCTTTATCTCATGAAAAAGCGACGTTGGGTTGGTTGGCGGCCGGCTCGCCCGTCGGGCGTTTGAGCACGCGGTCGAGCATGTCGGCGCATTCGGCGCTGCGGGCGGCGAGTTGCGAGTCGGCTTGCTCGTGCAGACTGCGCAGGCGGTGCAGTTCGTCGGCGATGTGGAGCGCGGCGAGAATGGCGACCTTGAGCGAGTCAACCGTGAGCGTGCCCGAAGAGATTTCGCGCATGCGGCGGTCCACGAACTCGGCGAGTTGGGTGACGTATTCGCTGTCGCCGTCCGAACGGATGTTGTAAATCTGATTGTAAATCTCCACGCGGATCGTCGGCGTGCTCGATTGATCTCCGGGTGGTTTGATGGCGCTCATGATCTTGAATTAAACCTTCTGACTGTTATCGGCGCATCGCTTCGACCATTTCCGGGTCGAGCACGGCGATGGCGTCGAGCATCGCTTCGACCTTCATGCGGATCGTGTCGCGCTCGGCGAGCAGCCGCTCGACCTGCGTTTCGAGCCGATCCTTCTCTTCGAGCAGCATGCCGAGTTCGCGCCGCATGGCGGCGACCTCGCGCTCCAGACTTTCCTTCTCTTGTCGCAAAGTCTTTGTTAGCTCGATGGTGCGATAAATTTTATCTTCAAGGTGGGAAAACTTTTCCAGTCCGGTCAGTCCGACCATCATTCATGTCCTCGCAAAGAGCAGCTCGAAAACGGCCGCCCGATTATGCCCCCGCGTGACGGCGAGCGCAAGAGTCAATCTGCTGATCCGTTAATCATACGCAAAAATTTTCGTCACGCTATCTGCGC
Organism: Acidobacteriota bacterium; assembly: GCA_003223935.1. Classification (GTDB taxonomy): domain Bacteria; phylum Acidobacteriota; class Blastocatellia; order Pyrinomonadales; family Pyrinomonadaceae; genus QHXQ01. Next base: position 21,465 of record QHXQ01000035.1, on the reverse strand, counting down.
GCGTGCACATCGTCTTTAATTATTTCGCCACCCTTCATCACGAAGACGACCCGCTCCATCGCGCTGATGTCACGCAACGGATCATCGCTGACGGCGACGATGTCCGCGTACTTGCCCGGCTCGATGGTGCCGATCTGATCCGATAGACCTAATAACTCCGCGCCGTTGACGGTCGCCGCTTGTAGAGCTTCGAGCGGCTTCATGCCGCCGCGCACAAGCGCCTCAAACTCTTTCGGCAGAAAATCCGGATCGTCGTCCAGCCCGAAAGCGATCTTCAAATGATGCTTCAACGCGAGCGCAAAGGCCGGCTGTTGATACTTCAAGATCTCTTTGCCCTTCGCGAGACTGATCGGGTCTTGCCCGAAGTTTGTGCCGATTTCAACACCGCGTTGGAACGCCGAGAGCGTCGGCACAAGCCAAGTGCCACGCTTCTCCATCAATGCCGCGCCTTCTTCGTCAAGCATCGTGCCATGCTCGATTGAATCAACGCCCGCGCGCACGGCCGCTTTGATCCCTGCTGTACCTTCCGCGTGTACCATCACGTGCTTGCGCGCGCGATGCGCCACCTCGACCGCACGCGCCATCTGCTCTTCGCTTAACTCCTGCACGTTGAAATCGCTCGTCAAGTCAACCACGCCGCCCGTAGCCATCAACTTGATCCAATCCGCGCCGTACTTGATGTCGCGCCGCACCGCGCTGCTGATGCCATCAACCGTGTCGGCGATGTTCGGGCGCGCGGGCATCGCCTGATCCGGCGCGAGAAAATCTGCGTCGCCGTGCCCGCCCGTGACCGACAAGCATTGGCCTGCCGAGACCATGCGCGGCCCTTTGATTAAGCCCGTGTTGATGCTGTCGCGCAGTGCGAGTTGACCGTAAAACTGATCGTTTTCACAAGCATCACGCAGCATGGTGAAGCCGTGTTGCAGCCAGACCTGCAAATTGTGTGCGCCCCACAACGCACCTTGCGGCGATGACATACGCAAGGTGCTGACGGCTGACAAATCTTTCCAATTGAGCAATAGATGTGCGTGGCAATCGATCAGACCGGGCAGCACCGTCTGATTCGAGAGATCGATCAACGGCACACCCGCAGGCGCTGTGCGGCTCACGCTCACGATGCGTTCGCCTTCGATCAGCACAAACACATTGTTGGCGACTTCGCCATTACGGACGTTGACCAAGCGCCCGGCTTTAATCGCGACCCGCGCCGGAGGAGCGGCGGCGGGCTGCGCCTGCTGTGCACCCGCACGCACGCAGACGAGATTGCAGGCCAACAAACACAGGGAGAGTTTTCGTAGGATCATGTTTATCGTTTACCTCAGACGAAATTAAATCATTCGCGCCTCAGCGCAAATGCGCGGCAAACTTCTGTCCAAGTGCCGCGACAATCTGTCCGTACAGCACGTCAACCTCTTCGTCGCGCAACGTTCGTTCGGGTGCGCGAAATTCAAGCCGCAGTGTGATAGCGCGCGTGTCTTCGGGCAACTTCTCGCCTTCGTACACGTCAATAACCTCGGCGCTCTGACAATATGCAATATGTAGTTCAAGCACTGCTCGACGCAGTTCTGCAAACGACACGTGCCGATCAACGAGGAGCGTCACGTCGCGCACGACCGAGGGGAAACGCGGCAACGGCGTGTAGCGCGCAGGCGCAGGGCGAGCCGCAAGCAGCGCGGCGAAATCCATTTCGGCGACGTAAACCGGCTGGCGGAATTTGTACGCGGCGGCGATCTCATCGGCCAAACGGCCGACTGTGCCGATTGCTTGACCGGCGAGCGATACGCGCGCTGCTTGCCCTGCGCGCAAGTGGCGCGCGTCGGTCGCGGCAAACTCAAGCGCGCCGGTCTTCATCGCTTCGATGGCCGCTTCGAGCGCGCCTTTGAGATCGTAGAAATCAACTTCGCGCGAAGCAGTTGCGCGTTCGGCTTCGCGCACGCGCCCGGTCGTCACAAGCGCCAACGCATCGCGCTCGTGTGGTCGCTCTTCGTCCGCGCCGCGCGCGGCAAAGACGCGCCCCGTCTCGAAGAGGCTCACGTCGCGCGTGCCATGATTGAAATTGTGGCGGACGGCTGCCAGCAAACCCGACAGCAAGCTGGGGCGCATGCGCGCCGCCGTTTCAATGATCGGGTTAGCGAGGGTGACGAAATGATCTGTGCCGTCGTTCGCGCGCGCCTTGAGCGCGGGCAACAACTCGAACTGTTCATCGTGCGCAGCGTCAATGAAGCTGAAGTTGATCGCTTCCGAGTAGCCTTGCGCCACGAGGGCGCGACGCGCGGCGCGACGACGTTCTTCGTGCGCGCGATATTCGCCGACGGCATTCGCGGCCGGCAACTCATCTTGCATGTGCTCGTAACCGAAATGGCGTCCGACCTCTTCGATCAAGTCCTCTTCGATGCGTATGTCCGTCCGCCAAGAAGGACCGGCGAAGCTAAAGGTTGCGCCGGGATATACCGTTGCCAACTCAAGCGCAGTTGTGTCTGCGGGCATTTGTTCGCCGCCGAGCACAGCCGCTTGCACCGGCTCACAACCAAGCGCCGTGAGGATGCGAATCGTGTCTTGCGGCTCGATGGGCAGACCCGTTAAAGCGCGGACGCGCGGCAGACGCAAAGTTACTGTGGGCGGTTCGATCTTTTGCGGATAGACGTCAATTGCATCAACGGTCGCCGCGCCGCCTGCGAGTTCGCAGATGAGCGCGACGCAACGCGCCTGCGCGCGCACGACGCCTTCGTAATCCGTGCCGCGCTCGAAGCGATCCGATGCGTCGGTCTGCATGCCGAGCTTGCGCGCCGTGCGGCGCACACTTGCCGGACTGAAATACGCGCTCTCGATCAACACGTCGCGCGTTGTTGCGGAAATCTCCGAGTCCGCGCCGCCCATCACGCCCGCGAGCGCGACCGCGCGCGCGCCATCGGCGATGACTAGCATCTCCGCATCAAGCTCGCGCTCGACATCGTCAAGCGTCATCAACTTCTCGCCCGTCTGTGCGCGACGCACGACGATGCGCCGCTCGTAGAGTTTTTCCAGATCGAAAGCGTGCAGGGGCTGGCCCGTTTCGAGCATCACGTAGTTCGTGATGTCTGCGATGTTATTGATCGGTCGCTGCCCGACCGCTTGCAAGCGTTTGACTAACCACTCGGGCGACGGCCCGACCTTCACGCTGCGCACGATCCGCGCTGCATAACGCGGGCACAAGTCGGGGTCAACAATCTCGACCGCCGTAAAATTCTCCGCCCGCCCTTCCGCTTGCACGGGCGTCGCATCCGGCTGTCGTAGCGGCACGCCCATCAGCACACTCACCTCACGCGCGACGCCAAGATGCGACAACAGATCGGCGCGATTCGACAGCACCGCGACCTCAAGCACGTAATCATCGCCCGCCTGCGTGACCGCCTCGACCTCAAGCCCGCGCATCGTCAAACGCTCGCGCAACTCTTCCGCTGAAAGCTCAACCGCAACCAATTCGCGCAGCCAGTTGTAACTAATGTTCATAAGATAGTGGTCGGTGGTCGGTGGTCAGTGGTCAGTGAGAACAGTTTTTTACTGATCACTGACCACCGACCACTATTTTATTCTGTATCCAAAAGCTTCCTCGTTATTAAAAATCCAGCCGACGACCGCGCCGGGTTCGATTGTGTCTGCGAGGTAGGCGTCGCGTATGACGCTGGCTGAGCCGCGTTCGCGCAGGCGATTTGCGCCCCGTTGCATGGCGCGAAAGCGGGCTTGCCAGCGCGCGAAATTTTGCGGACGCAGATCAACCCAACCTTTATCAGCCCAACGATCAATACTCTCCGTTGTAACCGGCACGCTCTCGGCGTTCGGCGCTTCAGGGATGCGTATGAACGGGCCGCGCACAAGCGCGCGGCCGTCGGGCAAAAGGATTGGCAGACCGACGGCGTTGATCGTGTGCCGCAGTTTCAAATCCCAATCGAGAAAGTTTGCGACCTGTTCGGCGATGTGCGCCGGTTCGGCTTCAAGTACGGCGCTGTGCGTGCCGTACTGAAGCTTCAACAGGTGCGCTTCCCACAGGAGTTTGCCGAGTTCGGGCGGCCCCAATTGGCCGAGCGCAACCGAGTGCGATTCGGTCTCGCGCTCAAGGCGCGTCACCTCTTCAAGCGCGAATTGGCGGAGCACGCCCGCGCGATAGGTCGGGTTCATCACGGCGCTGTCAATCGCGGCGATCACGTCGTAGCCCGTGTTGCTGCCTCTGATCTCAAGCACGACCTGCTGCGCGATCTCTTCGGGCGTCATAAACTCCATCTGCCGCAGCGAGGTGATCGCTTCAAACTCGCCCTTGCCAAAGATGCCGTTCTCGCCCGTGTCCACGACCGCCATCTTTAGTTTGCCGAGTCGCTCGAACAAGCCCTTCTCCGGTTTCAACGTCAACGTCTGTTCGAGCGGCTCGATGCGGCTGCGATACATGAAGACGGCTTTGCCCTGTCGCCGGATCGTCGGATAGGCGATGTTCGCATAGCCGACCATCGCGCCCGGTTTGATCTCTTTGACGACGGGGCCGCCCTGCGTGCGCGCCATTAGAAACAACAGCCCCGTGTGCGCAAACGCAATCGCAGTCTTCGTCAGCAACTGCACCGACGGCTTATCTTCCGAGTGCGTGTAAGGGATGTTCAAGCCCATCCCGCCCGTGCCCGTCGTGCCGACTTTCAGATAGAGCCGCGCGCCAACTTCCGTTAACGCACGCGAGACCATGAGGACGTGGCGGATCAACTGCGGCACAGACTGCGACAACAGCAGACTCTCAATCGCGCGCCCCGCCGGGCCGATCAATTCAACCGCAGGCTTTGCCGTTGTTGCTGGTTCAGCGCCATGCTTGCGCTCGTCTAACTGCGCGCTCGTGTTGTGCTCAGACGCGCTGGCGTTCTCTGTGCGCAACGCCGCCTTTAATCGGTCGAACTGTTTCTTGGTCGCGCCTGACGCGGTGTAAACATCTTGATAGCTGATGCCGGTCGCAGTGTTGATGCAGTCAACGACCACGTCAGGCTTGTGTTCGAGGATCAGTTGGACGAGTTGCGAGCGCGCGTAAGCCGCGTCGAAGTCGCCGAACAGATCGTCGTAGAGCGCGGCACGATGCTCGGCGGATTTCAAGACTTCGGCGCGCGGTTGCTGCCGCCTATGCTCCTGTGTGTTCCACTCGGCGCGCAAGAACAGATCGCCCCAGAAGCCGAATAGATGCACGTGCGGAAACTCGCGCTTGAAATGCTCCGCCGCCTCGCGCACCTCCTTCTGAAAGCGCGAACAGATCATGATCCATTCGGGCCTAAGCTGCGCCGCGATCTGATGCACGACCTGCCGGCCGATCATCCCGCCGCCGCCGAGAACCATATATCGTTCACCCATAAAAGCAGTGGTCAGTGGTCGGTGGTCAGTGGTCAGTGATCAGTAAAGACAGTTTTTTTAACTGATCACTGACCACTGACCACCGACCACTGTTCTCATCAATCGAACTGCTCCAAGAATCGCACGTCGTTCTCGAAGAGCAGGCGTATGTCGTCGAGGTCGTAGAGCAGGATGCACATGCGGTCTATGCCGAAGCCGAAGGCGAAGCCGGAGAACTCTGCGGGGTCAACGCCGGCCGCGCGCAAGACGTTGGGATGCACCATGCCTGAGCCGCCCAACTCGATCCAGCCCGACTGCTTGCAGAGCGCGCAGCCTGTGCCGCCACATTTGAAGCACGAGAAATCGAACTCGGCGCTCGGCTCGGTGAACGGGAAATAGGACGGGCGAAAGCGCGTGCGCACGTCTGTGCCGAACAGACGCCGCAGGAACTCCGTGACCGTGCCCTTCAGGTGCGCCATCGAGATGCCGCGATCAACGACGAGGCCTTCGATCTGGAAGAACATTGGATTGTGCGTCGCATCGGGCGTATCGCGGCGAAAGACCTTGCCGGGCGCGATGACGCGCAGAGGGGGCTGGCGGCGCTGCATCGCGTGAATCTGCACGGTCGAAGTCTGCGAGCGGAGCGCAAAACCGTCGGTCGTATAGAAAGTGTCCTGCGGTGAGCGCGCCGGATGCGACTCAGGGATGTTGAGCGCGGTGAAATTGTAGAAGTCGTTCTCGATCTCCGGCCCATCCTCGACCGTATAGCCCATCGCCACAAAGATGTCTTCGAGCCGTTGGCGAATGAGATTGATCGGATGCACGTGCCCGCGCCGAATGCGGCGGCCCGGCAAAGTCACGTCCAGACGCTCGCGTTCAGTTCGCAACCGCGCGGCCGTATCTTGCAACGCACGCTCAACCTTTGCGATCTCTTCCGCGATGCGCGCTTCGAGTTGCTGCACAGCTTGCGCGAACTGCGCGCGCTCTTCTGCGGCCGCGCGCCCGATCTGTTTTTTGAGATTTGCGAGCGCGCTCTTCTTGCCCGTGTGGCGCGTGCGCAAGTCGCTCAACTCGCGCAACGTCGTCTCCACGTCCGCGAGCCGCAAGCCATCAAAGGCCGCGCTCTCAGCGCCGCGAAAACGAGCGAAGCGTCCGAACTCTTGCTCGAACGCTTCGCGCACAGCTTCCGGCTGTTCCATTAGTCTAACGTCCAAAGTCAAAGTCCAATGGCTAATGTCCAAAGCTAAAATCCAGCGTCGCATGTCGTAGGTTCGACTTTGGACATTGGACGTTAGACTTTGGACTTGGGTTTTACGCCGCCGCTTGTCGTTCGTTGCCGAGCGCGTTCTTGGCTTGACCGGCGAGGTCGGCAAACGCCTCCGGCGAGTTGACCGCGAGGTCTGCGAGCACTTTGCGATCAAGCTCAATGCCGGCCGTTTTGAGGCCGTGCATGAACTGCGAATAGTTCAAGCCGTTCAAGCGCGCCGCCGCGCCGATGCGGACGATCCAGAGCGAGCGGAAGTCGCGCTTCTTGAGTTTGCGCCCCGTATAGGCGAAGTTGAGCGCGCGCTCAACCGACTCTTTGGCCGAACGATAAAGTTTCGACTTCGTGCCGCGATAACCCTTGGCTAATTTAAGAATCTTCTTGCGCCGCTCTGTGCGCTTATTTCCACGTTTTGCCCTAGGCATAACAGTCTCCTTTCAAAAGCAGTGACAAGTGACGAGTGATGAGTGACAAGTTAAAAGCATAGGCTTTACTTCATCCCTCATCCTTCATCGTTCATCATTTCTTTAGCTGCGGCCGTAGGGCAGCATGTTCTTGATGCGCTCCATGTCGGACTCGGACACGAGCGTGTCTAGGTCGAGATGGCGTTTGCGCTTCTTCGTTTTCTTGGTCAGGATGTGGCGCGCGTGCGAATGCCCGCGCTTGGCTTTGCCGCTCGCGGTCAGGCGGACGCGCTTCGCCGCGCCCTTGTGTGTTTTTAGTTTAGGCATAAGTGCTCCTTTCGAGAACAGTCGAGAGTCTAGCGAGTCAAGACATCTGCCCTAGACTCTCTGGACTCTCTGGACTCACTAGACTCTAGACTTTGCATATCATTGATTTAATCCTTGCGTCGGCGGTGCGGGCGGCGTTTGTCCGTCTGGCTTGGGGCCGCCTTCGGATTTTTGACTGCCGCCGCCACCGGCCGCCTTATGTTTCTTGGGCGCGAAGATCAGAAACATCTGATTGCCCTCCATGCGCGGGCGCGCTTCGACTTCGCCCATGTCTGCAAGGTCGCGCTCAAGCCGCGCGAGCAGTTGCGTGCCGAGTTCGCGGTGCGTGATCTCGCGCCCGCGAAAGAAGATGGTTGCCTTCACTTTGTCGCCCTCTTCGAGCCACTGGCGCGCGTGCTTCATCTTGAAGTTGTAGTCATGATCGTCCGTGCCGGGGCGAAACTTCACCTCCTTGACGGTGATGATGACCTGCTTCTTCTTCGCTTCCTTCTGCTTCTTGCTCGTCTCGTACTGAAACTTGCCGTAATCAATGATGCGACAGACGGGCGGCTGCGCCGTCGGCGCGACCTCGACGAGATCAAGCCCACGCTCGCGTGCCATGCGCACGGCGTCGCGCGTGTTCATGATGCCGAGTTGCTCGCCATCGTCGCCGATGACGCGTACCTCAGGCACGCGGATGCGGTCGTTGATGCGCGCGGCCGGTTGCCGCCGATTATCTGGGCGCTGTCCACGCCCGCGAAAACTTGGTGAGATTGCTACACCTCCAAAGTTAAGGTTCAAAGTTGCAGGTTCAAGGTTCAAAGTTTATTCAACCTTGAACTTTGAACCTTGAACTTTAAACTATGTGTTCGTCAACGCCCGCGACCGAACGAGGGCGAGCGCCATCTGTTTGAACTCTTCAAGTGTCATCGTGCCCATGTCGCCTTGCGTGCGTTCGCGCACGGCGACCTTATCCTCTTCAACTTCGCGGTCGCCGAGGACGAGCATGAACGGAATCTTTTGCAACTGCGCATCTCTGATCTTCGCGCCGATCTTTTCGCTGCGCAGGTTCACGTCGGCGCGCAAACCGACGGCGCGTAGTTCAGCCGCGACACGTTCAGCGTACTCGTTGACACGATCCGTGATCGGCAGCACAGCGACCTGCACGGGCGAGAGCCAGAGTGGAAACGCGCCCGCGTAGTGTTCGATCAAAACGCCGAAGAAGCGTTCGATTGAGCCGAAGAGCGCGCGATGCACCATGACGGGCCGGTGCGCGCGGCCATCTTCGGCGATGTACTCAAGCTCGAAGCGTTCGGGCAAATTAAAATCCCACTGCACCGTGCCGAGTTGCCACAGGCGACCGATGGCGTCCTCGACCTTGAAATCAATCTTCGGGCCGTAAAAGGCCCCCTCGCCCTCGATGCGCTCGTAGGCCACGCCGTGCTCATTCAGAACTTCTGCGAGCGCCGTCTCGGCCTTTGCCCAGTCCGCTTCTGAGCCAAGATAATTCTTGTTCGTCTCGTTGCCCTTGACCGATAACTCGAATTTGACCTTCTCGAAGCCGAATGTCTTCAAGACCTCGACGACGAAATCCACGCAGTCGCTGATCTCTTTGCGAATCTGCGCCGGTGTACAGAACAGGTGCGCGTCGTCAACCGTGAAGCCGCGCACGCGCATCAAGCCGTGCAATGTGCCCGACAACTCGGCGCGATAGACGGTGCCCATCTCGCCGTAACGCTGCGGCAGGTCGCGATAGCTGCGCTGCTGCGATTTGTAGATGCCGATGTGGAACGGACAGTTCATCGGCTTTAAGCGAAACTCGGTCTCTTCCAATTTCGTCGGCGCAAACATCGAGTCGCCGTAGTTCTGTTCGTGCCCGCTCAACTGCCACAACTCGCGGCGCGCAATGTGCGGCGTATAGACGAGACTGTAGTTGCGTCGGATCAACTCTTCGTAGAGATAATCCTCCATCTGCTTCCGAATGATCGCGCCCTTCGGATGCCAGAAGATCAAGCCCTGTCCGTACTGCTCTTGGATCGAGAAGAGATCAAGCTCGCGCCCAAGCCGACGATGATCGCGCCGTTCGGCTTCCTGTCGTTGCTTGAGCCATGCGTCGAGTTCTTCGGGCGTGAAGAAGGCCGTGCCGTAGATGCGTTGCATCTGCGGCTGCGTCGCGTCGCCCATCCAGTACGCGCCCGAAAGCGACAAGAGCTTGAACGCTTTCAGCCGATTCGTGTTCGGCACGTGCGGCCCCAGACAGAAATCTATGAACGGCGAGTTGTCAATGTAATAGACGCTGACCGTCGCGCCGCCCTTGTCTTCGATCAACTGACACTTCAAAGGCTCGTCGCGCTCGGCAAAGATGCGCAAGGCTTCCGCTTTTGAAATCTCTTCGCGGCGATAACTCAGGTTGCGCTTGGCGATGTCGCGCATGCGCTTTTCAATCACGGGCAGGTCTTCATCCGTGAGCATGCGCGGCGCGATCATGTCGTAGAAAAAACCGTAGCGCGGATCGTCTAAGAGCGCAGGGCCGATGCCGAGTTTTGTGCCGGGGAAGAGATCGAGCACGGCGGCAGCAAGCAGATGCGCCGTCGAATGACGCAAGACTTCGAGACCTTCGCGCGTCGCAGGCAATACGGGTTCAATCTCGATAGGCGCACCGCCGCCGTTTGCTTCGAGCGCCGAGAGCGGGCGCGCGAGATCAACCTCGTGCCCGTTCACACGTGCGGCGAGTGCCTGCTTCGCCGCGTCGCGGTCGAGTTGCTTCAAAGCTTCGCCGACCGTGACAGAGGCCGGCACTTGCGCCGCCGGCCCGTCCTTCAGTTGTACGTTTACTTCACTCATGGCTTAGTTATCTCCATCCGCTCAAAGCAAAATCAAGCCTCGTGCGCCTCAAAGGCCACACAGGTTAAACGGCACGCCCACCGAGAGCGGCGCGAACGGAGATAAGCGACAACCGGAAACTGAATTTTCGTGTTCGTTGGGACGAACCAAACTTAAGATCGGATTCGACAGAAGCGCCCTCGCCGCGCGCCCGCTCACGATGGCGGGTCGCCGCTGACTTAAAATCGAAATGTAGTTCGAGTTCGCGTCATCTGCTGCTAAAGCCGGCAAAGGTCTTCTGGAGCTTTTGTCGAAAACTTGGCTGGCAGCCGCGCAGTTTCAAACCACCGCGTTGCTACCATTCTTCTAACAAGACGCCTCGGATTGTACCAAAGCGCGCAGAGCATGAGCAAGTGAGGCGGCAGCACGCAGAAAGCGCCTTGTTTCAGAGGCACTGCCACCCGCGCCGCAGGGCAGATAAGTGAGCACGCCCACCACAGGGCTTGCGAAATTTGGCAAGACCTGTGGCTTATAAGATTTGGCCGCCATGCCCCCGCAAGCATGGCGGCCATGCGGCACAGTCCCCACGGCCTGAAAGACGTGCCAGCGCAGGCTGCGTGCACCCTTGACGCAGCCTGATGAACTGAAGTTTGTGCATAATTCCGCCGCGTTAGCGGCGCGCTGACTTTAGCCCGGCGTTTCAACGCCGGGACAGGATGCGAACCGAGCAGCGCGTCGCGCGAGCGACGCATGAACTGTGCGGTTGGCATTCAATCGTCGCTGATGCGACGCAACCCAATCGGGTACGTGTTCCCGGCGTTGAAACGCCGGGCTAAAAGCAAGCACCGCTAACGCGGCGGATTGATGCACGGACTTCGATTAAATAAGGCAATGATCGTTTGGACGAGACGATTGATGCCTTCGGGTTTCGGGAGGAAGGCGTCTGCGCCGACTTGTTGCGCCAACGTCGTGCAATCGCGCGCTGACATGAGGATGATTGGTGTGTGTTGGCGGTGCGGGAGTGTGCGCGCGTGTTTGATTAACTGCCAGCCGTCAAGGCGCGGTAGTTCGTTATCCAACAAGAATAGATCATAGTGCGTCTGGCTTTCGATCTCGCGGAGGGCGGCAAGGCCGTCGGTTAATAGGGTCACGCGGTAGCCTTCTGATTCGAGGAGGTCTCGGAGCGCTGCCGCGAGGGGCCAGTTGTCTTCGGTAGTGGGGCGATAGTGTGTTGCTGCTCTCAGTCTGTGGTATAGTGCTTGCGCTGTGGCTCGGTTTAGCATGGCAAGGCATGGCTTGGTAAGGCACGGCAGGGTACGGCGAGATAAGGTGTGGTAAGGTTTGGTTTGACTTTAGCCTAGTGAAGCAATGCGTAGCATGGCGAAGCGTTGCCGAGCACAGCACAGAGAAAAGGAAGCGATGCGCGACCACCCTATGAAGCAGGCAGATAAGCCGATAGAGGGCCTATTTCGCATTGTCGCGGAAACGCCGCCGCTCGCCCGTACTTATAGCGGGGTAAGCGTGAAGTCTGCGCCCTCACGTATTGAGCGAAAAGAAGGGAGCGCCCTGCGGTACAGCGAAGTCTTGGATCGCGGCGATGATTTCCCGCTCGACAGCAAAGGTCGGATTCTTTGATTCACCCTGCGCGAACAGTTCCCGCACTTCATCCTCACTTAGCTTTGTCCTGCCCGTAATAACATGAACGATCCTGTTGTGATCCTCATCTAAGCCACTAACCAATTCTCTCAGTTGGTAGATCGTTAAGTTCGTGGGCTGGCTGATGCCGAGTTGTACACCGTGAAATAAGAAGGTTGCGGTTGGGACGGCGTATCTGTCTTGACCAGCCAAGAAGATTACAACTGCGATTGAGTCAATCGCGCCGATGTTATGCGTGACCACGCGCACCGGCAAGCCACGTAGAAAGTTATAGAGCGTAATGCCAGCCGCTACCTCGCCGCCACTTGACGAGATAGACAGATAGAGCGTGCGCGGGTTGAATTGTCGCATCGCGTCTGTGCATGCAGCCATCAGGGTTTGCACAGTGGTTTGACTGATAGGACTATAGAAGTTGAGGTAAACGGTGTCAGTCTGTTGTTGCATTGATCTTCTCCTGTTCTAGTTTGCGAGTAGGTCTTTCAATTCCCATACACGCTTTGTGATGTTCGCTTGCATCGCGGGCGTGCATCTAATCGTTTTGTGCATCCGGCAGAAGTTGTAATAAGCGAAGTTGAGCGCGAGTGCGGCCCGCAAGTTTGACCACTTTTTGCTAAAGCCGTTCGTCAATCTCGTCATTCTCCGCATGGACATTCTCACGGTCAAATTCTGCCGTTCAATATGCGACGTGCATATCTTTTCTGGGTCTGGGTTGCCGATAACTGGAACAGGCTTTGCGCCAGTGCAGACCGAAGGCGAGTAACGATGATCGTCCGCTTCGGGCGCGGCGTATTGTTTGATTAGTTGCGCGTAGTCAACGCGAGTGCCTAAAGAGTAAGAGACGGCATCAGGATAAGCGCCGTAACCGTCCGTCGTCATTTGAAAGCGATTGTTAGTGCCTTCGACAGCCTTGTAGATTTTCTCTAAAAAGATTTCCGCATCCTTCGCAGAGCGTTTGCCAAGATGCCAAGCGAAGATCAATTTAGAATCGCGCTCCATTGCGATCCAAGTGTAAGCATCGCCTAAGCCCTCTTCATCTTTGCCCCTGCGCTTGCGCGTCTTATCCTTCATCCGCACAAAGCCCCAGATTTCATCAGCCTGCACGTCATTAACTTTAATGTTCCGCATGTACTTCTCGAAAAGCCGTTCGCACTTCTCGCCGGTCTTAACCAAGAGAGCAATGATCGCCGTCTTGCCAACGCCTGTAATGCGCTCCGTCGAACGGATGCTGTTGCCTTCAATAAGTAGATTCAAAATCATCACAGCCTTGTCTATCGGCAAGCGCATATCGCCTAGCGGCTTATCATAAGGAATAATAGAAGTCTTACCGCAAGACAGACAGCGAAGGCGTTGATGGCCTTTGCGGTCACGCCCGAATTTCTTTGTCTCACCGTTGCATTTTTGGCAGTTCATCGTTAGCACCTCTCTGTGTTGCTACGGTGCTATTATGCTTGACCGCTCAAGTATTGTCAAGAGAAAAAGTGCTTGAGCGGTCAAAAATAACGCTTGCTCGGATCGCCGTTTTATGCGATACTGCGCGTGGAAATAAGTCAGGGGCGGCATGGTTCGCTCATGCTGTCTCTTTGAAAAAGAGAAGTGCAGAGAACGGGATTTGCACCCGCACGGTGCATACACACCACCGGAGTGACAATCCGGCGCGTCTGCTAGTTCCGCCACCTCTGCGCATGTGCGTAGGCGGTGAGAGTCGGCCCTGACAATCCATCTCTCACCGCTTATGTTTTTAGTGCCTACATTTTAGACTCCACCCCTTTTTTCACGTATCTATAAACTGCTGGCTTAGGGCCTGAAGACTCTTCCACTACCTCTATCGTGCCGTCCTCAAGAAGCCTTTTGAGCGTTGTCCGCATTGAATCGGGCCTGATATTACCCTTAAACTTCGGGTAGGTTTCCTCTACCTTTGCGATAATATCAAGGCGCGTAAAGGTCGCCGGAAGTACGGGCAGAATGTCGAGAGTTGCTTTGAGCAACCCTCTAACTCGCGGCGCTCTTTCTTCGCCTTGTCCCGTTCTTGGCTTGCGGTGTGTTGCTGGCTTGATGGGGGTTGAAGTAGCGGGGCTTGCCCCGTTCTTACGGCGGAGTAAATCTAGGAAGCCGTCTATCGTCTCAATCTGCTTCCTGTAGTCCGCTTCAACTTGAGCCTTTAACTCAAGCACTTCCGCTTCGTTCATAGTCCGTATTAAATCACGAAACGGTTTAAGGCGCAACAGTTAAATCGTCTTAATCCGCTTTTTTGTCTGTCGGGGCTTGTCGGGGTTTGGCGGGATTAGCGAAACCGCAGTAAAACGGGCTAAATCGAAGCGGGACGAGATGGGGCGAGTTTGAACTATTTATCGCTCGGCTTGCCCCAACGGGCTTGAGCGGCTTTTTTTGCTATCGCGCTGCGCTTCTTTTTTGATAGTTTAGCGGCGCGAGCCGGGCCGCCTTTCTGCCCGCCGAGCCTGCCAAGTGCGACAGCATTGGGATTCTTTTGCGGTGCAGGCTCATCTTGTTCGTCGGCGGTTAGTTCGTCAACGATGGACTTGGCAAGTTGGGCTTCATCTTGTGGGGCGCGTTTTGTGCTTGACCGCTTTGGCATGGGCGCAGTATGCCATAGGTCGGATCGGGAAGGCTAGATATTTATTTTCGTGAGCAACACACTATCGCCCCACTACCTTGTCTTCGACGTGCAAGATGGTGAGGGGCGTTTATGGTATCCTTGCGCCCGTTCTTTCTTTGAAATATACGGCAACGGTCGAATGCGTAGCTCAAGCCCACTAACGGAGTGAAATGAGCGTCGCCGTTGAGCATGAAAGGTTCATACTCACGGCGAACGAATTACGCGACGACATCCTAACCGAATTCTCGGTTAAAGGCAATCCATGTCTATTAGGAGGAAACTTCTGATGGGCAGGAGGGCGCGCCTTAAGCCGAAACGCCTTACTCAAAAGCTTGTCCAGATTCGGACAATGCTTGGTCTTTCGCAAAACGAACTGATCAAGGAACTCGCAATAGACTTCACCCAAAATCGAATCTCAGAATACGAAACGGGTAAGGGTGAGCCGCCGCTACCCATTCTTTTGGGATATGCAAGACTAGCGGGCATTTGTACCGATGTGTTGATTGATGACGACCTAGATTTGCCAGAGAAGTTGCCAAGCAAGCCGAAACACAGCCGGAAATCATTATAATTTGTCGTTTTGCCGCTATTTCAAGCCGAAAAGTGGCTTTAGCAAGGCAGAATTTGACTGGATCAGGGTGAAAATCAATTGGATCACGGGGGAAATTGATTGGATCAAGGCGAAAATCGAGTGATGCAGTGCTTGAGCGAATTGATGCAAGGCGAAAATTGATTGGATCAAGGGAAAAATTGATTGGTGCAGTGTGAAAATTGATTGGTGCAGGACGCATAATCGGTTGGATCAGGTGCGAAATTGATTGGTGCAGGGTGGGAATTGAGTGGTGCGGGGTGTGGATTGGCTGAATCGGGGGGCCGGATGGGTGGTGCGGGGCGCGTGTTGAGTGGGGCGCGTGGCGTGGCGGGCGGGTGAAGATTTTTGTGGACAGGGGCGCGGTTGGGAGTATAATCGCGGGCGTCTGGAGTCCTTACGCAATAGTAAAGTCGAGCAAGCGGTAGCGAGCAGAGGGTGGCGCAAGCTTTGCGGGCAGATGCTCGTCTGTCCGTCTTAACTCAACCCTGCTTTAAGGACGACGCTCTTACGTCCTTTTGCTTCACCTGAAAGGAGACAATCCCGATGAACGATCAGATAGTCCGCGATCTGGAGACGTATATCCGCGTGCGCGAGTTTTGCACCGCCCACGCCGCCGCCTTCCCTGCGGGCACGCGCGGCCACGAAGTCATCAACGTACTCAATGCAGCCATCACAGAGCTTGAGACGAACATGGCGACGCAAGCTTCGGGCAAGCGCGGCGCTAAAGAAGGCACGACACTCAAGTCGGTCGCGCGTGCAGCCTTGCGCGAAGACCTCGAAGCCATCAACCGCACGGCCCGTGCGATGGCGCTATCAATGCCCGGTCTTGAAGATAAGTTTCGCCTGCCGCGCAGCGCCAGCAATCAAGGTTGGCTGGCCGTGGCGCGCTCGTTTGCGCAGGATGCCGCGCCGCTCAAGGTTGAGTTCGTCCGGCGCGGCTTGCCCGAAGACTTCCTAGACCAACTGCAAGCCAGCATCGGCGAGTATGAACAGACCCTCAACCGGCGGACGCAACACAAAGGCGCGCACGTCGCCGCCACCGCCGCCATCAACGAAGCCGACGAACGCGCCATGAACTGTAAACTCGAACTCGACGCCATCGTCCGCAACATCTTCCGCGATGATCCCGTAACGTTGGCCGAGTGGACGAGCGCCAGCCACGTCGAACGCAAAGAGCATCGCCGTAAAACTGCACCAGCGCCGCCAGCACCCACACATTAAGATTGCGGTCTGCGGATTTCAGATTAAGGGAATCAGCTACTTGCCGCAGGATAGGTAGTTGGATTTCAAGCTACTGCTTCAATTGGCCAAAGAGTTACTGAGTTGACGATTTATGACCGGCGGCAAGTAGCTGATTCCCCTTTGAATGATTTATCAAACCTCTACGGACATCCTCATAATAGTGAACATGCCTCATTGAACTCCAGCCGCGGGGCGCGCGGGAAGAGCTTCGAGGGGTCGCCGTAGCCCAGGTTGCATAGGAAATTCGACTTCACGTGACCTGCGGGAAAGAATTCTTGCTCGCACCCTTCGCATTCTTTGCCCGCGCCGAAAAATTCTTCATCAAGCTTCGCGTTATCAAACCCTGACATCGGGCCGCAATCAAGCCCAAGTGCGCGCGCCGCGATCATCAGGTAGGCCCCTTGGAGCGAGGAGTTGCGCTTGGCCGTCGTCTCGATGAGTTGCGGATTCTCCGCAAACAGATCGCGCATCGCGGGGCTGTGCGGGAAGAGCTTCGGTAGCTTCTCGAAAAACAGTAGATCATAAGCGACGATCACCGTGACCGGCGCAGTCATCGTCTTCTCCACGTTCCCCGGCGCAAGCGTCGGGCGTAGTCTCTCTTTCGCCTCCTGCGAGCGGATAAAGACAAACCGGGCCGGACTGCCGTTGGCGCTGGTGGGGCCCCACTTCAACAAGTCATAGAGTTGCCGGAGCGTCTCATCGTTGACAGGTTTATCGAGCCAAGCGCTGTGCGTGCGCGCTGCCCGGAAGAGTTGATCGAGCGCTTCGTCTCCCAGTACATTATTCATTGGTCTCTTTTCCCCCTTCATGATGAAAATAGTCATTCTCCTACTGCTGACGGTTCGGCTCGCTAATGTTCAGAAATTGATCGCGCCTATCCGACCGCTCCGGTAGTCCTCAATCGCCTGATAGATTTCCGCTTCGGTGTTCATCACGAAAGGCCCGTAACGCGCGACCGGTTCATCCAGAGGGACTCCGGCGATGAGCAGCACGTCAAGCTCAGACTCGGCATCCACCGGATTCGCTATCATCACATCGTCGCCGTCAGACGCGAACATCACCATCTGCCCGTCAATGGCGCGCTCACCATCTGCACCGAACACGCCTTCACCGTCAATGATGTAAGCGAAGGCGTTATAATCCTGCGGCACAGGCTGCGACACGCGACTGCCGGGCCGGAGCGTGAAGTGCAGGTACATGATTGGGGTCACCGTCTCGATCACGGCTCGCGCGCCCAGCGCCTCGCCCGCGACCACGCGCACCGTCACCAGCCCGTCATCAGTCCGCGCCGTCGGGATGCGCGCCGCCGGAATCTCCTGATAGCGCGGCTGCATCATCTTATTCTGCCGCGGCAGGTTCACCCACAATTGAAAGCCGTGCAGCGTGCCGCCCGTTCGCTGGAACTCAGCCGAAGGCATCTCAGAATGGACGACGCCCGCGCCGGCCGTCATCCACTGCACATCGCCCGCGCTCAACTTGCCCGCGTGCCCCTGCGAATCTTTGTGCTCCATCTCGCCTGAGAGCAGGTAGGTCACTGTCTCGAAGCCTCGGTGCGGGTGATCCGGCGCGCCCTTCGCTTTGCCCGGCGCAAGCGTCATCGGCCCCATCTCGTCCAGGAGCAGGAACGGGTCGAACTCCGAGAACGACGCCTTCGGGAATGGGCGACGCACGAGAAAGCCTGCGCCTTCCAGCGTCTCGATGCTGTTGACAACGCCTGCCACCGTGCGCCCTCCACCGGCGCGAATCTCCTCGTCTCTCAATGCTTCACTTACCGTTGACATAACATCTCCTCACTTTGCGATGCGGCGCGCACGACCGTAACGACACCGTAACGACTTACGCGGCGCTCTCTTTATCACTATGTTCTGACGAGGCTGCCGCCTCGTAGCCGATCTTCTTCAATAGGCGGATGAGCGTTTTGCGTTCCGCTGTGGTCAGGGAGGCTGCGGCGAGCCGCTCCATGTCGGCGGCGTGCTCGGCGTAGGCTCGCTTGATTAGTCTCCGGCCTTCTTTCGTCAAATGAACGATGCGCGCGCGCCGGTCGGCCGCGTGAGCGCGGCGCTCAACCAGACCTTTCGTCTCAAGCCGATCAACAGCGACGGTGATTGAACCGCTCGTTAACAGAACTTTTCTCCCGATCTCGTTGACGGGCAGCGGCCCCTTGTGCAGCAGGGCTTCCAGCACGGCGAAGTCGCTGCCGCATAGTTCCAAATGTTCGATGCTGCGTTTGGCGTAAGCCTCGACCGCTTGCGCCGCCTTCCACAGCACCAGCCAGACATGCACGCCACTTCCCCCAGTCAATGATTCAAGCTCATCTACACTCATCTATAGCCGCTTCCTTGGATATACCTTGATGTCAAGATACTTTATCTGGAGATGTTTGTCAAATGATGCAGTAAAGTTTTTTCCATGTGAGCATGGATGTCGGAGGAGAGGGGGCTTTGGCTTTGAGCATCCTGGCAGAAGCAGTTAAGCTCTGCCGGGAACGAAGTTATCTGTCGAGCATGAGAAAGCGGGGAAGAGCGGATGCTTGAAGTGGTATTAGATGGAACAGACCCGGTGGGGGCAGGCGAAGTTCGTCTCTGCCGCCTAACCTTTTCACCTGGCCCTTCCTCATCATATGCAAAGCCTCAATCCCCGCCAGCGCCCGCTCGGCAGTGTGAAAAGAGCGGAAGCATTGGGCCGCGCGCCACTTTCCTTACCTCTACCCGATTTTTGCAACGCAGCCGCGAACCAAGTCCTTGGTTAAACCGATGTCGCCTGCCCTTCGGGCGGCGTAAGCGTCAGAACCGAAGGTACACGCGCCGGCGCAGCCAATCTTAATAGACCATAGCCGATGCCGGCCAGTCCGGTCATGAGACCGGGCGACTCGACACCAAACGGCAAGCCACACAGCCACCCATGCCGTTTGATGCTCGCTAGAATGATCGCCGTCAGGTGTTGCACCCGAGCGCGCAATTGCGCGTCATTGAAGAGTTCACTGGCCACGGCCAAGAGTTCGATGTTGCCGAGGTCGCCATGACACAGCGAGTGGTTTTGCCCAAACCCGTTGGCGAGTGTAGTGCGGAGCGCGATCTCTATTTCGGTCTGAGTCGCGGCGTCATTCAGTTGCGCCAGCGTGCTTAAGCGCGCCAACCCAATGCCGGGTGCACCGTAGCACCATGCGTTGATGCTCTTCGGTTTCTCGTCACCTTTCGAGCGCCCGAAGCTGCCGAGGTCACGTTGATCGAGCCAATTACCTTGCTCAGGCGAGAAGAGGCTGCGCTCGTATTCGATGGCGGCGCGGGCGGCCAAATGGAAGCGCTCCTCTTGACTGAGTTCATAGAGCTTGAGCAATGACCATGCGATGCCGGCCGCGCCGTGCGAGAAGCCGGTCGGCGGGCGGCGGGCCGGTGCTGGCGTCAACCAGCCGATGCCTTGCTCCATCTTCAGGGCGTGAGCCAGCAGTCTGTCACCGCATTGAACAGCGCAAGTTACTACTTGGCTCGCAGGGGCGACGGCGTGGAGGCTGATGAGGCCGGCGATGCATCCGGCCGCGCCGCCGACGATGTCGAAGCTCTCGTCCTGCTCGATGAGTTCGGGCAGGCGCGCGACCATCTCGCTCGCTTCGTCAAGTAGTGCCGGCTCGCGCCACAAGACGGCGAGATGTGCGAGCGTGTAGATAATGCCGCCCCAGCCGTCGAACGCGCCGATGCGTTTGATAGTTGCGCGCGCGCGCTCGGTCTGTCGCCGCAAGGTGGTAAGGGCGGCTCGCGCTAGTTCGCTATAACGTTCATCCGCCGTCACCGAACCGAGGTACGCTAGAAACAAGGTGACCCCCGGCAGTCCTTCATAAAGATTGTGATCCAGAGAGGTCAGAGTGCAACTGGTCTCGCGTACCGAGTTGAGACCAAACCAAGTCACATCGCCCTCGTCGCGCAGGGCGAGAGTCAACAACCTATCCCCGACAACGCGGGCGGCTTGGATCAAGGTCTCATTGTCGGGAGCGGTCTGCGGCTCTGTCACGACATAGCTAGGCCATTCGGTTGCGGCCAGATCAATTGACAAGGTCGTTAAAGACGCACGGACGAACCACGTCTGCTTCGCCAAGTCATCCTCTGAGAGTTGGCGCAGCCGCCGCCGCACTAACTCAAGCCCCGTCTCGTCGAAGAAGTCCGCGATCAGTTCCTTCGCGCTGTTCCACAGGTGGCGCGAGTTGGGGCGGGTGGAGAAGATGGGGATGTCGCCGTTGTGTAGATCGGCGCGTTCGGCGCGAATAGTGTGCACGCGGTATGGGTGGTTCTCAATGCCAACCCAGAGCCGGTCGTAGAAGCGGTCGAGATCAAGTGCGTTACGCATCAGATCGGGATGGCAGCCTTCGTGCAGCAGCAGGCTGTAGGTGTGCGTGTCGCGGACGATGACACGCACCTCATCCTCTGCGAAGCGCGCGAGCGGGCCGTCTGTGGCTAACAACTCTTCACGTCGGCGCAGCAGCAAACGATACATGGAAGTGAAGCCGCCCACGATCTCCTTCGCATAGTCGAGGACGTTTACTTCCGCGCCGTTCAGCTTCGGGCGGTGCTGGCCCTCCGGCAGTTCCACTTGCTGGCGCGCGATGCGCATCTCGTCCGTCCCTGCCTGCTCCAACTTAACGGCGCGCTCCGGCGAGAGTTGACCCGGCGCGCCGCCAAGTCCGCTCATGTCGATCCCTTCATAGCCCTCCTTTAATAGCATCCGTTGCGGCAGCAAACCGACGCGCATGACTGAGTGTATGGCCGTCTGTGTGGCCAACAATAAATCCGGTTGCTTGATATTGATGCCCGCGACGCGCGGCTGAAAAAGCGATTCCAGATCGATTAGCACAGGGTGTTCGCCCACCGCGATTAAGTTCTCGAAATGCAGGTCGGTCGCCTCCAGCGCGTACAGCAGCGCGAGGTATGCGCCTTGTCGGCGATAAAACCTGTACACCTCTTGCGCCGACGTACAACTCTGCGCCGCCGCAAACTCCATCCAGCCGTATGCGCCGCGCTCAAGAATTTTCAACTGCCGGAAGGCGGGCCGCGCCCCGCGTCTGTTGAGCCACGCAAGTAGTTCTTGAAAGTGCGCATCCACGGCGAGCGAACGTGGTTTATAGGCCACCTGAAAGCCCGACGCGAACTCGGCGATCAGCACCGCGCGCCCGTCACGGTGAGCATCTCCGGCGTCGCCCTGCACCCGCACGAGTACACCCGGCGCAGCCTCTGGACTAAAGACT